>CAZHMQ010000047.1:0-15292 GCA_964533645.1 uncultured Coxiellaceae bacterium
TTTTATCAATGTTGGTGTTATTTTTCAAATAAAGCTTGCACAAAATCATCCGCATTAAAAGGTCTTAAGTCATCCATACCTTCACCTACGCCAATAAAACGAATAGGAATTTTCATCTGCTTTGCAATCGCAAAAATAATACCACCCTTGGCCGTGCCATCGAGCTTAGTGATGACTAGACCCGTAATACCTATGGCATCATGAAACTGCTTGGCTTGATTGATAGCATTTTGACCTATGCTTGCGTCCAAAATAAGCAAAGTCTCATGAGGTGCATGGGGATCTTGCTTGGACAGCACACGTTTTACTTTTTTGAGTTCATCCATGAGATTGCTTTGCGTGTGTAATCTACCGGCAGTATCGGCGAGTAATACTTGGGTTTTGCGTGCTTTGGCGGATTCCAGCGCATCATAAACCACGGCAGCAGGATCAGCACCCGGTTGTTGGGCAATCACTGGAATGTGGTTACGCTCACCCCAGATTTGTAATTGTTCGGTCGCAGCTGCTCGGAAGGTATCACCGGCCGCGAGCATCACTGATTTTCCGGATGTTTTTACGTAATTAGCTACTTTGCCTATGGTGGTAGTTTTACCCGAACCATTAATACCAACGACTAAAACGACAAAAGGCAAATCACTAGCAGGTATACTGAGTGCGATTTCGCAAGGACGCAAAATGGCTTTCATCTGTTCTTGTAGTTCACGAAGTACCGCTTCACTATTGGCTAATTCTTTGCGAGCAAGTTTTTCAGTGAGGCTTTTAATAAGTTGTTCTGTCGCATCAATGCCGACATCTGCGGTTAATAATTGTGTTTCTATTAATTCAATTAAGTCTGTATCCAGCGTTTTTTTGCCTAAAATAAGTGTGGCAATACCTGATGCAAAACTCGCGCGGGTTTTTGAAAGACCTGCTTTTAATCGGGCAAAAAACCCTTTGGGTTCAGCTGGGTTTGGCTCTATGGCGGGTTCTTCAGTTTTTTTTCGTTTTAAAAAATTTAGCATTGCTATACCTCTTAGAATTCCGACAATGGTAGCATACGGCAAGTATGGAGGAAATTATTATGCAAAAAGGTCAAATTCGAATCATCGGGGGCGAATGGAGGGGGCGTAAGATCAAAGTCCCAAATATGCCAAATTTAAGACCGACTCCAGATAGGGTTCGTGAAACCTTGTTTAATTGGTTGGCGAATATGATATCAGGAGCGTATTGTTTTGATGCTTTTGCGGGCAGTGGCGCTCTCGGATTCGAGGCTTTGTCTAGAGGTGCTAAACACGTCGTGATGGTGGATGCATCTTCGGAAGTGGTGTCACTTTTGAAAGAAGAATTGCATGTTTTTAAATCAGATCGTGCGGAAATATATAGAGCAAATCTTCCAGAACAACTCAAAGCTCCTGAAAACAAATTCGATATTGTCTTTCTTGACCCACCTTTTAGTCAGGATTTGTTGCTCCCGTGTTGTTTTTACTTAGAAGAGCATGGGTTTTTGGCAGATGAGGCTTATATTTATATAGAAACAGGAAAAGCTTTGGAAGAAAAGAACTTGCCAAAAAATTGGAACGTCTTGAAAAGCAAGAAAGCTGGGCAAGTGTTTTATTATCTTATCTTAAGGAAAAAAGCTTTTACTTTGTAAAAAAGCCATAATTTTCAATAAATTACTACAGGTATTCATATGTTATACTGAGGGTAAGTGTAGGACTCAGGGGTGATCATATGAAAAATAGACAACATGGAGATGAAAAATCTTCTGTAGAAATGGGTATTCGTGGTTCGACAAAAGGAGTAAAAAAAGGGCTCGGTGGTGGAATAGAAGATGAAAAAAAAGCAGAGGCCGCAAAACAAGCGGAAGACGCAATGAGAGAGGAGGCGCTGGAGAAAAAGGAGCTGGCGCAGGCCGCGGATCGTGCGAGAAGCCGATTGGCATTAAATGTAATGAAACACAACCAGGAGACAGATCAAAAAAAGCTTGAGCTTGAGCTGCAAGCACTCCCTCTTGGTCGGTTAGTGGATCGTGCGATTTTTTCAGCAGAAAACGCAGACTATGTAAATCAGGCACGACAGATATGCGGTGATAAAAAACAAGAAGTTGATGATTTCTGTTCTAAGGCGTTAACGTTCATGGCAAAGGAAGGGAAAGGTTGGGTCTATCAAGTTAAAGAAGGGTGTGATGAGGATGCGGTGAAAAACGGGCTTATTTTAAAAATTATAGATAACGAGAGAAGAGTAGCATTCCTAGATCCAAGAAATCAGGTGATTTCCATATTAATAGAAGAGCAGAAAAGGTTAGCTAAAAAATACCTTAAAGGCGATGAGATAGATGCAGTGTTGGGTGGTGATCCAGTGGCAGGTAATGCTGTTCAGAAGGATGCCAAAAAAAGGATGATTGCCATTAATGAGGTAATTGGTCGCTTGGAAAGGTGGTATCAAGCTGATTTAGCAGAGAATAACTATCCTAATTTTGGGCCCATTGCAGCAGGCGTACGTAACGAGTTATCCATTTTAAAATATAAGATATACGCCCACGATAGGAGACTAGGTAAGACGGAAATTTCTAAAGCCATTAAATTAGTGGAAGAAAAAAAGCCTAAAGAAGATTTTCTGCACCGTATGATGCGTAAATTTGGAATGTGAAACCAGGGCATGGTTTTAATGAACAGGCCAATTATTCCGCCACACTTTGCAATCCGTTAAAGAACATGCCAAAATCAATGCCCTTGTGCTTAGGGCGAACGATAGATGAAAAAACCACGCTTATTAACTGGGGACACCCCAACGGGGCGATTGCATTTGGGGCATTGGGTAGGTTCTTTAGAAAACCGTGTCTTATTGCAAAATGCCTACGATTGTTACTTTATTATTGCCAATGCGCATGCTTTTACGACGCGAGCCGATAAACCCGATGAAATCAGACAAAGCGTCATGGATATTGCTACCGACTATTTAGCGGCGGGGATAGATCCCAAGCGTAGCACTATGTTTATCCAATCTGAAATATCTGCTATCGCGGACCTTACTTTTTTCTTTAGCATGTTACTTCCCTATCCGCGTGTGATGCGAAATCCTACGATTAAAGATGAAATCAGAGATAAAAAATTAGGAGATAATTATTCCTTTGGATTTTTGCTCTATGCCGTGGGACAGGTTGCAGATATTTTAGCTTTTCGTCCGGAAATTGTGCCCGTAGGCGAAGATCAAATTCCTCATCTTGAAATGACACGAGAAGTGGCGCGTAAATTTAATCAATTGTATTGCGGAGTGGATTCACATACGGAAGATAAAGATTATCTCACAAAAGGCGGTTTATTCCCCATTGTGGACGTCAAACTGGGCCGTGCAAAACGCTTAGTAGGCACAGCGGGACCCGATGCAAATGGAAATTTATTGAAAATGTCTAAATCACTTCATAATGCTATTTTCTTAAGTGATGATACGGATACCGTTAAGCGCAAAGTCATGGGCATGTATACCGACCCTCATCGTTTGAAAGCAACAGACCCGGGAACAGTAGAACATAATCCGTTATGGATTTTTCATGAAACGTTTAATCCAGATCAGCAATGGGTGGCTGATGCAAAAGAGCGTTATAAACAAGGAACCATAGGCGATGTGGAATGTAAAAAGCGCTTGATCGAAGTGTTGGTTGCATTAATCGAACCTATTCGACAACGAAGAATGGTGTATGAAAGTGATCCGGGGCAAGTGCTTGCTGTCTTGCGTGAAGGCACAGAAAAAGCAAATCAAGTCGCGAATGAAACATGGCAGCTTGCGAAAGCGGCGATGAAACAAGATTATTTCTAGAGGTAATATGATGAAAAAAGACGGTTTAAAACCCTATTATACATGGGGACTTCCTTTGTTGGGTCTTATGGCTACATTGATTGTGGTGGGTGTAGTAGTGACGTTGGTTTTGCATTATTGGATGTAGTCGTTGAATATTGAAACACGCTATAAACGACATTTTTTGTTACCCGAAGTAGGTGTGATCGGACAACAAAAATTATCATCCGCAAAAGTCATGTGTATAGGTGCGGGTGGGTTAGCGTCTCCTGTATTGCTCTATCTTGCAGCCGCGGGGGTGGGGACTCTTGGTATTGTCGACGATGATGTGGTAGATGTATCAAACTTACAACGCCAAATTATGTATCGTGAACAAGATATAGGTCATAAAAAAGTGCATTGTGCAAAACGCCACTTAACCTCTCAGAATGCTTCGACGCGGATTCACACCTACGAGCAAGCATTGACGCAGCAAAACGCGATATCATTATTGGAAGATTATGATATTGTAGTCGATTGTACGGATAATTTCACCGCACATTATGTAATAAACGATGCGTGTTTTCATGTGAAAAAACCATTGGTCGCAGCGAGTATTCATCGGTTTGAAGGTCAATGCTCGGTTTTTTCGACACCGGACGGGCCTTGTTATCGATGTCTTTATCCTTCGAGGCCTAGGGATATTCCATCTTGTCAAGAAGCGGGTGTGCTAGGTGTTTTACCGGGATTGTTGGGGACTATACAAGCGACCGAAGTTATTAAGCTTATTTTAGGCATAGGCCAGTCTTTAAAGAGCAGGCTTTTAACAGTCAATGCGCTCACCATGCAATTCCGAGAGTTTATGTTGGAAAAAAATCCAGAGTGTCATCATCAGTCTTTATCTTATGTTCAGGAGAGTTGTGATATGCAAATTGAAGAAATTACCGTGAGTGAATTACTTGAGTTACAAAAACAAAAGAAAGATTTGCTTGTGTTAGATGTGAGAGAACCAAGTGAATTTGAAGCTGATAATATGAACGGAAAACTCATACCCCTGGGGCAGTTGCCAGATAGACTAGATGAGTTAGATCGTGAACAACTTATGATAGTGCATTGTAAATCAGGTGGCAGAAGCTCTCGTGCTGTCGCTTATTTGATGGGTGAAGGTTTTAAAAATGTGAAAAATTTAAAAGGTGGAATCACTGCGTGGCGTGAAGCGGTGAAGAAATAAGAATGGGAAGGTGGCCCACCATTGGGCTACTTTTTCTGAGTTAAATAAAGCTGCTCCTGCAATGCATTTTTAAATTTCACGGGTGAATCAATATCCATAAAAGGATCTTTTTCCCCACCAAAGGAATTAATAAATACTGTTCCGTAGTCTAATGCTTGTCCTATGATGCCTTGCACAACATCAACCGTTGCGAGAGCTGATAATCTTGTGTCATTGGTATGTCTAAAGAAAAATCCTTCGCGCATGACTATACGAATATTGGTGATCGCAAATTCTGAAAAATAATACAGTAGTAGTTGGTTACCTAAATAAATTAAGGTAAGAATCGCAGGTAGAAAAATAATGTTATGTAATATGGGATTAGGTTGGAAGTATAAAAAAATAGTCACGAAAGCCCAAAAAACCGGGGGGAAAAAGACAATCCAGTGTTTTTTAGTGCGAAAGAGGATTTTTTCACCTTCTAAGAGGTTTTTATCAAGGTAGCTCATGTTTTTGCTCTCTATTCAGTGGGTGACCCTACTATATGAATTAATCCAACGTTTGTCGATAACGTTTTATGCCTAAAGTAAGTGCAATCAACAAAAATAGCAGAATAGCTTCAATAGCCGGCAATATTTCAAACAGCGAATTGCCTTTTAAAATAATGCCTCGCACGATCACCATAAAATGCGTTAAAGGCAATACATTGCCAATGTACTGCGCCCAATCGGGCATACCGCGGAAGGGAAACATAAACCCAGACAATAGAATAGAAGGTAAAAAGAAAAAGAAGGAAAGCTGCACAGCCTGCAGTTGATTTTTAGCAAAAGTGGAAAACATAAGACCCACTGCGAGATTCGCAGCAATAAAGGGTAAAGCCGCGAATAGCAGCAACATCACGCTTCCGTTGATTGGAATACTATACAAATAATGGGAAATAAAAAGTATTAAAGAAACTTGAATATAACCTACTAAAATATAAGGAATGAGTTTTCCTAGCATCACTTCGATGGAGCGCACCGGCATAGCAAGCAAACTTTCCATCGTTCCACGCTCGCGTTCTCGAGTAATAGCAAGTGCTGTGATAATAATCATCGTCATCGTCAACACTACACCCAGTAGCCCAGGAACAATATTATATTGAGTGATGCGGCCAGGATTATATTTTGATTGTATGATTAAATCGACCGGTGAATCTTTAGGTTGTAAATACGATAATGATCCTGAAAGTTTTTTATAAAGCATAGTATTGATATCATTTAAAGCACTTAATGCATTCCCAGTCGCAGAAGGATCTGTGGCATCCGCTTCCACTAAAAGTTGCGGCGATTGATTGCGTATGAGTCGCTGACTAAAATTAGGCGGAATATAAATAATAAATTGAATCTCACCGCGAGCAAGAAGTTCTTCTGCTTGCGCTTGATCTTGAATGTCAGGAAGTAGTTTAAAATAAGCAGAATTTTGTATGGCAATAGTTAAGTTGCGTGTAAAAACACTATGATCAGCTGAGATAATTGCAGTAGGTAAATGTTTGGGATCGGTATTGATGGCATAACCAAAAAGTATGAGTTGTAATAAAGGAAGTCCAATGATCATACCAAATGTGACGCGATCACGTTTCATTTGCGTAAATTCTTTTAAAATGATGGCCCATAATCTTGCGACAGAAAAATAAGCTTTCATGGTTCACCCTTGGTTTTACCGACTAAATTGATAAAAACATCTTCTAGGCTTGGTGTGATAAGATGCCATTCTTGCTCTGGTTGGCGAATAGGTTCTATGAGTTGCATGATTTGATTTTTATTTTTGCCAATGACATGTAATTTTCTGCCAAAGAATGCCACTTGCTCAATGCCAGGAAGACTTTTTAATTGTTCTGCGAGAGTAAAAAGATTGCCGCCCGATATCGACCATGTGTAGATATTTGCTTTTGCAATGATTTCTGGAATCGTACCTTCTATTAATAAATGGCCATAAGAAATATAGGCAAGCTTTGTGCATCGCTCAGCTTCATCCATATAGTGTGTACTTACAAGAGTCGTGATGCCTCTAGCAGATAATTTATGAATTTCATCCCAAAATTCACGACGTGCTTTGGGATCAACGCCTGCTGTAGGTTCATCTAACAGCAATAATTTAGGATCATGTAATAAGCAACCTGCGAGAGCTAATCGTTGTTTCCAGCCGCCCGATAACGTGCCTGCAATTTGATTTTTTTTGTCACCAAGTTGAAATTCATTTAAACAGGCTTCTATTTTTGCTTTGCGGTTTGATACTTGGAAAATTCTCGCAATAAAATCTAAGTTTTCATAAGCGGTTAAATCATGATAAAGACTAAAACTTTGCGTCATGTAACCCACTTCATTTTTGATCGCAAAAGAGTGGGTGAATATATCATATCCTAAGCAAGAACCTTTGCCTGAATCGGGCGTTAAAAGACCGCATAACATACGCAATGTAGTCGTTTTACCGCTACCATTGGGGCCTAAAAATCCACATACTTCACCTTTACTAACTTGCAAATCAAAATTTATGACAGCAGGTTTGCCATCAAAACTTTTGTTGAGGTGTTCGACGTCAATGATGATTTCATGGTTCATTTAAATAAACGTCCAAAGGTTGGCCGGGGTGAAAATGCATGGCAATATCCGTGGGAAGCACAGCTTTAACTTTATAAACTAATTTGTAACGGGTGTCTTGGCTATAGATAATCGGTGGAGTGTATTCGGCTTCGGGTGAAATATAAGTGATGGTGGCTTTCACGGTGGATTTGCAGCCATCACAGCGAATCGTAATCACTTGATTAAGATGTATGGTGCTGAGTTGTTTTTCTGGGATGAAGAATTGTACTTTAATATTTTTGGCGGTTAACAAAGAAAGCACAGGTTGATTCGCAGCAACTTTTTCACCTATTCGATAATAAGTATCAAACACATACCCTGAAACAGGAGCATACACGGTTTTTTGATGATATGACCATTCTGACGCGCGTAATGTGTTTTCTGCTGCACTTAATTGTTGTAATTTAATTTGATAATCCGTTGATTTTTGATCCAGCGTGGATTTATCAGTGGCATGGTTTGCATAAAGATCGGTGAAACGTTTTAATTGAATTTGCGCGAGATCCACTTGGGCGGATAAATCATCCACATTATCTTTTGCTGCATCCATGTTTGATTTGTCGGGTTCTGGATCTAACGAGAATAATAAATCATTTTGTTGAACAGTTTGACCGCGGTGTACATTGAGTTGGAATAAGGTGCCTGCGATCCCGCTGGCAATATAGTTGTATTCGCCTTCAATATAACCAGGAAGCACGTTATCGGGCTTTTTTTCGCAGCCAATACAACATAGGAAAATAAGCAAGGACAAGAATGTTTTGAACAAATGTGGTGATAGAGTCACTTTTTTGTCCTTTTGATAGAAAGCTTGTCATGCTGGCATGACACAGTCTATTCAAAGTTTAGCTAATTTAAGGATCTAAAACAACGCCGGTAATTGTTTGACCAAAATCGCCCGTTCTTTGACTGCATCATTAGTTAATACAAACCCAAATAATTGCTGCTGTTGATTATAAAATAATGCGCGTGTATCGTCGCCAAGGGTTTCAATTTCCCATTTGCCCACCATGTCTTTGGGAGGAGGACAAACAACGATAGGATGTAGCGGTGTTTTGATGGTCACAGGCATAGCAGGATATTCAACAGTGGTGCGTTGTCCGCTTAAAGTTTTTGCAAGCGCTCGCGCACAATTGAGTATAGGTGTGATATAGGGTAATACATGTCCTTCGACTTCGGCGCAGTCGCCTAAGGTATAAATATCTTTGACACTAGTTTCTAAAAATCGATTGACTAAAATTCCTCGGTCGGTTTTGATGCCAGCATTGTTGGCTAACGTAATATTAGGTTTTAAGCCTATGGCAGAAATCACAAAATCCACGTCTAAGATTTGGCCGTTGGACAGTGTTAAACGATATCCTTGATTTGTTTTATCCATGCGTTTAGCAACGCATTTTAAATGGAATTGCACGCCGTGTTCTTCTAATGTGTGTTGTAAAATATGCCCGACTTTTTCTGGGATTAATAAATCGAGAGGTGCTTTAGCAGGGGCAATCATATGCACGTGATATTTTGCATTACAGAGATCATTGGCAAATTCGCAGCCTATGAGTCCAGCACCTAAAATAGCAATATTTTTTTTATTTTTGATTAAATTTTGAAAGTGGGTGTAATGATAAATATGGTTAATGGATAATACTTCGTCCGCAGCATCGCCTTCTAAAGGTACTTTGATCGTTTCTGCACCTATAGCGATAACCAATTTATCGTAGATCAAAGTTTGCTCGCTCATGTGGATCATTTGGGTATCAGGGTCTATTGCTGTGACTTTGGTTTGGGTAAGTATCGTGGCATTTAATTGTTTAGCCATGGTTTCAGCATGAGAGGTGACTAGGGTTTCTGGGGTTTTTCCTTGGGTCAATGCTGTCGATAACTGGGGTTTGGGATAATATTCACCATTATCTGCTGTAATGAGTGTTAACGGGGTGTTGGGGCTTATTTTTCTGAATTCACGGGCTAGTTGATAGCCTGCAAGACCAGTGCCTATGATGACGATAGGTGCTGTCATAAATCTATCCAATATTATTTTTGACTATAGTACAATAAAACCTCATGAATCTATATAAGAACCTATCATGCAAGCAGATAAAAATCATTGGCAGCCCTTGCTGGATGTAAATAATCCAACGAAATTGCAACTATGGCTTAGCCATGCGGGCTCGTTCATGCAACGTTTAGAAGACCATGGAATAAAAAATCCTACGATTGAAGTGATACGTGAGGATTGGTACGCACCTGAAGCTTGGGAGTCTGAGTTATTGCAGTTAAAGTCTAGTGAAGAAGCTTTAATTCGTGAAGTGTGTATTTGTAGCGATACAAAGATTTGGTTGTATGGACGAACGGTCGTTCCACAGGATATGCTTAGGGGTAAACAAGCATTATCACATTTAAAAAATCGTCCATTAGGATCTGTCTTATTCCAAGATCCTGAGATTAAACGTGATAAATTTGAATTTATCTATATAGAGCCAGGCAAACTTTGGCAAGGTTTTTCGCCAATCGATCAGCAACAAGCATCGTGGGTGCGAAGATCGTTATTTAAGTTACACGACCATTCCTTGTTACTTACTGAAATATTAATGCCGGATTTGACAACATTATGTATGAAAAACTAAAACAGTATTTTTACCTGATTCGTTTACATAAACCTATTGGTATATTGTTATTGTTATGGCCTACGTTGTGGGCACTTTGGCTGGCATCCAATGGCCAACCCGATTGGGGTATTGTTGCTATTTTTATTGCAGGCGTCATCTTAATGCGTTCTGCAGGATGTGTTGTGAATGATATAACAGATAAAAAATGGGACGGTCACGTGGAGCGTACCCAAGGGCGTCCACTGGTC
Organism: uncultured Coxiellaceae bacterium; assembly: GCA_964533645.1. Taxonomy (GTDB): domain Bacteria; phylum Pseudomonadota; class Gammaproteobacteria; order DSM-16500; family DSM-16500; genus JABDBK01. The sequence goes on from CAZHMQ010000047.1 coordinate 10,427, forward strand.
ACGGGAAAAATTTCCGTGAAAGAAGCCTGGATATTTTTCGGGATATTGATTGCCGCAGCATTTTTGCTAGTTTGGCAACTCAATGGGCTTACTATTATCTTAGCTTTTTTCGGTTTGTTGTTTGCCATGATTTATCCCTTTTTAAAACGCGTGACGCATTTACCACAAGTAGGTTTGGGTATTGCGTTTTCATGGGGTATCCCTATGGCATTTGCAGCGGAACTTAATGAAGTACCGGTAAGCGGTTGGGTGCTTTTTTTTGCGGCTATGGTATGGCCTATGATTTACGATACTTTTTATGCCATGACGGATAAAGCGGATGATATCAATGTGGGTGTTAAATCCATGGCGATTTTATTTGGCGAAAGAGAGCAGTTCTTTATAGGATTGCTGCAAATGGTTTTTGTGTTGCTCATGGTTTGGGTGGGTTTTTTCTTTCGCCTAGGTTTTTATTATTTTACGAGCTTGTTGGTAGTCAGTTTCTTATTTTTTTATCAAGAATGGTTGATTAAAGATAGAGACCCGCAAAAAAGTTTTAAAGCATTTTTAAATAATAACTGGGTGGGGTTTGCGATTTTTTTGGGTATAGTTTTAGATCAGCTGAGGGATATAACATAACGTGTTGCGTTATATAACGAAATGCGTTATACTTCTTTTATGATAATTGACTTTAGATGTAAGGAAACACAAAAAATCTGGCTTGGTGAAGTCTCTTTGCGCTTGCCTAGGGATATTCAGCAGATTGCTAGACGAAAGTTACGTATGTTAAATAATGCAAAACGATTAGATGATTTGCGTATTCCACCCAATAATAGATTGGAAACATTAAAAGGTAATAAAGTCGGACAATATAGTATAAGAATTAATGATCAATGGCGTATCTGTTTTAAATGGCATGACGGTCATGTAACCCAAATCATCATTGAGGATTATCATTAGGAGAAGTGCAAAAATGGCTAAACTACAGAATGTTCATCCGGGAGAGATTCTTTTAGAAGAATTCTTGACTCCTCTTTGTGTGAGTCAAAATAAACTAGCTCGTGATATCGGTGTGCCGCCTAGGAGAATTAATGAAATTGTCCATGGATTGCGTTCAGTGACAGCTGATACAGATTTAAGGTTATCAAGAGCGCTAGGAACGAGCGAAGGATTTTGGTTAGGTTTACAGGCAGATTTTGATTTAGAAGAACGAAAAAAAGAAATTAATAAAAAATTGGAAAAAATAAAACTAATTTCTGATCACGCTGCATGATCTGTTTTTTGAGAGACTTATGAAAATTATTGCTGATCAAGACATTCCCTTTATAAAACATTATTTTGATGATGCACATTTGGTTGTAGGGCGTGGGTTACAAAAAAATCAGATAAAAGATGCCGATATTCTTTTAGTGAGATCTATTACTAAAGTCAATGAAGCCTTGCTAGGCGGAACAAATGTTAAGTTTGTTGCGAGTCCAACTACGGGGACAGATCATTTTGATATAGAGTGGTTGAATCAAGCGGGTATACACTGGGCAAATGCTCACGGTTGCAATGCGATTGCGGTTGTTGAATATGTGGTGTGTGCTATTGCAGCCATGCAAAAACAAGGCTATTTAACAGGGAATCGTTTGCGCGCAGGTGTCATAGGCGTAGGTCATATTGGTTCTCGTGTGGTGGAAAAACTACAGCTATTAGGTTTTGAGGTCATGCAATGTGATCCTTTGCGTGCCGAAAAAGAAGCCAATTTTCCACATGTGCCATTAGAGGAATTTTCAGATCTAGATTTGATTAGTTTGCACACGCCACTTACGAGATCAGGTCCATATCCTACCTATCATATGATCCAACAGCCGTTTTTAGAGAGACAGAAAAAAAATACTATCTTAATGAATACCGGTCGTGGCGCAGTGATTGATTTTAATGATCTCAAGCTTTATGGCGAGTATCTGATTTGGTGTTTAGATGTATGGGAAAACGAGCCATTTATTGATATTGAAGTATTAGATAGAGCTTTGATTGCAACGCCGCATATTGCAGGATACACCGTGCAAAGTAAGTATCGCGGACCCAAAATGATTTATCATGCGATGATTAAACAAGGCATTATTCCAGATAAAAAAATTAAACCGCTTAATTTTCCTACACAACATATCAGATTTGATGAAACACCTGTTGATTGGCGAGATGTGGTGTTGAAAGTTTATAATCCCATGGAGACTACAGCGCTCATGAAACAGGCTATCTTGGAAGGTGACGAAGTATCAACCTTTGATAAACTTAGAAAAAATTTTGCTGATCATAGAAATGAGTTTGCGTCTGTGTGGTGTGAGAACGTTCATTGGGTGGAGCAGAGTAAAAAAATAATATGGGAAACACTCGCTCAAAAATGATTATTTATTACGCATAAATAAATTGACTTTTTATTGATCTTTTATTACTTTATCTAGCAGTTAATAAACCCCCGTTCCCGATGTATCTCCCTCAGGCGCAGTGGTATTGTCTTGCGCTGTCATAGACTGATCTTCATCAGGAATATACGGTGACATAAAGTATTCAAATTTAGCCACAGGATCATTGATAGCAGCACGTTTACCTGTCATAGGATCAATTTTCACGCTGACTATGCCTTCTGGCTCGTTCATGGGACGTTCAGGTCTATCTTTTAAGGCTGCTTGCATGAATTCAATCCACATAGGTAGAGCGGCTTGCGCGCCATATTCATGTAGAGAGCGTTGTTGTTGATCGTATCCCAGCCAAGAGATAGCGACTAATTCAGTGCTATAACCCGCAAACCATGCATCGACTTGATTTTGTGTGGTACCGGTTTTTCCTGCTAAATCTTTACGTTGTAAAGTGCGTGCTTGCGCTAAAGCGCCATGTTGCAGTGCATCATGCAGAGCTGATGTAATAAGGAACGCATTTTGTGAAGAAATCGCACGTGGCGCATGCGTTTTTTGTTGTGCCGGGTCTTCTTCTATGGGGCATGTGGGACATGAAGCTAAAGGTTTTGCTTCGTAAATAACCTGGTCTTGTGAGTTGCGTATTTGCTCAATCGCAAAAGGTATCACTTTAAAACCCGTGTTTGCAAAAGTGGCATAAGCCGAAGCCATTTGTAATGGAGTTACCAGCGCGGTGCCTAATGCAAGTGATAAACCCGCAGGTAATTGACTTTTGGAAAAACCAAAACGTTGTGTGTATTTAATAGTATAGGAGATACCAATTAAGTCTAAAAGGCGGATAGAGACTAAGTTACGTGAGAGGGTGAGCGCATCACGTATACGGGTAGGTCCATAGAATTTATGAGTATCATTTTGCGGACGCCATAAACTATTGTCATTGGGGTTTTCAATCACGACAGGAGCATCATTGATAATAGTTGCGAGTGTGTAACCTTTTTCTAAAGCTGCAGAATACACAAAAGGTTTAAAGCTGGAGCCCGGTTGGCGAGCAGCAGCAGTAATACGGTTAAATTTACTGCTGTTATAATCAAATCCACCGACAAGCGCTAAGATGGCGCCATTCGTTGGATTTAGTGCGACAATGCCTGCTTCGGCGGCAGGAATTTGCGCTAAACGTAAGCCTTGAGGAGTAGAGGTGATGCGAATCACATCGCCTAAGCGAACAACTTCTTCGGCGCTTGAAGGCATGCGACCTAAATAATCTTCATTGATCTGTTTGCGTGCCCAAGATAATCCCTGCCATGGAATCGTGACCAATGCTCCATTGGCGCGAAGGACGGTAATGCTTTTAGGCATCACATCAATAACAGCAACCGGTTCTAACCCGTTAATGACTGGAATTTCGGCGAGCTTTTGCTCCCATTGTTGCATTTGATTCAAACTAGGTGTGCCCAAATTTTTCTCGGGTCCACGGTAGCCGTGACGTTGATCGTAAGCAATAAGATTGTTACGTACAGCCTGATTTGCATTGTGTTGCATATTGCTATCAATACTGGTATATACTTTAAAACCATCGGTATAGACTTGGTCACCGTACATTTCTTGTAATTGGCGTCTTACCAGTTCGCCTACATAAGGCGCTTTAACTTCCGTTTGTAGCTCATGATAATGAGCATTAAGAGGGGCAGCTAATGCTTTTTTATAGTCGGCTTCGTTGATGATGCTTAATTCATACATACGACCCAACACATGATCGCGGCGTTTTTTGGCAGCTTCTGGATTAGCTATAGGGTTAAGTGCGGAAGGTGCTTTAGGTAAACCCGCTAACATAGCATATTGATCTATGCTAAGTTGATTTAGCGGTTTTCCATAATACACTTCTGCGGCAGCTTCAACACCGTAAGCACGTGCACCAAGAAATATTTTGTTAAGATATAACTCAAGAATTTTTTGTTTGCTGAGCTGATGATCTATTTTTAAAGCGAGCAGAATTTCACGAAGTTTTCGACCAAATGTTTTGTGTCTGGTCAGATAAAAGCTGCGGGCAACCTGCATAGTGATAGTGCTGCCGCCTTGTTCTTTTCTGCCCGTCAAAATGAGCTTAATACCTGCTCTTGCTAATCCGGGAATGTCTATACCAGGATGTTGAAAATAACGTTGATCTTCTGTGGCAAGCACAGCGTCTATGAGTTGCTTGGGAATTTGATCATAAGGTAGAGGAATACGTCGTTTTTCACCATATTCAGCGATAAGCTTGCCGTCATGGGTAAAAACTTGTAATGGAACTTGAAGTTGTACTGTGTTCAGGGCATTGATATCGGGTAGTTGAAATTCAATATAGTACAGGAGTCCAATAGCTATAATGCCAAAGAAAACAGCGCCGATAATGCTTAGTCTTTTGAGTCTTCGAAAAAAATGTTCCATAGCCTACTACAAAATGTAATTATGAAGTTGCATTTTACTACAAAAATGGCCAATATATCAT
>CAZHMQ010000048.1:0-14619 GCA_964533645.1 uncultured Coxiellaceae bacterium
ATAGCGCAGCCCCCTCCTAAGGGGCAGGTCGGAGGTTCGAATCCTCTCCGGGACGACATTTTGGTATATAAATGACGACAGGTCCTAATTGACAATGAATAGTTACATGTTTTTTATATCTTCCACCCAAAGCAACAGACTGGCTAAATGCGTAGTGCTCAATGTGTTATGAAGAGCACGATCTGCTGTTACCAACAAGCATCCCTCAGCTTGTGCTAGCGCTACATACAAGCTGTCATAGATAGTGCATTGATGTGTCGTAGCAATTTGCCATGCTGTATCGAGCAGGGATTCATTTTCATGACTATGAAAAGGAAGTCTTTTGAAATCATCTAGGATAGCGCCTGCTGTATCCAGTGTTAATTCTTTCGAGCGATACTTTTTCCATAGAATATTTCCAACTTCTGCAAAAATGAGATCAGGCGCAATAAACTGTAAACTCGTATGCAATAAACGTGTAGCAGATATGGCATGGACTTCAGGAATAAACCATTTAATGGCAACACTTGCATCTACCACTATAGTTTTCAACGGTCTCTATCCTCTCGAGTGAGTTTTGTGCTGTCACTGAACGAATGACCTGACAAGCGTTTATGCCATGCATTGCTTGCTTTTATCGCTTCTTCCATCGACATTTTAACGGCAGCTTCGACGATAGACTTTAACTCGCCTTGCAATGATCTGTTATGCTGTTTGGCGCGCTGTTTTAAGCGTTTAATTACGCCAGGTTCTAGGTCTCTAATTAGTAATTCAGCCATATATTCCTCCTGAAACCAGAGTAATCAATAAGTGATATCATTATGATATCATACTAAGTAAAAAAATCCAACTTTTTCCGAAATGGGTCGATTTAGGTAAAAACATATGAGGGTCGGGCATAACACCGATTATCCTAGATTCGGCAGTAGGCTTGTACTGCCGAATCTAGGATTATGACATTATTTCTAAAACAACACAGATAGACCAAAGGTTAACGTATTATCTTCATATGAATTACCTAAATTAACCTGAATATTTCTAAAATCACCATAATATTGGTCGCTTTCAAATTCAGCAAAAATAGTCACTCCGGGTGCTATTCTATAGTAAGGACGTATCACATATTGCATCTGATTTAATCCACTACCTATCGCACCTGCTGTTACAGTTTTGGTTGCCAAAATACTACGTGCACCCAACCGTACAAAAAAGTTATTAGTCATTTGCGTATCTCTCGAAAGTTCTATATCGAGTTTAGCGCTTCCACTATAAATATATCCTCTGACATCCGTATCTATGAAATAAGGCATTAAGCCTTCAATACCTATGCCAGGTTGCCAATAAGCCTCATTTGCAGGGCGATAAAAATAATTGACACCGCCTTTCACTGCCCAAAATTGATTGAGCAAATGCCAATAAAAAATATCTACATCAGCATTTTCAATTCTTCCTTCTTGAACTTCGGCATCATTGGTGAAGAGTTCTAGTTTATGATAGTCTGAGCCATATAATCCTTTAAAAGTCACTTTTTGAGTATTCGTTACTGGATTGATGCCAACATCCAAGTATGAAGCCAGCCATAATCTATGGGGATGAGCCATGGGATGTTTTATTAAAGATAGGTCAATAGGTCTTGCTTCATCGACTCTGACTATAGGCCTATTATAATATGCAGTTTGCTTAACAATATTTTGGGGCTTAGTCTCATCTTTAGTAATTTCAATTAATGTGGAGTATTGAAAAGTGCGAGCCATGCCAGCCATCATGTGATATAGAAAATGGCAATGAAAAATCCATTGACCGCTTGCATCTGTATCAATATCCGCTGTAATAGTAGCGCCAGGTGGTACATCTATCGTATGTAACAGAGGATCATATGCATCATTTCCTTTACGTAAAATAAACCAATGTCCATGAATGTGCATAGGGTGATGCATCATGGATGTATTAGTAAAAACAAAACGATAACGTTTCCCTGGTTTTAATACGATGGGATGCGCTTTTTGTTCCGGGGCACCATTGATAAACCAAATAAATCTATCCATGTAGCCGAATAATTCCATATTAATTACACCAGCTATGGGTATATTCGGATTATTTGTTCGAACTGCACCTATCATATTTTCATATTTTGTAGCTGATGAAGTTGTATAAGAAGAACTGGGTGAAGATATGGAATCTCCTATTATGCTTGGTTCGGTTGGCATGATATGATGCATTTTCATGTTCTCATGCATAGGTGTACCTTTGTCCATTTTCATATGATCCGTTGAGTGGCTGGTTGAATCCATATGAGACATTCCATGCATAGCATGATCATGTGACATTTGCATATGCATAGTTTGTGGTAAATTACCTTGTATCTTGTTGCTCATCATCATAGACATCATTTGTCTTGTGACAGGTACTGGCTCATCAAATGGAGTCACATTGCTGTAGTTGACTATTTGATTGGGTGTATTTATTAAAGCACCTAAAGCCGTACCTACCGTATCAAGAGACTCGGCATAAATCATGTAAGGCTCGTTTTTTTGAATGCTAACTAAAACATCATAAGTTTCACCTGGCGCAACAGTGAAATCCTCTACATCAAATGGCTGGATATCATTTCCTTCCGCATGCACCATCTTCATTGAAGTCCCTGGAATTTTTACATGAAAAATAGTGTTTCCGCCTGCACCAATAAAACGTAAACGTACCGTATCTCCTATGGTTACAGATGCTGTCCATGGGCTAGTTTTTGGATGTCCATTTAAAAGAAATGCATCATAGGCTACATCACTGATATCATAAATGCTCATACGCATTTTCTGCATGGCTTTATAGTCATTTATTAAGTTTTGACGTTCTTCAGAAGATGCTTTTCGATAATCATGCATGAATTTCATGAGAGAAGGTTGTAGAGGAAAATTTGGCGAATAATAGTCACCATTTTTTTTTAAATTCGCAAGAATTTGATCGGGATCCGTGTTGCTCCAGTCAGATAACACAATCGTATAATCTTTATTGTAGCGATAGGATGAAGGTTTAGGGGGATCAATGAGAAATGCACCATATAAACCTTGCTGTTCTTGAAGTCCAGCATGTGCATGATACCAGTATGTGCCTGATTGCTTGAGTGTAAATTGATAATGAAAAACGCCGCCTGGCGGAATGCCTTTTTGATTAATGCCTAAAACCCCATCCATTTGCCAAGGTACAAGAATCCCATGCCAATGAAGCGCTGTTTCTTTATCTAAACGGTTGTGCACATGAATCGTAACTTTATCACCTTCTTTGAAGCGCAGTGTGGGTGCTGGAATTTGATTATTTACGGCCATAGCCTGTCTAGTTTTTCCAGCAAAATTAACGGTTTTATAACCGATTGCTAAATTCACAATGTGTTCTGCAGCATAGGCAACAGATAGCGATAGCATATTTAACATGATAAACAATGGAATAAATTTTTTCATATTAGCTCAGTAATAATCCAAGGGCAGCTAAACGCGCAATGCATCCCTTCAATATGATATATAAACTCCATGAATGACTCTTATGTCGGTGTATATGCTCATGGTATTTTTTGGATCGGTTAAATTTATGCTATCAATTAGTGGCTAAAAAAGATATAATAATACGTTAACTTCGATAGAAAAATATTAAAACCTCTTATGTATTTATTCGCTTTATTTTTAGTTTTATATGAATTCACTGCCTACTCAGCCAATGACATGATTATGCCTGGCATGATTCAAGTGGTACAGTTTTTTAATGTACCTGAGTATTATGTAGCAAAGTCGCTGAGTTTTTATATATTAGGTAATTGTGCTTTTATATTAATAGCAGGATTTTTATCGCAAAATTATGGCAAGCGTCGGATCATTCTTTTAGGAAATTTTTTATTTCTCTTGTTCACAGTCATTATTGTATTTAGTCATAACATTCATGAGTTCATGTTATGGCGTTTTCTTCAAGGAACAGGGCTTGCCATTATTGCTGTGGGTTATTCACTCATCCATGAAAAATTTAATGATAAAGATGCCATCAAATTAATAGCGCTCATGGCAAATATAAGTTTACTTGCTCCTCTTCTTGGTCCTGCTATTGGTAGCGTCATCATGATATTTTTATCATGGCAATATGTCTTTGTTTTAACGGCATTGATTGGATTTTTAACGATCATTGGATTGTATCGCTGTACACCAAAAGATGATACTAAAAATTTGCCTTTTAAATTTTCTGAGGCGCTAAAAGAATACGGACTCATTTTAAAAAACAAGGAATTTATTCAAGGCGTTCTCTGTTCTGGATTAATCATCATGCCTTTATTAATTTGGATTAGTCAGGCTCCCAATTTAATTTTATATAAACTTCAACTTGATTATACCCATTATATTATTTATCAATTAATAAGCATTGGAGGCTTAACGGTATCAAGTATTTTGATGCAATTCATCGTGGGTAAGTATCGGTTATATTCGGTCGTAAAAACCGGTATCTTATTTATGTTATTTGGTTTTCTTATCGTTTTATTGAATTCAAATAATATCACAGTGATCACATTAGGTTTGTTCTTTTATGCATTAGGTATGGGACTTGCCAATGGATGCATATGCAGGCTTATTATGACTATTGAAGGGCATCTTAATAGCATGCTTTCTTCCATGCTTGGATTTGTCCAAATGGTATTTTTTGTGATTGGCATTACATTAATGAATGAACTCATGAGTTATTATAAATTTGCCCTATGGAGTTTTACCTTATCTGTCGGCTTGTTTGGATTTGCGGGTCTAGTGTTACTCATTAAATATATATCCTCTTACCGATATCGAGAATGGGTAGAATGACGATTAATTATTGGTCAATTTATCCAGTGCAAGATTTGTTATACTATGAGTATGGCTATCATACCTAGTGAGATACACTTATGGACGCGCATGAGGCTTTTAAAAAAAATGGTTATGCCATCATAAAAAATGTCATGAGGCAGGAAGAGGTCGATAGGCTTTATCAGGTACTAAGTTCCAGTAAATGTATACGTCTGTTGTCACTATGTAATACCTTAAATTTAAAATTATGGATGTTTAATGTTTCACCGCGCTTAGGCAGATGTCCAAAACCTTGCAGTACCAAGCCACCAATAGTATCAAATTCTTTATCGTTTAGTTCAGAGTGAAAATATTCGTTAAATTCATCAATAGGAAGGGTAGCTTTGATGATGTAATGTCCATCGGCATGTTTTTTAATTTCGTCATCTTCATCGATATCATATTCATCTTCAATGTCACCCACGATTTGTTCCAACACATCTTCGATAGTGACAAGACCAGAGACATGTCCATATTCATCGATGACAATAGCGATGTGATTGCGATTGATGCGAAACTCTCTTAGAAGTATATCTAAACGTTTACTTTGTGGCACAAATATGGCCGGACGACATACGTCATTAATATTGAATTCATTAGCTTCTTTGTTGTAGCAATATTTTAATAAATCTTTTGCAAGCAAAATGCCAACGATATCGTCGCGAGTCGTATCTATGATAGGGAAGCGGGAATGTCCCGATTCAATGACTAAAGGTAATAAGACGTTAAATGGACTATCATGTTCGACTACGACCATTTGCGCTTTCGGCACCATGACATCACGTACTTGCATTTCTGAGACTTGCAATACACTTTCAATCATGCGTAACATTTCGGCGCTCAAGATGTCACGTTCTTCAGCGTCACGTAAGACTTCCATGAGCTGTTCTCTATCTTTGGGTTCGCGTATAAGCATATCGCTTAAACGTTCGAGCCAAGATCTTTTAGTCGCCGACGTTTTTGCATCCTCGTCCATTTTGTTCATCTTTTTACTCTCGATAAGGGTTAGGAAAACCTAGCGTTGCTAGGATTGCTATTTCTTGGGGTTCCATGATTTCTGCATCTTCTTCGGTTTCATGATCATAGCCTAATAAATGCAAAATACCATGAACTACCATATGAGCCCAATGCGCTGCTAAGGATTTATGTTGCTCTGACGCCTCATTATTTACCACTTCTGCACAAATAATAATATCGCCTAAAAAAGCTAATTCATCTTCAACTTCTTCAGGCATATCAAAGGGAAAAGATAAAACATTGGTGGGCTTATTTTTTTTGCGATATTCCGAGTTTAATTCTGTTATTTCTTCAGTGTCCACAATGCGTATATTGAGTTCTGCATTTTTTTTTAAATATTTTAATGCTGCTTTTGCCCAATGTTTTAAATCTTTTGTTGAAGGCATAATATCTTTAGGGACTATGCGTTGAACAGTGACTTGATACATCATAAATCAGTTATTTATTTCCAATGCTATTATTATAGTTTTCATAGGCTTCAACAACGCTTTGTACTAAAGGATGTCTCACGACATCTTGAGGTACAAATCGGGTGAAGCTAATGCCTTTCACATCTTTTAGCACTTCTAAAGTGTGAACTAATCCCGAATCTCGTTTATTAGGCAAATCAATTTGTGAGATATCGCCTGTTATAACTGCTTTTGAATTAAAGCCTAAGCGAGTTAAAAACATTTTCATTTGTTCTATGGTGGTGTTTTGGCTTTCATCTAAAATGATAAAAGAGTCATTGAGCGAACGACCGCGCATATAAGCAAGTGGAGCAAGTTCAATAATATTTCTATCCATGAGTTGCATGACTATTTCATAACCTAACATTTCATAAAGTGCATCATAAAGAGGACGCAGATAGGGATGAACTTTTTGAGCCAGATCACCGGGTAAAAAGCCAAGTTTTTCACCGGCTTCAACAATGGGTCTGACTAATACGATGCGGCTTACACGTTCCGTTTCTAAGGCATTTACGGCACAAGCGACGGCTAAATAGGTTTTACCGGTCCCGGCAGGCCCTATGCCGAAATTAATATCGTGTTTGAAAATATTTTGTAAATACTGCACTTGATTTTCGCCGCGAGCAGTAATAGTGCCGCGTTTGATACGAACATCCATGCTTTTTTCGCTAGTAGGCGTCATTGTCTTTTGCACAGTAGGTTTTTTTCCTATGGTTTGTAAATATAAATGGACTTGGTAAGGCGCCAGAATGCGATCTTTTTGTGCCTGGTTGTATAAATCAGTTAAGGTCAGGCAAGCTTTATCGACATCTTGTTCTTGGCCGCTAATAGAGAAGGTGAAACCGCGTTGTTTTATATGGACTTCTAGGCGATCTTCGATGAGATGTATATGTTCATCGCATCGACCACAGAGGTTAAGCAAATGTTTATTATTTTCTGGGGTGAGCGCCACAATCTTTGAATGGAGGGTCGTTTCTAAGGTCAAGTTCATTCTCTCGGTTAACTGTCCTGAGTGAGAGTATAACAGAAAATAAGCAAAGTGTAGAGTGCCTCCGTTGAAGTGTGTCAGAATAGATCAAAATTTAAACACCCTTCAAGGCGGCCTTGCGAATTGTAAACAAGCCTTAGGCTCTTAGAGGTTTTTCACGCCGAAGGCGATTTTTTTGACTTATTTCTCAACTGCTCAAGCGAATAATGTGTCCCACGCCAAATCACACCTTGGTTTGCATATATCGAAACGACTGAATTTAGTATGGTGTAAAGAAGAAGCAAGATAGACATAGGATAAAAAATAGCAAACCGACTTTCTAGTCTATATTGTTTAGCTATATAGACACTCATATATATAGTGAGTATGACATTTAAGACATTGAGCCAACGAGCTGGACCTGTGCATGTGAACATCGCAATGACGGGCCAAAGATAAAAAATAAAGGCAAATATAATGTCTCTTAACGTGGGTAATAATCGGTATTCATAAAAGGCAAAACTATTTTTTTTCAACCCATAAATCATTTCGGCAAGTGTTTTATACCATTCTCTTTCAATAAAATCACGGCCGTCGACAGTATCTTGGCGAAATCCGTGTTGTTTTAATAATTGCCCAAATTTTAAATCATCTAAGCATTCCATAGCGATGGCTTGGTGTCCGCCACAAGCCATATAACTTTGTTTGCTGACTAAATTAAAGGATCCATGCCCTAGCGATTTTTTGCTCCAAGCATAACGTATACGCCATGGTTTAACGACTAAACTATACGTAAGATAATGCGCAAGATAAAAAACTTTTAGCCAAAAGGAGTCACGCAAATGATGTTCATAAATCGTTAAATGATCTGTCTTTGTTTCAATGGCATAACTGATCGTTTTTTGGAGTAAACCTGTTTTCATCGTCACATCGGCATCGGTAAATAACAGCCAATCACCTTTAGCTTGTTTGGCGCCTATGTGCAATGCATGGTTTTTCCCTAGCCAGCCTTTAGGTAATTCGGTGATATGAATCACGCGTAAAAGATAAGGATATTTGGTTTGATATTCTTCTAAAATGGCAGGTGTTCTATCCGTTGATCTATCATTTATGGCAATGATTTCAAACGCTGGATAATCAAGTGCTAACATAGTTTTCAATGCGTTTTCCATATCTCTTTCTTCATTTAAGGCACTGAAAATAATGGAGATGAAAGGTAGTTTTTTTTCATCTAGTACAGTTTGTTTAGATAGGTTAAGTATGGTTCGAAATCCGATGTGAAATTCAATCATCGTCACAATAAGTGTGATGCAGGTTATTAGCGCAAGTAATAAAAGAGCGGTGTCCATGCTATAGTTTTTCTCTTACAATAGGATAATGGGTGGATACTTTAACAAATTCTGCATAGTGTTGCATAGTAAGGTGCTAAGTACATATGCTAAGTTTTGCAGGGGCTCCGGGCTGTTCAGTAACCAATCGTGGTACCAGATAGCCTGAAAGTTGAGTGCTAAGTTCTGCATGTAATTTTTTAGCCGTGCCATGCTCGATGTCAAAATGCGCAGTGCCTTGGACTTTATCTAATACATGCAGATAATAGGGTAATACCCCTGCAGCAAATAAGCTTTCACTAAGTTCGAATAATGTTTCGACAGTATCATTCACACCTTTTAATAATACAGTTTGATTAAGTAATATAACCCCACTTTGAATCAGTTTTGCGAAACCGAGCTTAACGTCTGCATCGATTTCGTTTGCATGATTGCAATGAATAACCATAGTCGTTTTGAGGCTAAGTTTGCTAATCCAAGCAATCAGTTCATCGTTTACTCTCTCAGGGATGACAATAGGCATGCGAGTATGGATACGTAAACGTTTTAGATGAGGGATTTCAGCAAGTTTTTTTGTGAACTCATATAATAAATGATCGCTCATGGCTAAAGGATCGCCGCCACTTAATATTGCTTCATGTATAGTGAGATCGTTTTTAATGTAATCCAGCACGTCATTCCAACCCGATTTGCCGGGATTATTATCGCTATAAGGAAAATGTCTTCGGAAGCAAAAGCGGCAGTGCACGCCACAAACACCTGTCATGGTTAGCAAAACACGGCTTTTGTATTTGTGTAATAAGCCAGGGATAGGATTGTATTTTTTTTCCTCTAAAGGATCTTTGGTATAGCCGCTGACCTCTTTTTCCTCTAAGTCTATGGGCAATACTTGAAGCAATAAAGGATCGTGACGATTCCCTTTTTCCATACGCGCAAGATAACTTCGAGGAACTTTTAGCGGGAAAAGTTTGCTCGCATTTATCACTTCAGGAAGTAAATCATGAGGTAATTCAAGTACTTCTAATAACTCTTTAGGGTCTGTAATGGCTTCTATAAGAGCTTTTTGCCATGGGTTTTTCATGTTTTTATCTTTTGATTCTTAATTAAGGAGGGTATTATATGCCAAATCTGTTCTAGGAGTAAAAAAATGGGTGTATATACTACAAATGAAATTCGTGGTGGGATGAAGATTATTGTCGATAATGATCCCTGTGTCATTTTAGAGAATGAATTCGTTAAACCAGGTAAGGGCCAGGCTTTTAATCGCATTAAATACCGTAATTTAAAAACAGGCCGTGTGGTAGAGCGTACTTATAAATCAGGCGATGCTTTGCAAGCAGCGGACGTTCAAGATATTGAAGCACAATTTCTCTATTTTGATGGTGCTCATTGGCATTTTATGGCGAAAGATACGTTTGAACAATATGTGGTCGGTGAAGTTGAAATGGGTGATACTAAATTGTGGTTAAAAGAACAATCCGATTGTATGTTAACGTTATGGAATGGATTGCCTTTAGGTGTGGTTCCGCCCAATTTTGTCATATTAAAAATTGTTGAAACAGATCCAGGCGTGCGTGGCGATACCTCAGGCGGGGGTGGAAAACCTGCGAAATTAGAGTCCGGCGCCGTGGTGCGCGTCCCTTTATTTATTCAAGAAGGCGAGCTAATTAAAATCGATACTCGTGATGGAGTGTATGTTTCAAGAGCCAAAGAATAATGGCTTGGCAACCTCATGCCACCATAGACACACTTCGAATGCGAGCTGATATCATGGCTCGCATTCGAGATTTTTTTAATAAACGTGATGTGTTAGAAGTTGAAACACCCTTAATTTCAGCAACGACTGTCACTGATCCGCATATTACAAGCATTCCTGTTGTTTATTCTAAAGATGACATTTTTTATCTTCAAACATCGCCTGAATATGCCATGAAACGATTGTTGGCTGCAGGCAGTGGTTCTATTTTTCAATTATGTAAAGCATTTCGGCAGGATGAAAAGGGTCGCTTACACAGTCCAGAGTTTACGATGTTAGAATGGTATAGAGTTAGGTTTGATCATCATGCTTTGATGGATGAAATGCAGGATTTTTTTAAAGAAGTTTTTGCTATACCTAAAACGGATCGCTTCACTGCCGCAAATGTTTTTGAAACTTATGTAGGTATCAATCCGCATGTAGCACAGGTAAGTGAGTTAAAAAACGTTGCAAAAAAACATGGGATTGAAATCGATGTTCCGGATGAAAAAAATGTTTATTTAGATATTTTATTTACACATATCATAGAACCAAAGTTAGGAAAAGA
The DNA here is from genome assembly GCA_964533645.1 of uncultured Coxiellaceae bacterium. Classification (GTDB taxonomy): domain Bacteria; phylum Pseudomonadota; class Gammaproteobacteria; order DSM-16500; family DSM-16500; genus JABDBK01. The sequence continues at coordinate 10,891 of CAZHMQ010000048.1, forward strand.
ATACCCTGTTTTTATTTATGATTATCCAGTCTCACAAGCCGCTCTCGCTAAGATTCGCGATGAAAGGATACCGGTAGCATCAAGATTTGAGGTGTATTATAAAGGCATTGAGCTTGCGAATGGGTTTCATGAATTGCAAAGTGCTGAAGAACAACGCGCGAGATTTGAGAAAGATTTACAATATCGTGCTCTACATCAAATGGATGCAGTGCCAATGGATGAACTTTTGTTATCTGCTTTGCATAGTGGATTACCCGATTGTGCGGGTGTTGCCATGGGGGTGGATAGATTGATGATGCTGATGTTAGGGTATGGAAAAATAGCAAATGTGGTGAGTTTTTCTTAGAGCCTGTTCAAAGTCTTTTAACTAAATAAAACTATTGTATGATGTTTCACCTGCTCCTTGTGGGAGAGGTCGCCGCGATAGCGGCGGGTGAGGAGTGTTCGAATGTTGCCAGACACCTTTTTGCCCGCATCATATCCTTTATTTTCAGCTGTATCTGTATTTTTATACCTTGGGCATCCACAATGATATATGCAAGGGGTTTAATGTTATATTGTCTTTGGTTCTTGCATCACCACTCTATAAATCCACGCGCATAATAAAAATGTCACCAGTATGCCAAAAAAGCTTGCAAGTGCATGCAAGTTATCCGGCATGATTTTTAAAGCGTTGGAACTTTGTTTGAGTGCAAATGGAATAGCAAGTACAACGCCCATGATGGAGGCGCCTGCTACAATACCGCAAGCCAGCGTTAAGCCATGATGTTTGTGCTGCATGATTTTGGTTTCATTGCCAGCTTTTTTGATCGGGTAGCGTTTGTTCAATCTTGTGTAAATGATATGAGACAATACACCGCCTATAATAACCGGCACAGAACTATCCAATGGCAAATAAATTCCAACGCCTACGGCAAGTACAGGTAGTCTGCCACCAAATTGTTTTAACACTTGATCGATGAGCATGCAAATAATAGCAATGACAGCGCCTATTATAATCATAGTCCATTGAAGATTATGCGCATAAACGCCTTGTGCAACCGCAGCCATTAAACCTGCTTGAGGGGCCGCAAGCATTTGGCTTTTATCCATGTCAGGTCTTGGGAAAACGCCGCCTATACCATAAGCATTATATAAAAGCTCAAGAATAGGTGGGACAACAAAAGCAGCAATCAATACACCTAGAATGAGCATGACTTGTTGTTTCCAGGGTGTGGCTCCTAACATTTGACCTACTTTTAAATCTTGCATGGTGTCATTTGCAATCGCAATACCGGCACCAATAATCACAGTACTGCCCACGCCTAAGATAACGCCTAGCAGTTCTTTACCTTCAATGCCTCCGTTTAAGCCGAATAAAGCAAGAAACAACATACATAAAATACAAAGTGATGCGACTAATAAGCCTGAAACAGGTGTGTTAGTAGAACCAATAAGACCTGCAAAATAAGCCGCAATAGAGCAAAATAAAAAACCGCCAAACAAAATATACATGGCTCCAAACGCAGAGAGTGTAATGCGAAACGTTTGAGAAATTCCACTATCTTCTGGGATCACAGATAATGCAATAAAAATAAAAATAGGTACGAGCAGGAGTATCAAGCCCCAAAAAACATATTGAATAGGAATATCACGTTCTGTGCGGACAACGGTTTTACTTCCTGATTTTTTAACATTTTTGATAGAAGCCACCGAGGTTGTAATGCTTTGAGTGATAGGTTTAATTAAAGTAAATATAGTCCATAAACCTGCGACTAACATAGTCCCTACGCCCATATAGCGTATATGTTCGCGCCACATGGTCATGGCAATATCACCTGCTGTATCAGTGGTTGCCGGTAAACCATAAAACCAGGTTACGGCAGGAATGCCTGCGAACCAACCTATAATAATGCCGACTAGCATACTAAGCGCAACATTTATGCCAACGATATAACCTGCTGCAAGCAAGGCGGGCGATAAACCCAAACCAAAACCATATACCGTGTTAGAAGTTTTTACCCAGTAATAAAAATTATCAGTGAGTACTTGAAATCCAGCCTGGCATAAGGAAATGACTGCGCCGACTAAGCCGCCTATGCTCAGCGCGCTTATGTCAGTTTTTTTGTCCGTACTTGCTTTTAATACATTGCCTATCGCAACACCTTCAGGATAGCGCAAGCTCGTGTCGAGTAATAAGGCTCTTCGTAAGGGAATCGTAAATAACACGCCAAGCGTTCCACCTAACAAAGCTATGATGACGGTTTGCCAATAATAAAATCCTTCCCAAGCATGTAAAATAATAAGAGCAGGTAAGATAAATGTGACACCTGCAATCAATGCTTCACCTACAGATGCCATGGTTTGCACCATGGTGTTTTCGAGCACGTTAGAGTTTCGAAAAAAACGTAAGATGCCCATAGAAATAATCGCTGCGGGAATAGATGCTGATACAGTCTGCCCAACTTTTAGACCTAAATAAGCATTCGCGGCAGCAAGTATGATAGTCAGTAAAGTTCCTAAGATCAGTGCACGTAGCGTTATTTCAGGTAAGCTTTTGCTAGTAGGGATGAGTGGAGCGTCATTTGAGGAGAGTTGTATCTTGCTTTTTTTAACCATATATCAATACTCCTTCGATTTATTTAAACATCAATGTTTGTGCGAGTGTTTATCGCAGGGCGATTAGAATAACTATATTTAAGGATGGATTCAATCAGAAAACCATTCGTTTAATTTTTCTTTTAGCTCATCAACACCCACGCCTTTCAGGGCTGAGAAAATTTGTACGGTGATCTTATTGGGGCAGGGAGCAACAGCTTCAGTGACTTTTCTGAGCGTTTGCTTGATTTCATTGAAAGATAATTTGTCGCATTTGTTCAGTAGTATATGCACGGGTAAATCACATTGTCCACTCCAAATCAGAAATTTTCTATCAAAATCTTTGAGAGGATGACGAATATCCATGACTAACAACAGTCCACGCAATGATTCACGTGTTCTTAAATAGTTGTCTAATAAAGTTTGCCATTGTTCTTTGACGGTTTGTGGAACCTTAGCAAAACCATAACCCGGCAAATCTGCCATGCGTCGTGCTTCATCTAAACTGAAAAGATTGATGAGCTGAGTGCGGCCTGGAGTTTTACTGGTACGAGCTAAGCTTTTGTTTTGAGTTAATTGGTTTAAAACACTAGATTTTCCAGCATTAGAGCGCCCGACGATGGCGACTTCATAACCCTCGTCAGGAGGTAATTGATGCAGCTCGGCAACGCTTAATAAAAATTCGGCTTTTTGATAGTTTAGTTTTTTCATACGGTTATGATATGAAAATTGCTTGAAACAATCCATGCTTTTCTCTTATAACTCTTATACAATAGCGCCCTATGATACATACAGACTTACATAATGATTTAAATGACGCTCAACGCGAGGCGGTTTTAGCTCCTTTGTGCAATCAATTGGTATTAGCGGGAGCTGGTAGCGGCAAAACACGTGTATTAGTGCATAGAATTGCCTGGCTTATTCAACATGAAGGTTTTTCGCCTTTTAATATTTTATCTGTGACATTTACTAATAAAGCTGCTCATGAAATGCGCTCACGTATCGAACAGGTTTTAGGCGTTTCTGCCAAAACTATGTGGATAGGTACTTTTCATAGTCTTGCGCATCGCTTGCTTAGGTTGCATTGGTCTCTCGCCAATCTTCCAGAAGGATTTCAAATACTCGATAGCGATGACCAACAGCGCCTCATAC
>CAZHMQ010000049.1:0-14616 GCA_964533645.1 uncultured Coxiellaceae bacterium
GAGTACCCAGTGATTATAATATCCGGGTGAATGTGGTGGTTGCTTTAACTTTTAGTTTCTTATACTGGACTTTGGCCATTTTTAAAATGGTGGACACATATTGCGTGGTTTAATGTAGGGTGGGCAAAGGTCGCTCTTTGACCGTACCCACCAAAAGGACAAATAATTAATAGTCACGCAATGTTTTGTCCACCCTAGATCTGCTACGAAGTAGAAAATAGTTTTCTAAAACGCAACATGATGACAACCTTCAAAGATTCCCACATATTATTTTTAGGAAACTTGCTTACCCCATGTTCTCTATCAACAAAAGTAATAGGCACTTCAACAATAGCATGGGTGCGTTGATGCAGCTCCCAAAATAAATGAATCTTATAAGCATAATTTTTTGATAAAAGATTTTCTAAAGGAATTTCTTTCAGTAATGAAACTTTAGTGGCTCGAAAACCACTTGTTAAATCATAAAATTTTCGCGTTAAAAATAATCTTGCGACGTAATTTCCGATACGTGAAATCATACGACGGTTCCATGCCCAATTAGCTTCTATCTTTCCACCAGGCACATAACGACTACCCATGACGACATCCGCGCCTTTTTCAATGGCATCCATCATCAAAGCTATGTATTTAGGTTGATGCGAACCATCTGCATCAAATTCAAAAATAACATCGGCGTCAAAATGCTCAATCACATAACGCATCGCTTGAATATATGCACCCCCTAGCCCTGATTTTTTATCTTCCACGATTAAATGAAGATTTTTATATTTTATTTGTAAAGATTTTACAAAAGGGATTGTTTGATCGGGAGAGCAACTATCAAAAACCAAAATATCAAAGTTATGGTTTTTAATTTGTGAAATCTCATATTGCAAAAGTTTTAAGGTTTCGCCTATGTGGCCTTCTTCATTATACGTAGGAATAATAATGACAACGTTCACTGCATAAATCCTTTTATGACTTAAGTTAAACCCATTAAACTAGCTATTCCTTGTATTAAAAAAATCATAGGCGGCACCAGGATGTAAGATAACAGTCCTGTAAACATCAAAATCAGTAACACTAAAAAACCATAAGGCTCAAAACGATAATACTGCCAAGCCCAACGTCCCGGCAATAAATTATAAAGCGCGCGACCACCATCTAAAGGAGGAATGGGTAAACAATTCAACACTGCCAACATGACGTTAATCTCTATACCCGCCCAACCCATGGCTTCTAAAGGCACACTAAACCATGGCGAAGCATACATAGACAAACTTGCCATCAAACCCCAAAGCAATGCCATAATCAAATTTGATACTGGCCCAGCAAGCGAGACTAGCACCATGTCACGCCGTGGGTTACGCAAATTACGCGCATCAACAGGTACCGGCTTTGCCCAACCGAAAATAACAGGACTGACTATTAACAAAACAATAGGAATAACGATAGTTCCTACTAAATCAATATGTTTAATAGGGTTTAAGGTAAGACGCCCTGACAAACGGGCCGTTTGATCACCAAATTTAGACGCAACCCAGCCATGCGCAACCTCATGTACTGTGATTGCAAATAATACAGGCAATGCCCAAATAATAATTTTTTGAATTAAACTAAATTCCATAGTAGCCAAGTATATACGTATATCTTGAAAAATGCGTCTAGTTCAAAAGAAAAATTTGATGTTATACTCACATGCATTGTAAATCATCTAAAAATCATTATGCAGGACCCACAGTGTCATTCATTGCTTACAAAATAATCGCGGGAATTCTCATTTTCATCACTAGCCTCGTGGCAGTTATTTATCCTATCAAAGTACGCGCGCGCCCTGAGCATAGACCTTCGCTGGAGGCTGCCGATGCATTTGCCAGTGGGATTTTTTTAGGCGCAGCCCTATTTCATATGCTACCCGACGCCATTAGCGTTTTTTCAACAACACTAAGAAATACCGATTATCCTTTGGCAGAATTGTTTTGTGCCTGCGGATTTTTAATCTTATTGTTCCTAGAACGACTTTCCAAGTGTTTACCGTATGCCAAAAATTCCATGAATGCATTGCCATACATGATTACGTTGATTTTAGTCATACACTCTTTGATAGAAGGCGCTGTGCTTGGTATCAATACCACACTTGAAACAGCGTCGATTATCTTTTTGGCCATTATCGTCCATAAAAGCTCAGAAAGTTTTGCGCTCGCAGTCATTCTTAATCCCACCCAACTGGCACTTAAACATGTCATTCTTATCGTAGGCTTGTTTTCGTTAATGACGCCTTTAGGCATACTGCTCGGGACCATGCTAACATCTATTGAACTTCGATCGACGCAATTACTTACCGCTGGATTCAATGCATTTGCAGCAGGAACATTCTTATATATGTCCACATTGCATCACATTAACCACCATGAACGTATGCATGAGTCAGAAAATTTGTTTGAATTTTTATTCTTACTGGCGGGTATAGTTATTATGGCGATATTGGCCCTCTGGGCATAAGCCCTTAGGATATGTCATGCCAGCATGCTTTTATGCCACCTTTAAGCATGCTGGCATGACATTTTTTTATATCAATCCCATTTCCTTAACCGCATCATGCTCTTTGCGTAATTCATCTAACGTGACATTGATTTTTTCTTGCGCAAAATCATTATGCTTCAACCCTGTGACAACTTTAAGCTTGCCACCTTCTGTACGGCATGGGAAAGAAAAGATCAAACCTTCATCAATACCATATTCACCTTCCGAACAACGTGCTACTGAAAATGTTTCACCCTGCACAGTCTCATGCGCTAAATCATGTACGCCCATTAATGCAGCATTCGCAGCCGAAGCAGCCGATGATGCGCCGCGAGCCTTAATAACTTCAGCACCACGTTTTTGAACGATAGGAATAAAATCATTTTGCAACCAAGCTATATCCGTAATAATGTCTGTTGCGGGTTTGCCATTGATTTTTGCATTATAAAAATCAGGAAACTGGGTAGCTGAATGATTTCCCCAAATCGTCATTTGTGTCACTGCCGTGACATCCATGCCTGCTTTGATAGCCAATTGTGAGCGTGCACGTAGCTCATCTAACTTGGTCATCGCATAAAATCTATCATGAGGCACATCGGGAGCATTATGCATTGCAATCAAGCAATTAGTATTACAGGGGTTACCCACCACAAAAATACGCACATCGTCGGCTGCATTATCATTAATGGCCTTACCCTGAGCGGTAAAAATTTTACCATTGATTTTTAATAAATCAGAACGCTCCATACCGTCTTTACGTGGCACCGAACCTACCAACATCGCCCAATTCACATCACGCATTGCTACATCTAAATCAGAAGTGCACACGACGTTCTTTAATAAAGGAAAAGCGCAATCTTCTAACTCCATAGCCACACCCCTAAGTGAGGGCAAAGCATGTTCTAATTCTAACAACTGTAATTCAATTTCTGTATCAAGACCCAACATTTGGCCTGACGCAATTCTAAAAATCAAAGCATAACCAATCTGGCCTGCAGCACCGGTTACAGCCACCTTTACTCGCTTTTTCATCATGGACTCCTTAGTCACTAAAGTAGGCGACATTTTAATGCGATAACCTTATATCTTCAATTGACATTGCATTTCTTAACCAGTAATTTCTCCTTCTTATAAAAAAATACAAAAGGAGGAGAAAAGATGCTGAAAAAAAATGACACAACAAAAAATGCATTGCCTGATGAAGCCGCTCTGCAAGAAGAAAATGCTGAGACTGAAGACGAAGCTATGCTAGAGGATGAGTTTGACGGCCCTATCAATGCACTCGAATTAGAAAATGATGACTTTGATGACTGGAGCTCTGAATTAGAAAAAATTCAACAGCTATCAAAACCTTCCATAGCAGCAAAACCAGCTACACCTTTTGTCTCACCCCTAAATATTTCTGAGGTAGCTATACCTCCTAAGTTTATGTGCTCACTATCTAAACAAATTATGACGGAACCTGTTAGAATTGCTGGAAGTAAAGTCCCTGTTGCTTATGAGAAATCCGTTATAGAATCGTATTATGATGAACACGGCAAAGATCCTATGACACATGAATATCTTGATGATGATGTACATTTTATACCTGACCTTGCTTTAACAAGAGAAATTACCGACTTTTGCCTTGCTCACAGGGCAACTCAAGAAAAAAACGACACTGCATGATACCTCTTAGTCTTTACATACATCTTCCGTGGTGCGTACGCAAATGTCCTTATTGTGACTTTAACTCTCATGAATTCAAACATGGCATACCGGAAGCAGCTTATGTGATGGCGCTCATCAAAGACCTCGATGAAACGCTACCCTTTATTAAAGAGCGAGAGTTGAGCAGCATTTTTTTTGGTGGCGGAACACCTAGCTTATTTTCGCCAGAAGCTATAGAAAGCATTCTCAAAGACGTTCAGAAACGATTAGATTTCCATCATAATATAGAAATTACTCTAGAAGCGAATCCTGGAACCATTGATGGAGAACGCTTTAAAGGATTTAGACAAGCCGGAATTAATCGATTATCCATTGGCATACAAAGTTTACAAGACGCGAAATTAAAAGCATTAGGCCGCATTCATAACCGCGACTATGCCTTACAAGCCATTGAACTTGCTATCGCTGCGGGTTTCACTAACTTTAATCTTGATCTCATGCATGGCTTACCGAACCAAACCATGCAAGATGCTATCGATGATTTACAAGATTGTTTGAAATTTTCACCCCCTCATTTATCTTGGTATCAACTCACCATAGAACCCAATACTTTTTTTGCTCACAAACCACCTGTGTTACCTGAAGAAGAAACATTATGGGATATACAAGAACGAGGCAAAGCGCTGCTTTCAGCGGCCGGTCTATGCTCTTATGAAGTTTCGGCTTATGCTAAACCCAATCACGAATGCATACATAATAAAAATTATTGGGAATTTGGAGATTATCTAGGCATAGGCGCAGGTGCACATAGCAAAATCACCAACGTAGTCACAGGCATCATCACTCGTCATTGGCAAATCAAACATCCTAATGATTATCTTGATACTACAAAAAAAATGACCGCTCATTCGAGCATACTTGAATCAAAAGATATTATTTTTGAATTTATGTTAAATGCTTTACGTTTAACGCATGGTGTATCGACTGATTTATTTACTGAGCGCACAGGTTTAGATATAAAAACTATTGAACCCTTGCTATATGAAGCAAAACAAAAAAAACTTTTAGGCTCTGATCCTAAGCGAATACAAACGACTGCATTAGGAATGCGATTTTTAAATGATACGATTGCGTTATTTCTTCCTAGCGCGGCGATCTAGGGAAGCAGTTTCAAGATTGGTGCAAACCTCATCAAACGGAGAAAAGACAACTGATAATATCCTAGATTGAGTAGCATCACTTTGAGAATAAGAAGGAGCAGGCACATCTTTCTCTGGTGCACAAAATCGACTAGGATTCAAATTATGCCGCGATGAAACTCCTAGCTCTATACCTGCAAGTTTTTCATCCGATATCACTTGTGTTGCAGGAGCATGACAACATCGAAACCACTTACTTGCAGCCCAGCCTAAACCTCCTAACAATAATCCCGCACCAAAACCTATAGCGGCTGCCGCCGCAACTGCAGCAATACCCATGGAAAAATAAGCCACAAGTGCGCCTACTGCTGCGCCAACTAATGCGAGCGCACCTATCGACACTATTTTTTTCCACGGTATAGAGTGGTTTTCTTGAACAGGCTCAACAATGGATGCTACTGCCTCACTTGATGGATGTCTTGATTGATAAAAAGCAGCGAATAATACAGGAGACAGAGGATCCGAAATACCAAATTTTTTTATGCGATCAGTTAATATATCTTTTACACAATTATTTGCCTTTTCCCTTGCTTTATTTCCTTGATCTGCATAACTTTCTGGCGTTTGATTTATCTTTTTTGGAGAAGGATCCATCATCGTATCTTGAGTAGTCGCTCTTGTAAAATAAGGCATACCTCCATTTTCATATATCATAAGAGGAATCGTTACGTTAGATTTTAAACTACTATCAGGAAACTCAGGATGAAGCATAAGCTCTATAGATACATCTGATTTTAACTCTTTCGCCCTACCCTGAAGAGTAGGTAAAGCACAACGATAAATAAAATCGTCACAAATATCTTTACGTACTCCATCATAATCATCATTGCTAGCGATTTTATCGAACTCATCTTTAAAATTAGCAAGACGAATGATTTTCTCATCATCAATCACTTGAAAGAGAGTTTCACAAGCGAGAATTTTTCGAAATACAGATACCAACTGATAACGCAACCAGCTTTCTAATGCAGTATAACCATTAAAATTATCTTCAACTTGCCACTCTCTCACACTGGATAATAATGCCCTGAGTCCATTAAATCGTGACCATTTATCTTGCCCATTCTTAAGTAAAAGGCCAGTTGCTTTTGTAATGAGTGCTTCACATGCTTCTATGCGGGCATCACTTATATTTTTCTGCCATGCATTGCTGCGAAAAGCGCTGCCCAATAGATCGACCGTTGATTCTCGTCTTTGTTGCATTTCTATATGTCTTTGCATATCTTGCCTTAGCCTCAACCGCTATAAACTACATCGATTAGCACAAAAATTGGCCACAATATAAGTCAACCCAATGATAAGAAACCCCTAAACCATAAAAAGTCGCTTCTTTGAAGTTAGACCCTTTAAAAATTCGACTAGCCGTCAAATCAAACGCCCAATTGGCATTAATATCAAAACTTGCGCCTACAGCTGCTATCACATGACCGCCATTAGAAGATTTAGGAACCTGATTTAATTTGACGCCATGTAAACTGACATTTGTTAAAGCACCGGTTGCAGTTTGTCTTGTACCTGCACCACCAATTTTGCCAAAAATGGTAAAATTATAGAGTGAATACATACCCTTAGCGGAGATATCCAGGGCATATGCTCGGATAGCGGGTTCAAAACTCTCAGGAATTTTAGGATCATAAACTGAAGGTGCATAATTCGTCGCCCCTATCTCAAACCCAGCATAACGGTTCATTTGTATGCCAAAATATAACCGTTCGCCAATACCGGTATTGGTAGGCTTTACTTTGGCAGGAGTGGTAACACATGTTTCAGGATGACTCATATCACAAAGGGCAGGAGGATGAGCAGGGAAACCTGTATTCACATAATAATTATTATTATTTAAATTCGTTTGTCCTACTTGAAAACCAAAATACGGCCCCGTGCCTGTTGCCTTTGCGGTTATACTAAATAACGCTATGAGAAAAAAGGAAAAAATATATTTTATGAAGCGCATACAACATCCTTGGTACTATTGCATAAGTTTCCCAAGGTTAGTAAAGCTGTGAGGTATTGTCCACTGGATTTTAGCAAAATAACCTAGAGTATAGACCCCAGCATTTATAGCGGTTACAAAAACCATGAACATGTTTATTTTCCGCTCCAAAAAATACATCCATGTATTTTGGGTGACATCCTGTCACCAAGTCGCTCTAAATAAACATGTTCATGGTTTTTGTAACCGCTATAAACAACAACTCCCAAATTTTATGCCCCGCATTTTCTCCACGTCGTTCAAATTTAGTCACCACGGGTCGCAACGAAGAACGTTCTGCATATTTTCCTTCGCCATATGCATTGTTAAAATCGGTCGATGCGGAAAGTACTTTCATCATATGTAAGGCATAGTCTTCCCAATCTGTTGCCATATGCAACTCAGCGCCCGGTTTTAATTTTGTGGCAATTAAGCTCACAAATTCAGGCTGAATAAGACGTCTTTTGTGATGACGACGCTTGCGCCATGGATCTGGGAAAAAAATTTGAAGCACATCTAAACTATGATTAGGAATGCATTGATTCAACACTTCCACCGCATCCGCATAATAAACACGAATATTGTTAAGCTTTTCTGCTTGGATATGATGTAACAAAGTTCCTATACCGGGTTGATGCGTTTCTATACCTATAAAATCATAATCAGGGTGAGCCATAGCTGCTGCTAATAAGGAATGCCCAGAACCAAAGCCGATTTCTAATACACGTCGTGCTTGTCGTTTAAAAACCTTATCGAAATTTATCATGCCATCGTGCAAGTTCAAGCCCACAGATGGCCAACATGTTTCTAATGCTAAACGCTGGGCCTCAGTGATGCGACCATCACGACGCACAAAACTACGAATTTTTCGCATGAAAGCGGGCTCACATTTTTGATTATTTTCCATACAGTCTATTTTTGCGCGTTTTTGCTTGTGAAATCAACTGTTGTTTCAAATCATACAAATTTTTTTCTAATTCAATGGGATAGGCTGCATTTGCATGAGCGTTAACAAACTGATTCACCCGTTGAATGGCTCGCTCACGTAATTCATGCATAGTTTCTTGTTGATAAACAAGCTTTCCTTTTTCAAAAACAGGGATAAGCACATCATAAGAGTCACCGATTTCCTCCGACATACCTAGTTCTATGTCATATATGACATCTTTATGCGTGTAGCGACGTATTTGATAAATACCGGGATGAGAAATCTTAACAGGTTGCTCTGATAATTTTAATTTATATTGCCATTTTCCATCTTCATCACGCAAAGCAGATAATTTATAAACTCCGTCCAGCGCAGGTTGATCATACGAGGTCACCAAATGCGTTCCCACCCCCCATACTGAAACTTGAGCTCCGGCTTGTTTCATTTCTGCCATGACATATTCATTCAGGCTATTGCTTGCCATAATTTGTGTATCAGAAAATCCTGCTTCATCTAACATTTCACGAGCTTTGATACTTAAACTTGCCATATCACCCGAGTCTAGCCGAATCCCTAATAATCTAGAGCCTTTCTCCTTTAACTTTTTTCCAATTTCTATCGCATGACTCACGCCTGTAATAGAGTCATAAGTATCCACTAATAAAACACACATATCAGGCAAAACCTCAGCAAAAGCGGCAAATGCACTGAGCTCATCTGAAAATACGGTTACCCAACTATGTGCATGAGTGCCTCGTACTGGAATATCATAAAGCTTGCCTGCTAACACATTGGAAGTTGCATCACAACCGCCTATATATGCTGCTCGACTTGCTGACAATGCTCCATCAGGACCTTGCGCTCGCCTGAGCCCAAACTCTAGCACAGTATCGCCCCTCGCTGCTTGATACACACGCGAAGCCTTGGTTGCAATAAGCGTTTGAAAATTCATAATATTAAGAAGCGTAGATTCCAATAATTGGCCTTGGATCAACGGACCTTTAACACGCAATATGGGTTCATTGGCGAATACTAACTCACCTTCAGGCACTGCAACCAAATCACAAGTAAATCGTAACGTTTTTAAATAAGCTAAAAAATCATCCGTAAAAAGTGGTTTTTGATTAGGAGACTGCAAACTACGTAAATAATCGAGATCATCGCTAGAAAAACGCCAGTTACTCAAGAAATCAATCAGTGTCGCAAGACCACAAGCGACGGCATAATTCCCGCCAAAGGGATGCTTACGATAAAACTGATGAAAAACTGCTTCACGCTCATGTATACCTAACTTCCAATAGCCATATGCCATGGTAAGTTGGTATAAATCGGTTAATAGCGGAGAAATCATAATGTCTTCATCCTAAAGGTGACGCCGCTTAAAAAAGCAGGCATTATATAACGTGAATTCGATATAAGCATAATGTTCTTTTATTATGCTTATATCAGAAGATCGTTATCCCGAAAAACGCTTTTTGTTTGTCCGGGATCTATACATAAGCATCCATTTATTAAACGTACACTTCGGTATACAATACTGACGTTATAACTCATTATCATTATAAAAATATTTTATGATCACATTTCGACATATATATAAAAATTATACCATCTCAGGAAGGCCCGTCTCCGCGCTCTCGGATATTAATTTACACGTTAATACGGGCGAAATATTTGGAATTATAGGCAAAAGTGGTGCAGGAAAAAGCACTTTAATCCGTTGTGCTAATTTATTGGAACAACCCACCAGTGGCGACATTATCGTGGCAGGCCAAGATCTAACCACCCTGTCTTCTTATGACTTAAGACGAGCCCGACAGAAAATAGGAATGATTTTTCAGCATTTTAATTTGCTCTCATCGCGCAATGTTTATGATAATATCGCCCTACCCTTAGAACTCACGGGTCATTCACGTAAAGACATTGCCTCTATCATTGGTCCATTATTAGCATTAACTGGCTTAACCGACAAAAGAAATAGTTTTCTTTCTGAGCTATCGGGCGGACAAAAACAACGTGTCGCTATTGCGCGTGCCTTGGCTAACAAACCGCATGTTTTGTTATCCGATGAAGCAACCTCCGCACTTGATCCTGAAACCACATTATCCATATTGCAATTACTTAAAAATGTACGCGATACACTAAATGTCACGATTTTATTAATCACTCATGAAATGTCTGTCATCAAAACGGTAAGTGATAGAGTTGGGATTCTACAAAATGGTGTATTGATAGAAGAAAATGAAGTGGGTGAATTTTTTACTCATCCTAAAACAACTATTGCAAAGAATTTTATAGCTTCTTCCTTATTACAACACATGCCTGCTGCCATTGAAGAACATGTCTTTACTGAAGAGCAACCTCATACGCATCCTGTGTTAAGACTATGGTTTCTGCAGGGTACTGCAACTCAACCGATTATTTCCGAATTAAGTCATCAATTTGATTTTCGTATTAATATATTACAAGCTAATGTCGAATACATAAAAAAACATGCCATGGGCATTATGATTGTTGCCATCAAAGATGAACAACGCAAAATTCAACCCGCCATCGTGTATTTAAAGCAACTTGGTGTAGAAGTCGAGGTTATAGGCTATGTCCCAGACAACATTATTACTTTTGCTTAATGCAACAGTAGAAACATTCTATATGGTGATACTCGCTAGCATTATTGCAACGATCATTGGTTTGCCATTAGGTGTGATTTTATATACTTCACGTAAAAACAATATTCTTGAACATCCATATTTACATCAAACTTTAGCTGCCTTAATCAATATGACGCGCTCTATTCCATTTATTATTTTAATGGTAGCTCTTATTCCCATCACACGCTGGATCGTGGGCACCTCCATTGGCACCAATGCTGCCATTGTGCCCTTAAGTATAGGCGCCATCCCTTTTATCGCACGTATCGTAGAAAATGCTATTCTTGAAGTCGATAGAGGACTTATTGAAGCTGCAACTGCTATGGGTGCAAGTGCATGGCAAATTATAAGTAACATACTTATTCCTGAAGCGCTTCCTGGCATTATGAATGGCTTAACCTTAACCATTATCAGTCTTGTCGGTTATTCTGCCATGGCGGGCGCGGTGGGTGGCGGCGGATTAGGAGACCTCGCGATTCGTTATGGCTATCAACGCTTTGATGTTAAGATTATGCTAATCACTATCGTCATTATGATAATGTTAGTACAAATGACACAGTGGCTGGGTGACAAACTTGCAAAACACTTTAGTAAAGGTCGATAATTTATACCATAAGGATTCTCATGCAAAACTTAATTAAAAAAATACTTTTAGGCTTAGGCATTATCTTGCTCACTGCATGTCAGCCTGAAGATAAAAATACTTTAAAAATCGGCGCTATTTCAGGTCCTGAAACTGAGCTCTTACAAACCGCACAAGAAGTTGCTAAAAATAAATTCCATTTAAACATTAAAATCATTGAGTTCACTGATTATTTACAACCCAATGCAGCACTTAATGACGGCAGTCTCGATGCTAATATGTTTCAACATCAACCCTTTCTTGATCAACAAATTAAAGATAAACATTATAACCTGATTTCTATAGGCAAAACCTTTGTTTATCCCATGGGTATTTATTCAGACAAACTAAAAAATCTCAAAGATTTACCTAAAGGATCATTGGTTGCTATTCCCAATGATACAAGCAATGAAGGACGCGCCTTATTATTATTAGAAAAAGCTAAGCTCATAAAATTAAATAAAAAAGCAGGACTTTTTGCGACACCTAAAGATATCATAGACAATCCTAAACAACTTTCATTTACGGAATTGGATGCATCCCAATTATCACGTAGTTTGCCCGATGTGACCATCGCTGCCATTAACACTAATTACGCAGTTGCTGGTGGGTTATCACCCGTTAAAGATGCGTTATTTTTAGAAGACAAAAATTCTCCGTATGCCAATATCATTGTCATACGAAAAGAAAGCGTTAATGATCCACGCATGAAACAACTCGTTGAAGCATTGCAATCTGACACTGTCAAGAAAGCAGCAAAACGAATTTTCAATAATCAAGCTATTTCTGCTTGGTGAGTATAGTTACTACATAAGGAGACACACGCAGTGAGTATCAAAAAAATCATTTTTACCGCTTTATGCTGCACATTTTTAGTCGGTTGTGCCACCCAAGGCGGCATCTCAAGAGATGACAAAGCTTATACAGGGTCATCACCGCAAGAACTTTATAACACGGGTAATCGATATGCTAAAGGCATAGGCGTAGAACGTAATTATGCTAAAGCTGTAAGTTATTTCCAACGTGCTGCTGAAGGCGGTAATTCCAATGCACAGGCAAGCTTAGGTGTACGTTATATGTCGGGCCAAGGTGTACCACAAAATTATGAGACCGCAAAATCCTGGTTTGAAAAAGCTGCCGCTCAAAATAATCCCTACGCAGAAAATCAATTAGGCTATATGTATGCCGCTGGCAAAGGTGTGACACAAGACTTTAATACTGCTATTTCTTGGTATCAAAAAGCCTCTGATCACGGATTGGCAAGTGCCCAATATAATCTTGGATTGATGTATGCGAATGGTATTGGAACTTCTGTTCATAAAGAAAAAGCTAAGCAATTATTCAAATTAGCTGCTGAACGTGGCTTTACACCGGCGAAGAAAGCTTTGAGCGAGATGTAACCGCAAAATTGATGTTACCTATGGTGGGCACGCTGCGCTTTGCCCACCATGGGTTCTAGAGGAAAATATCATGCACACCCACATCGCCCGCAAACGCTTCGGCCAACATTTTTTACACGATAAAAGCATCATCCAACGTTTAGTCAACATTATCGCGCCAAAAAAAGATCAGCACATTATCGAAATTGGGCCAGGACAAGGAGCTCTCACCGTCCCCGTGTTAGAGCTCATTGGAGAAATCGATGCCATAGAATTAGATAAAGATCTCATTCCAGCATTAATCGAACGCTGCGCCAACAAAGGGAACTTGCGTGTTTACCAAACCGATGCTTTAACCTTCGATTTTGCGTGTTTTTTCGATAAAAAATCACCTCTACGCATTATAGGTAATTTACCTTACAATATTTCTACCCCACTTATTTTTCATCTACTCACGTTTGCTCCTTATATTTGGGACATGCACTTCATGTTACAAAAAGAAGTCGTTGACAGAGTAGCTGCAAAACCAGGAAGTAAAACCTACGGTAGACTAAGCGTCATGGTCCAATATCATTGTGAAGTCACCGCATTATTCGATGTGCCACCTGGCGCTTTTTATCCGCCACCGCAAGTAAACTCCAGCATTGTAAAACTTGTTCCCTATCATGATATTCCACACACCGCGCGTAATTATTCACACTTTGCAAGCATCGTCAAAGAAGCGTTTTCTCATAGACGCAAGACGTTACGTAACAGTTTAAAAAATCTAGTCAAAGATTCCGACTGGGGAAAAATCGCTGTAAACCTGCAAACACGACCCGAAGATTTAAGCGTGGACGATTATTTGAAAATCAGTAATCATTTTTTTGATTGAGGGCAGCATGTCTATCTACGTCATAGGCGATCTACAAGGATGTTTTGAACCGCTTCAGCGTTTATTAGAGCTTATTTCATTTGACCCTAAAAACGATAGGCTTTGGTTTACAGGCGATATTGTAAATCGTGGTCCAAAGTCACTAGCATGCTTACGCTTTGTGAAAAGCTTAGGTGATCGACAGCATATGGTCTTAGGTAATCATGATTTACATTTATTAGCCGTCGCTCGTAAAGCACATGAGGGCTGGAAAGAAGATACTTTCGATGACATACTACGCGCTCCCGATAAACATGATTTATTAGACTGGCTAATACATCAACCACTGTTACATCATGATCTAGGATATACTATGGTACATGCAGGTCTTGCTGCGAATTGGGATTTAGCAAAAGCAAAAACACTAGCTCATGAAGTCGAAATGATTTTGCAAAGTGATAAAGCTTTTGATTTTTTTAAACATATGTATGGTAATCATCCTAATGCTTGGTGTGATGATTTGAGGGGCTTTGATCGATGGCGCTGCATCACGAATTATTTAACCCGCGCACGTTTTTGTTACCCTGATGGAAGTTTAGAACTGGAAAATAAGGGTAAAGTCGATTCAGCAAAAGATAAACTCATACCTTGGTTTAACGTTCCTAACCGACAACATGCTAATATAAAAATTCTTTTTGGCCATTGGGCAGCATTGGGTGGTGTCACTGACACTCCAAATACTTATGCTTTAGATACAGGCTGTATTTGGGGATATGCATTGACTGCGATGCGACTTTCGAATGGTGAGCGGTTTTCGGTGCCTTGTCAGTTATCTTCTATCTAAAACAATAAAACTATAA
>CAZHMQ010000050.1:0-13957 GCA_964533645.1 uncultured Coxiellaceae bacterium
GTTTCTAAAAAACCTATTTCTATCATTTGCTGAGCTTGTTTTTGACTAAATTTTAATAAGCTAAATTTTTTGAGGCTCAAATTGACAAGTATCGATGCGCTCAGACCATTTTGTTTTGCTTTTGCAGATGATCCGACTAATAATCCACGTAAAAATAAATCAACAAAGCGAGGAAATTTGTAAATTTGTCTATTCATACCCATTTTTGCGGTTAAAGCTTGTTTGAATCCTATGACAGGTGGGAAATGATATTTATGATAATCATGCATAGATGAGTTTAATTCAACGCCTATCGTTTTTCCTTTGCTACCAATCAATTGCCACATGATATCGACTGGTAAATTGTTGAGTAAACCGCCATCAAAATGGATATCACCATTAATGACCATGGGTGGTATGAGTCCAGGTATAGAGGAGCTTGCTCTTATTTTTTCCCAAAGCAAGCCAGTTTTATGTATTTCTTCACTATAATTAGTAAGATTGCTTGAAACACAGAAAAAAGGTAACCATAAATCTTCTATAAGGCAATTTTCAAATACCTCCAAGCTTGCATTGGTAAATGACTTGGCATCGAATACAGAGACAATGGGTAAAGTAACGCTGCGCCAGGAAATAGAATTTTTTGAAGTGGATACAATTTTGTTAAATTTTGTGTATGTGTCTTCATAAGACTCTCTCATGGCATAACATCCGCCTATGATAGCTCCTACGCTAGTGCCTCCTACAAAATCAATAGGGTGTTCTTGATCACATAATGCTTTGATTGCACCAATATGACCCCAGCCTCGCGTTCCTCCTCCACCAAGAATGAGACCATTGGCTTTTTCTTGTAGAAATCGTATAAGTCTCTCATAGTGTTTTGTGACATCTATTCTGACGTGATGATGCATAGTAAAAGGGATTTGTTCTAACCATAATGAAGTGTGTCTGGGCAACTGGGTTGTTTCAGGATGGATAATAATGAGGTGAGGAAGTAGTTTAGTAGCAATGTGCTTTTTTCTTATATAGTCTTTGATAAGTGGATCAATGAGAGGTTCTGAAAGAGCATTGGTAACCAGATAATATTTATCGGCTTTTGTTAAAGCGATGCTAGCTAAGGGTGTGGTACTTGACTTTAATAAGTAAATGATTTGTTGATTCGGTTTTTTATATTGTTCAGTGAGATTTACTTTTTTTATCAATTCATGTTCATCGCCGGTGTTTTCTTGAGTCATGTAATCAGAAAATAATAATATGTTCTCGTCTTTTAGCAATAAGGATATAAGCTTTTTCGCAAACTCATCCATTGCAACCGTCACATTTGCCGCTATGATGACAATACTATTATGTAATTCGTCGGTGGATAATAATTGTATAATATTATTTGATTGTGATAACAGTGGATATATGGTTTCAAACATGGATGAGGGATATTGATAGCATAAATCTAAAAAATCTTTTTTTGCTAATTTATAAATAGTGCTTGGTCTTAATGCTTTTACAGTATAGGGGTAAGCCTCATTAGCAAGAGCTGCAAGTTCTCCTACGACTTCACCTTCATCAATATGACCTACCACTTTTACTTGATTATTTACCGTGATAAGAGAAACTTCTAATTTACCATGGGTGAGGAAATAAACAGCATCAGGCGTATCGCCTTGTTGAAATAAAATATCATCAAAACTTAGATCAATCTTGGTTGATTTATCTCGCAATTGATGGATAGCGTCTTCCTTTAGATCAGAAAAAATTTTGTGCGCTTTTAAGAAATCAATCAAATCCTTGAGCATATTTATTCTATTCCTTTAACAATAGATCCCAGATACCAGGTTTTTTTGAGATAATGAGCAAAAACATTGTTTATACTTAGTTTATAATAGATTATAGACAGGTAGAAGCGTGAAACGTGTTTTTACATACTCATCATCGAGGTGCTAACTCATGGTAGACTTAAATTGGGTAGATTACATTATTATTACTATTTTGCTATTTTCAATTGTAGCTGGGTTTGCGCGGGGAATTGTAAAAGAATTATTGTCAGTACTCACCTGGATTATTGCATTCATCGCTTCTAGCTTATTTGCAGGCAAGCTTGCAAGTGCATTTACAGGTTCTTCCACTGTTCAATCTGCGGTAGCTGATACGTCGAACGCAGTGGGTGCGAATGCAGCAGAACCCGTGAGTATGTTGGCCTTGGGACTAAGTTTTGTTTCCATATTTCTTGTGATTTTAGTGATAGGTTCATTAATAAGCTATGTCATTAGTGGAGCTGTTGATACGGCAGGTCTTGGTTTCGTCAATCGAATGTTTGGCGGTGTGTTTGGTTTAGCAAGAGGTATTTTGATAAACTTAGTATTTATCTTTATCGTGCAATTAACATCGTATAGCCAAGAATCTTATTGGAAAGAATCTAAACTTGTTCCCATGTATCAGCCCGCAGTGTCTTGGATCGAAGGTTTGGTTTCTCCCAATTTTGAAGAGTTAAAAAAGAAAATGAATGACGGACTGGAAACTACCGCGCAGTCTTTGATTAATAATTTTTATCAGTATCGTGGGTAAGTCGAGTCGCTGTCATCTTGCATGAAAGCCGTCCCAGGATGACAAGGTTAGAAATATTAAGATTGTTATAGATAAAATCTAACATCCGGATAATGTTTTTTGTTCATTGTTGCAATCAAACGGTCATTGGCGCGAGCTGTTTCCGCGATAATACAATCTACAATCGATAAGGTAATTCCTTTTTGCTTATAATTGAAGCGCATTATTCCAGCCTTTTTTGAAATATCTAAAGTTATGGGTTCAATTTGGAAAGCAGCTATGCAATTTTCTGTTGCTTCTTCTTCTTCGGGTCTCATGCCGGCATATAATTCGTATACACTTAATATGCATATATAGGCTCGATTTTTGGATAATGCTTCAACTATTGCATCACGTGAAGAGGCTTTTCCACGTAAAAAATCAATTAAATAATCTGTATCAAATAAAATAGTCTCCACTAACATCGTCTCTACTTTGATTTTTTTGCATTGTCTGAGTCACGACTTATATATTCTCTATCATCCTGGTTTCGTAAATTTGACACCATGTTAGCGCTACTATCTTCACGTTCAGCCCATTTTCCGAAGCTATTAATGGCTTTTTGAATGCGCTGTTGATGGAGGTACTCTATTAACGCAGTTTCGACGATCGCACTAAAATTAGCATTAAGTTTGCTTGCTTCTTTGGCAACATTCTCATCAATAGATATAGTTTTTTTAACAGCACTCATGACTTTGGTTCCTGGTATTACATATTGGTAGTATAACATAGTAAGATAAATATATCATATCATTTTTAAAAATAAAAATCCTTAATATTCAAAGAGTTGATCTGTGAGAAAGTGGACTAACATCTGCCTAACATTCCCCAGTTTATGTGATTATTTTGCAAGATTATTTCTCCGTGACAAACAGCTCCATAAAATGATTCACCGGCATCACTTCAAATTCAGCTAAATTTAAAAACATATCCCGTAACTCCCGGGTATTAGCATCTGAAAAATGCGTTTTCATATTATTTTCAAATTTTTCTAATAACAAGGGAATGCCTTCTTCACGTCGACGTTTATGGCCGATAGGATATTCCATAGTGATTTTTTCTGTTTTGGTTCCGTCCTTGAAATAGATTTGTAGAGAATTTGCGATAGAACGTTTATCAGGATCAAGATAGTCTTTAGTGAATTGAATGTCTTCTTCTATGATCATTTTGTCACGAAGTGCATCTATGCGTGGATCGGATGCAATATCATCTTCATAATATTCTGCTTTGAGATTTCCGAAAATTAAACCCGTAGCAGTCATGTATTGTAAGCAGTGATCCCTATCTGCTGGATTATGCAGTGGCCCTTTTTTATTAATAATACGCATCGCAGATTCATGAGTGGTAATGACTATTTTTTCAATGTGATCGAATTTATTTTTTATTTGTGGATGTAATGCGATGGCACATTCGACAGCAGTTTGGGCATGAAATTCCGCTGGAAATGAAATTTTAAATAAAATATTTTCCATCACATAGGAGCCTAAGGTTCTAGGTATACGAAATGCTTGTTGTTTAAAGCATACATCATAAAATCCCCATGTTTTAGCAGTTAAAGCACTTGGATAACCCATTTCACCTTTTAACACCATCCACGCTAAACGTACGGCTCGACTGGTAGCATCCCCTGCAGCCCACGATTTTCTTGAGCCTGTATTGGGTGAATGTCGATAGGTTCTTAAGCTTTGACCATCAATGAATGCATGAGATAGGGCATTGATAACGTCAGTTTCACTTCCGCCTAACATATGCATGATGACAGCGGTGGATGCAACTTTGACTAAGACAACATGATCTAAGCCAACACGATTGAAGCTATTTTCTAAGGCGAGTACACCTTGTATTTCATAAGCTTTGATCATCGCTGTTAACACATCACGCATGACTAAAGGAGGTTTTTTTTCAGCTATATTTTTACGACTTATGTAATCTGCAACAGCTAAAATGGCGCCAAGATTGTCGGATGGATGACCCCATTCAGCTGCAAGCCATGTGTCGTTAAAGTCAAGCCAGCGAATGAGTGTGCCAATATTAAACGCAGCTAAAATAGGATCTAATGTGTAATTTGTGCCTGGTACGCGTGCTCCATGTGGAACTGTCGTTCCAGGAATGATAGGTCCTAGTAGTTTTGTGCATGCCGAATATTGCAACGCTAAGATGGCACAACCTATAGAATCCATCAAACAAAAACGCGCAGTAGAGTAAGCTGATTCGCTTTGGATAGGGGTGTGACTTACATAATTCGCAAGGGCTACGAATTCTTTATCAGGAGTAGGTCGAATATTTTGTTCAATAAAATGTGTTACCATGATTATCCTCGTTCTTTAATCGCAATAAATGGAATAGGTTGTGGGCCTGTGTAATTGGCATCAGGACGTATGAGCCGATTATCTTTACGTTGTTCTATTATGTGCGAACTCCATCCGGATATACGTGACATCACAAATATAGGTGTAAACATGAAAGTGGGGATGCCACAAAAATGATATGCCGTAGCACTATAAAAATCTGCATTCGGAAATAATTTTTTCTCATCCCACATGATTTTTTCGATACGCTCAGATACAGGGTAAAAATAACCATCTTTGGTTTGTGTAGAGAGTTGTTTGGAATATTTTTTAATAATATCGGATCTTGGATCGGAAATTTTATAAACTCGATGACCGAATCCCATAATTTTTTCTTTTGCAGCTAACATTTTTCGCAAACCTGCTTCAGCTTCATCAGGTGTTTTAAATTTTTCGATAAGTTCCATCGCAGCTTCATTTGCGCCGCCATGTAGTGGGCCGCGTAGCGTGCCTATACCTGAAACAATAGCAGAATAGAAATCCGATAACGTTGAAGTGGTTACACGTGCTGCAAAAGTGGAGGCATTGAATTCGTGTTCGGCGTATAGAATTAATGAAACATTCATGGTTTCAGCGGCTAAACTATCAGGTGTTTTGCCGTGTAATAAATGTAGAAAATGGCTTGCAAGATTAGGTTCATCTGTATGAGTCGAAATGCGTTTGTTATTGTTATGAAAATGATACCAATATAAAAGCATGCCCGGTGTAGCAGCAAGTAAACGATCAGCAATATTTTCTTGAGTGTTAGTTTGGGATTCAGGTTCAAGATTGCCAAGCATAGAGCAAGCCGTTCGTAACACG
The DNA here is from genome assembly GCA_964533645.1 of uncultured Coxiellaceae bacterium. GTDB lineage: Bacteria > Pseudomonadota > Gammaproteobacteria > DSM-16500 > DSM-16500 > JABDBK01. Next base: position 5,706 of record CAZHMQ010000050.1, read on the forward strand.
TCCATGGGATGTGTATTTGCAGGTATCGTTTCTAATACGGATTTTAATGCCTTCGGAATTTCCCTATAACCCATAAGTTTTTTCTTGTAGGCTGCTAATTCATGTTGATTAGGTAATTTTCCATAAATAAGTAAGTATGCAACTTCTTCAAATTCAGCCTGTTTTGCTAAATCGTGAATATCATAACCACGATACGTTAAGCCTAAGCCTGTTTTTCCTACTGTGCAAATAGCGGTATCACCCACTACTAATCCTGCGAGTCCACCAGTTTTTTGATTCATTTTCATTTTCCTTTTGAAAATAATTCATCTAATTTTTTTTCGTAAGAGTGATAGTTTAATATTTCATAAAGTTCATTGCGTGTTTGCATCAGGCTTAAGAGTGATTCTTGAGAATTTTCTTTTCGAATGGAGAGATAAGCGTTTTCTGCGGCTTTGTTCATGATGCGAAATATACTTAATGGATAGAGAATAAGGCTGATCCCAGCTTTTGCGAGCTCTTCTTTAGTATAAATGGGTGTGACGCCAAATTCAGTCATATTCGCAAGTATTGGAACTTTGCAATGCTTGCTCACATAAGCATATTGCTGCAAATCCGTCGCGCCTTCAAAGAAAATCATATCTGCACCTGCGGCAATATATTGATTGATCCGATCAACGCTTGTTTCTAAACCCTCAGATGCTAGGGCATCGGTTCTCGCCATGATGACAAAAGAAGGATCGGTGCGAGCATCTACAGCAGCTTTAAGTCTATCGACCATTTCGGATGTTTCTACAATCGCTTTTCCGGGTCTATGGCCACAGCGTTTAGCTTGAACTTGATCTTCCATGTGTACCGCAGCAACGCCTGCTTTTTGCATCTCTCGAATAGTTCTTGCAATGTTGAGCGCACCGCCCCATCCTGTATCAATATCAACTAATAAAGGTAAATCTACTCGGCTGGTGATACGTCTTGCATCGATTAATACATCATCTAAGGTGGTAATGCCTAAGTCTGGTAATCCATAGGATACATTGGCAACGCCTGCACCTGATAAATAAATAGCTTTAAACCCCGCATTTTTTGCGAGTAGTGCGGTCATGGCATTAATGGTTCCAACGATTTGCAAAGGTTTTTCGTCTTTTAATGCATTGCGAAATCGTTGACCTGGAGTGAGGTGATTTCCTGTCATGAATATTTCCTCAGGAAGATAAGGCTTCCTATTTTTAAAATAGACATATCCTATCTTGATTTTGCTAAAAAAGACATCCCCTTTTCGTCTATAACTTACTTGCGAAGATTTTATCTCGATTCCCCACTTTTTAAGATCTTGAACAGGCTCTAAGTGTCCATCCACATAATTTATATAGTATACGCGCACCTACATTGGCATCCCATTCCGTCTCACCTGGCGCTACTTCATTTAAATCAAATCCAATTATTTTCCGACCTGATTGAGCGACTTTTTTAAATAAGTATAACACTTCACAAAATTCAAGGCCGCCCGGTACCGGGGTTCCTGTATTAGGACAAAAGCGTGGATCCAGTCCATCAATATCAAATGATATAAAAACTTCGTTGGGTAATTTTGCAATGATGGTGTCACAGAGTTTAGACCAACTCTCACCTTGCATTTTTTTTTCAGCAAGTTGTGCATCGAAAAAAGTATGTATTTTTTCAGGGTGAGCATGGATGAAGTTGTATTCTTCTTCACAAAAATCGCGAATACCGACCTGAATTAGGGTTTTTAAAGCAGTTTTTGTCATCACGTTATACATAATAGAAGCATGCGAATCTTCAAAACCTTCGTAAGCATGGCGTAAATCTGCATGTGCATCAATGTGTAATATGCCCATGTCGGGATGTTTTTCTAAAAAAGCTTTGATAGCACCGAATGGAGTAGAGTGGTCGCCACCAATTAATCCAACAACTTTACCTTGATTTAACCAATGCTTGGTCGTTTCATAAGTGTATGCATTTATTTTTACACTATGCTCATTGACTATAGCTAATGCTTTTTTGGTGGAAGTGTTTTCTTTGCCTTCAACAATGGCAGTAATGACTTCTTGAGCGCATTTCTTGGACAAGTCATTCCATTCTTGTATATGGTTTGGCGTGTCTAGCATGGCAATACCAGCTTCAAAAAAATTGCCTAAATCGATATCAAATAAATCAACTTGTTTACTTGCTTGATAAATAGCTTCTGGGCCTTCTGAAGTGCCGCCACCATAGGATGTAGTCGCTTCCCAGGGTACGGGGATTAACACCAATTGGGCTTCTTCTACGCTATAAGGCAAGCCGAAGATACCGGAATCTTTAGGGGCAGGAGCATTGGAGTCAAACGTTGTCATAAAGAATCTCTTTAAAATGAGGGTATTTTCTCATGGGATAGGCATCATGCAAGTATTATTTCTACCTTACGTTTGTCACCACCATACTGAGTATCCAATATTAATTTCATTTTTCAGCATCCCACTCAAGATCAATAGGTCCTACAATATCTTCAGAAGTAGAAGCTGTATCTTTAAGACATCCAAAATAATTTACAGGCCCCTCTGTAATAGGTATTAATTTTGCAAAAGGTTTGCCACGTTTAGTGATAATGTAACTTACATGTTGATCATGAACAGTATTTATTAAGTGCAAACATTCAGCTTTAAATTGTGCTGCTGGTATGGAACGATTGGTTTTGGTCATAGTATATACTCATAATCATCTTAATATGACCATATTTATAAATATTTTGTACAATAGTCAAGTGCTCGACATGACTCGACAGAGCTTTTATTCAAGATATTGAATAAGAATAAAATTATAAATCGTTGTAAATATTACGCGCTTCGTCGATGAGTTGATGCGTTTCGGGGAGTAATAATCTTTTTTTATGTTTCATTATCTTAATGGAAATGATGACTAATAAGATGAGATTGACGCCAATCAAAGTAAGAAGAATGAATGGTATGGGCCATTGCAGAGAATATAAATAAACAAATAACATTGCTAACATACATAGCCAGATAGAAGTCAATAATAAAGCAGATATGATGGTGAGCATCAAGATACTTACTAGACTTCTTCCGGCTAAGCGTGCTTCAAATCCTATAATTGATACTATTTTTCCTATTAAACTCAATAGGGTGGGCACACCAATGACTAAATTGATAAGAGCTCTGCCTAGGGTAGGTTTTTTTCGCTTAGTCATGAGTAAATACCATCCTTGGTGTTGGTTTAATTAACGGCGACCTTTTACACGTTTTTTTCGCATTAATCCTAAAGCTAAACCTAGCGCTGCGGCAACTGCCATAGCTTTATAGGGTTGTTTGCGAACTTTGAGCGCAACATTTTCTTGAAGACCTGTTGCTGTATCTTTTACATTTTCGTAGGATTCAGAGAGTGCATTTCGAGCCTGGCCACCCATGTCTCTTGCGGTCAATGCTATGATGGCTTTTAGTTTTTCGATATCGTTTCTGATAAGACCATGACCGTTTCTGGTCCTTGTGGTGTGTTTAGACATGATACTTCCTCCGATTTATTGTTATGTGATATCGCATACATAATCATTATACCTCTTTCTTAAAGTATTGTGTGGTATAGGTGGCTTAACATATGAACAGTAATGCGATTTAAGGGTGAAATATAAACACATGAATGATGTTTTTTTCCGATGAGAAAAGATGCATGCGGTCACGCTAAAGTGAGGTGGCAAGTAGGTATAGGGTTGGTTTATACTTGACCCCAAGATTTGTTTATAGGGAGTTTAAGATGAAAGATAAGGATAGGTCGCCTCAAAAAAAGATGGAAATCATCAATGAATCTTCAGAAGAATCTTTTCCAGCCAGTGATGCACCGAGTTGGGCTGCGCATAATCAACAGCATATCAACCATCATGAAGATGAACATGCTAAGCCTATTGAAAATTTTTCATTAAAAACTCATAAAACGTTAAAGGTTAATGGCGAAGAATACCATTATTATAGTTTGCCTGATGCTGAAAAAGCAGGACTGAAAGGTTTATCAAAACTGCCTGTTACCTTAAAAATTCTTTTAGAAAATTTAATTCGTTATGAAGATGGTCATACCGTAACATTTGACGATATTACAGCTGTGATTGATTGGTTAGAATATAAATCATCGAGCAGAGAAATAGCTTATCGGCCAACACGCGTTTTAATGCAAGACTTTACTGGTGTTCCTGCTGTCGTTGATCTTGCAGCTATGCGTGCAGCAATGAAAGCATTGGGCGGTAATCCTGAAAAAATCAATCCGCTTTCACCTGTTGATTTGGTGATTGATCATTCCATACAAGTGGATGCTTTTCTCACCAAAGATGCCATCGTAACAAATGCAAACATGGAAATGGAAAGAAATTATGAACGTTATGAATTTTTGCGTTGGGGTCAGCAAGCATTTCAAAATTTTAGTGTAGTACCACCTGATACAGGTATTTGTCATCAAGTCAATTTAGAATATTTGGCTAAAACTATTTGGTCTAGTAAAAAAGACGGTAAACAATATGCTTATCCAGATACTTTAGTTGGAACGGATAGTCATACGACTATGATTAATGGTTTAGGTGTATTAGGGTGGGGAGTAGGTGGTATAGAAGCAGAAGCTGCTATGCTAGGTCAACCTATATCTATGTTAATTCCCGAAGTGATAGGTGTTAAATTAACTGGTAAATTAAATGAAGGTATCACTGCAACTGACTTAGTATTAGAAGTGACTCATCTTTTACGAAAAAAAGGGGTGGTTGGTAAGTTTGTTGAATTTTATGGCCCTGGTTTAAATGAATTAAGCATTGCGGATAGAGCAACGATTGGAAATATGTCACCTGAATATGGTGCGACATGCGGATTTTTTCCCATTGATAACGCTACTTTAGAATATTTAAAGTTAAGCGGACGAGATACACAAACTATAGCTCTTGTTGAGGCTTATGCAAAAGCGCAAGGTTTATGGCATGACGCATCCCATCCTGCGCCCGTATTTACGGATATTGTTGAGCTGGATTTAGCGACTATCAAACCTTGTATGGCAGGTCCTAAGCGGCCGCAAGATAATGTTACATTGCCTAATATTATAGAAGCTTTTGATAAGTTATTAAAAGAGAATGGACGTATCGCAGAAAAATCAACATCTTTTGCAACAGAAGCAGAGTATGCTTTGCATCATGGCGATGTTGTCATTGCCGCTATTACCAGCTGCACAAATACTTCTAATCCTAGTATTTTGATGGCAGCAGGGCTTCTTGCCAAAAAAGCAATTGAAAAAGGCTTGCGTCGTAAACCTTGGGTGAAAACTTCATTTGCGCCAGGTTCGCAAGTCGTTACAAAGTATTTAGAAAAAGCTGGATTGCAAACCTATCTTGACCAATTAGGGTTTAGTTTGGTCGGCTATGGATGCACGACTTGTATTGGCAACTCAGGTCCATTACCCGATGTTGTGGCTAATGCAGTGACAAAACATGATTTGACAGTTTCAGCAGTATTATCTGGCAACCGTAATTTTGAAGGTCGTATTCATCCACAAGTTAAAGCTAATTGGTTGGCATCACCGCCTCTAGTTGTTATTTTTGCGTTAACAGGCACTGTATCCATTGATGTTACAAAAGAACCGATTGGAAATGATGCGGAAGGTAAGCCAGTGTATTTAAAAGAGCTTTGGCCAACAAATGCAGAAATTGCACGTGAAGTAAGTTTAGTTTCACAGAAAATGTTTCATCAAACGTATGATGAAATTTTTTCAGGATCATCTGAATGGCGTGCCATGGAAATTCCACAATCAAAAACCTATGTTTGGCAAGATACTTCGACCTATATTCAACATCCTCCTTTTTTTGAAGGTATGGGTATCGCGCCTGATAAATTATCGGATATTAAACAGGCAAATATTTTAGTGTTGTTAGGCGATAGTATTACCACCGATCATATTTCTCCTGCGGGTTCTTTTAAGGCGGATTGTCCTGCAGGAAAATATTTATTAAGTAAGGGCATTGCTGCAAAAGATTTTAATTCTTATGGAGCGCGTCGGGGAAATCATGAAGTCATGATGCGCGGAACTTTTGCTAACATTCGTATTCGAAATGAAATGGTTCCTGGTGTAGAAGGTGGATTTACTAAGCATATTCCAAGCGGAGAAATGTTATCTATTTTTGATGCTGCTATGCGGTATAAAAATGAAAAAATACCATTGGTAGTGATAGCAGGTAAAGAATATGGATCAGGATCGTCACGCGATTGGGCGGCAAAAGGACCTAAATTATTAGGTGTATATGCAGTCATTGCAGAAAGTTTTGAACGCATTCATCGTTCCAATCTCATCGGCATGGGCATTATACCGTTAGAATTTATAGAAGGGGTCACGCGTAAAACATTAAATTTGAATGGTTCAGAAAAAATTGATGTTCTGGGATTAAATGAGCAAATGAAACCTCGCATTAAGCTGAAAGCTGTCATTCGACGATCCGATGGATCATCTCTCGAGATTGAGTTGCATTCACGTATTGATACATGGAATGAGGTCGAATATTACAAGCAAGGCGGCATATTGCAGCATGTGATGAGAAAAATATTGAAAGAAGGAAAATGACAGTAGGGCTTGTTTACAATTCGCTAGGCTGGGCCAGCATAGTAGAATTGTACACAGCCCGTAGTGAGTTGTGTTCCTACAAACATAACTGTATATTGCAACCCATTAATCATTAGGAAGTTAAGTCGTGCAAAAATTAAAATCTATGTTATTAGTTTTTCTTCTTGTATTACTGCCTTTATGTTCTTATTCCTGGAATGCCTTAGGTCACATGGTGATTGCACAAATTGCATATGATCAACTGAATCCAAATGTTAAAACTAAAGTTGATAAAATGATTGCCGATTTAAGTAAAGAATATCCTTATAACACCTCATTTTATCAATTAGGTCCATGGGCCGATTATCTGCGTATACAAAAAATTGATATTTATTCGCATTGGCATTATGTTGATTTACCCTTTAGTAAAGATGGAACACCTCTAAAAAATTTAGATAACACTGATAACATTGTATGGGCCATCGATCAAATAGAACCTATTATTGCTAATCCAAAAGCTAATGCTTTTGAAAGAGCTAGGTTTTTAGCTTTTTTAGTTCATGTCGTAGGGGATATTCATCAGCCTTTGCATACCACCAGTCGTATTTCAGTAAAAAATCCTGATGGAGATCAAGGAGGTAATCTTTATTTTGTTAAATTTCCAGCGTCGCATCCGAAAACTATTCCATTACATAAATTATGGGATCAAGGAATTGATATTTTTACAGGCCCATCCACATCCGCCAATGTGGTAACATTGAGTAATGAAATTACTTCACTTTATCCAAAAAAATATTTTGATGTAAAAATAACAGACTTAAAAGCGATAAATTGGGCGCAAGAAGGTTTTCAAAACGTCACTACTGTTGTTTATTCAACCCCAGAAAACCAACTTCCATCGGAGGCTTATTTACAAACGAGCCGCCAATTAGTGCAAGAAGAAGTGGCATTGGCGGGTTATCGCTTGGCGGCTGTCTTAAATCAATTGTTAGACTAGGGGTAATTATTCAGCAGTTGCCACAGGTCTAATCGTGCCCGTGCCTGCACGATCTGTGGCAACCGTTGAATAAATACGTTTAATGTATAGTAATTTCTATTTCTGCCAGCACTGGTTTCACATGCACTACGGTTTTTACCGAATTAGTAATAAAACAATTCGCATGAGCTTTTTCGAGTAATTGACGCAATACAGAAACTTCGGGCTGTTGATTCATGGGAAAAGTAATTTCAGGATGCAAGGTGACTTCAGTGACAGATATTTTGCCTTCAGGATTTTTTGCAAGCTCGCCTGTAGCTTTATCGATATAACTATCCACAGTAATACCTTTGGTTGCGGCAACTGCGAGAAAAGTTAACATAAAGCAACTCGAAATAGCCGCGACTAACATTTCTTCGGGATTAGCGAGGCTTGGTTCACCAAGGTATTCTGGTGCAGCACTTACTTCGGTGGTGGATCCACCCGAAAAATGAACAGTATGCGCTCTGTTGTATGTTTTATAATTAAAATCTTTGGTGGTGCGTTTCCATGCTATATTGATGACGTGAGTTGACATAGTGTCTCCATTCTATTTGTACCAAATGGACGCATTATAGCAGCAGTAGGATATGAATAAAATGGATAGCTGCGTTATATACTTCGCGCGGTCATAATTTGAGGTTTTTTGGATGTGATATATTTATAATTTTTGTGGGGCAAGTGACCGATA
>CAZHMQ010000051.1:0-13411 GCA_964533645.1 uncultured Coxiellaceae bacterium
TTAATGTCGAAGCAAATCCAATATTACCACTACCCGATGAAGCAAATGTTCCTGAACCTGTTAATGTCACTGCATCATTAAATGTTTGTGCACCCGTTGTTGAAATATTTGAAGCAATACTGGTTGAACCGCCTGTGTTAGTGGTTAAACTAGTAAGAGCGTTTGATCCACCGATCGCTGCACCAAAGAAGCTTACACCTGCTGTATTAACTACTAATGCTTGTGCACCATCCAGCGTTGAACTGAAGTGTATATCACCGCTGCTATTGGATTGTAATGTGCTACTACCTGTTAAATTGACGGCATCATTAAAGGTTTGTGCATTGACTGTTGTAATATTTGCACCAATGCTGCTTGAACCGCCTGTATTAGTTGTCAAGCTTGAAAGCGGAGTTATGCCGCCAACCGCACCGCCAAATGATGTGACGCCTGAAGTATTTAAAACCAGATCAGACCCGCCATTTAATGTCGAACCAAATGCAATAAGACTACTGCCTGTTGATGCAAGAGTTTTTGTGCCGGATCCATTTAATGTGACTGCATCATTAAATGCTTGTGAACCGCTTGTTGTGATATTCGCAGCGATTTGTGTAGAACCTGCCGCATCAGTGGTTAAGCTTAACAGTGGTGTCGTGCCTCCTACAATGCCCCCAAATAAGGTTATTCCTCCCGTATTAATGATTAAACTGCGTGCGGCATTTAATGTTGAACCGATTGTGATGTTGCCATTGCTAGACGATGAGAGTGTTCTTGTCCCGTTAATAACCAATACAATGGGGTCGTTATAGGTTTGTGCACCGGTTGTTGAGACATTACTCGTAATTTGCACAGAACCAGCTGCATCCGTCGTTAAACTTGCCAGTGGAGTTGTACCGCCTACCACACCAGTCAAAACAGTGGTGCCGGGAGCATTTAATGTTAAGTCATAAGCGCCATCCAGGGTGCTCAAAAAACGAATCGCTGTACCGGGAGTTAGGGAAGAAGTAAATGTTTTAGCACCTGTGCCCGTTAAGATGACCGCTGCGCCATACTCTTGTAAACCTGTAGTCGTAATATTTGCGGCGATATCTATTGTTGTTGCACTAGGTATAAAAGAAGTTAAAGGAGTCGTGCCGCCAACTATACCATTCAATACCATATTGTTGAATACATCCGTGAATAAATCAACAGAGCCATTCAGAGTTGAATTAAAATTAAGATCAGTACTTGTGACTGTCAAAATACGCATTCCTGAGCCTGAAAAAGTGACAGGATCATTATACGTTTGCGCATTCGATGTTGTAACATCTGCACTGAGAGTAGTTGAACCTGGCGCATCTGTTGTTAGGCTGCCAAGTGTTGATCCACTACCGACTGCCGCACCAAAGAAGCTCACACCTGCTGTATTAACCACTAATGCTTGTCCACCATCCAGTGTTGAACTGAAGTGTATATCACCGCTGCTGTTTGATTGTAATGTACTATCACCCGTTAAATTGACAGCATCATTATAGGTTTGTGCGCCGCTTGTTGTAATATTTGCACCGATATTCGTTCCGCCAGAAGAGTCTGTTGTAATACTCGTTAAAGCAGCACTACCTCCAGCGATTCCATTGAAAGCTGTTGTGCCAGATGTATTGGCTATTAAACTAAATGCCCCATTTAATGTGTTGCCAAAAGTTATATTATTACTGCCTGCATTCAGTGTTAAATTAGTTCCTAATAAAACTGGCCCGTTAAATAATATCGTTCCCAAATTACCGCTAGCCGGTGTAATCGTTCCATTAATGTTATAAGTCGTATTGGCTGTTGTTGTTAAACTAATACTGCTATTTAGGACTAAATTATTACTGGTAACGGTATAAAGAATATTGGAGCTTAAAGCAGAGTCTCCTGCTGTATCGAGGTCCGTATTTGAAATTGTTGCAGTGTTACCTCCACCGATTGTGACTGTATTTGCAGACATATTTAATCCAGTCGTGCTAGCGCCGCTTGCGGGTGCAAGTGCAACGAGATTGGCTGCAGGTCCAGTTGTGGTATAAACAATGAAGGGATTGCTGTCAGCCACTGTGCCGTTTGATAATAAATAATAATAGAAACTGTTGCTGCCAGTATAAGTTGGTGTGATATTGCTGCCGTTATAAGCGAGTTGTGCTGTGTTATTACTGCCGCTCGGCGTAAATCCTGAAATCACACGCGGTGTATTGGGATAGAAATTTAAAAGATAAGGATAAGAACCATTTGCGCTGCTGCCATCACCTCCTACTTGTCCAAAAATAAAGGAAGAAAAACCGTTCGGTAACGTATCTTGCAACTGAGCGGTCGTTCTTCCTGTTAGGGGAGACGAACCTGTAATCGAACCTGAACTAATACCACTTGCTTGACCTGAAGTTTGTGTATCCCAATAGTTAAATGTTCCAATGACTTGATTTTGCGATCCTAAAAATCCACCGGCAACTGAGGAGCCTGAACCTTGTGAAACCAAGCCGCCACTATAGGAATCAGCAGTGAGCATAATATTTCCCGTGCCTCCGCTGGAAACAGATCCTGTTAATTCTCCCGCTAATCCACCTAAATTAGGTGCTGCAGTCGCTGATACATTAGAATTATTGACGACATTAGCTAAACTATAAGAAGAAAGAATAACACCTTGCCCACCCTGACCGATCAAACCGCCCGCATACCAAGTTCCACTTCCTGAAGTATTGTCTGTAAAAGTAATTTGTCCGGTAGTATAGACGCTGTTCAGGTAAGATTTCGCGACAGTGCCTGCATCATAACGCTGTCCAAATGTGCCAACCAAGCCTCCGACAGTGCCGCTTGCACCCGTCACATTAATCACTGCATTTTCAAGACCGACATTTTTTGCAGAAGCTCCGATCATTTGCCCGAACAGAGAACCATTCTTGGAATAATAATTACTGATGATATGGTTCTCTCCATCCAGTGTTCCTGCAAAAATACCTGTCGAAGAAAATCCATTACCGCTTGAAGTACCGTTAGTTGCCCAAATATCTTTGGCATTATTCAGCGAGCTTGTTAAATTAATATTATTTTCTAACGTATAATCTGCACCAAGTGCAGCTTTCATCGATTGTAGTTGATGTGCTGTGCGGATGTTATTCTGCCATTCGGATGACAATATCGGTCGAGTTTGTCCATCCGTCATAAACCAGGGTTGGTTAGACGGTGTTGGGCCTGTCATTCCTGTGCTAATTAACCAGTTAGTGTAAGTGGATAAAGTTAAGGCTTGCGTAGTTGTTAGTTTAGTAATACCCGCAACATCCCCAGGAGTACCACTGTCATTGAAAGAAGCGCCTGCTGTCGTACTATCCCAGAAATTATTTGATAAAGTCGTAGTGCCTGTGTTTAAGAAACCTGCAAAACCACCCGCTGAGCCAGGGCCTGTGAGTGTCAGTGCACCTGTGCTGTAATTATTAGTCAGCGTGCAATTGGAGCAAGAACTTGTCGAACCCAGGAATCCTCCTACAGTACCATTACTGGCAGTCACATTTCCGGTCGCATAAGAGTTACTGACGGCGATGGTCCCGCTAGAAAATATACCGATTAAACCGCCTCCATTACCCGTGCTAATGGATACATTGTTACTGCTATAAGAACGATCAATCGAGCCCGCTGATATTTGGCCAATCAACCCTCCCGCAGAAACGCCCGTTACAGTACCGCCTGATGCATAACTATCGTAAATTGTGCCTGAGCTATCTCCCACTAAAGCACCTACCGTACCCTGTCCGCTCACAACTGGATTGATTAATCCAATATTTGAAATAACCGAACCACTGCTACTGCTGCTGATTAACCCGACAGTACTGCCTGAAGAACTGTTGATATAGAGATTGCTAATAGCATATTGAGAATTTCCGCCAAAGAGACGTCCAACAAACGAAGCACCAGAAGATAAGGAAACCGGCACAAAACCTGCACCGCTGACACCTGCGTTTGTTCCCCAAATATCAGATACATTATGGAAATTGTTATACGTGTCGATATCATTTGCTAATACATAATCCCCGCCGAGATTCATTTCCATTAATTGCAATTGATGTGCATTGCGCACTACACTGCTGTTTTCCATTTTCAAGATCGGGCGTGTGAATCCATTAAATATATACCAGATGCTATAAGTACTGAGTACACCCGGTTGATCAAATGTAAAACCTGAAAATTGCGCGGACTGCATCATTTGCGCAGTTGTTTTTGCAGTTCCAATCACATTACCAGCACCGGATGTCGTACCTGTTCCGCTTGCAACACTGGGTGATGTTGAGCTATCCCAGTAATCATTCGCGGAAGAAATATTCGCTTGATTGGCTCCCAGAAAACCACCGACAGTAGGGCCTGCGTTGTTGCTGGTAATGACACCTGAACTATAAGAATTAGTGATTCCATTTGTCACTGCATTGTGACTCGCAAAGCCGCCTGCATAACTGTTGCTGTTTGTGGAATTGATTGTGACATTACCAAGACTATACGCATTATTCACAGTAGCAGTAATTGAAACATCTCCAACAAAACCGCCTATTCTGACTACGCCGCCGCTTGCTGCAGTGCCAGATACATTCCCTGTCGCATAAGATTGCAATGTTGTACCACTCGATAGTGTGCCAACAAAACCACCGGCATAGTTGATACCCAGGCTGGTCGTAGCTGTCAGATTCACATTCGCATTACTATAAGAATTGATATAATTTCCTGTTCCGGTAGCAAATCCAATCAAGCCGCCGACAGCCATATTTGTCGAACCCGTAGTGGCAGTGATGCTTCCGGTACTAAAATTATTATTAAAAGTCGTTGAGCCATCTGTACCGACCAAAGCACCTACAAATTCCACAGTCAGAGAGCCTAAATTAAATTGGGCAGTGTAATCCACATTCGTTAAACCGATATTTCGAAGAGTGCTTCCATTTGTCTTGGCAAATAATCCGATGTCCTGGGAAGAATAACTAGCACTCCTGTTGTTATTCATATATAAATTATCAATTAAGTCATTATTACCGTTAAAACTTCCAGTAAAACTATTTGCACCATTCCCAATCGGCACAAATCCAGCACCGGATACTTTAGCGACCGTTCCCCAAACATCAGAAGCATTATTCATGGCACTTTTCATATCAATATCATTGGCAAGTGTATAACTGGCAGATAAACCAGAAGCAACGAGTTGTAATTGATGTGCATTACGAATACTCGTGCTGGCTTCTGAGCGCAGCAAAGGACGGGTATAAGCCAGCGTTGTATCGCCATAATTTGGAATAAACCAGACTGTACTGAAATCCCAACCTGAAAAATTTGATTGTGTCATCATTTGTGATGTTGTTAATCCAGTGCCGCTTGCACTGCTTGCCTGGCCTGAAGTTTGTGTGTCCCAATAACTATTACTGGTTGAAGCGCCTGAAGCGCCTTGATGAGCGATTAAACCTCCACCTTCCGCATTCGTACTAATCACTAATCCGCTGCTCCAAGAGTTTTGTATGGCAGCTGTACCGCCTGAGTTATCACCATTATTTCCGACCAAACCGCCTGCGTATCTTCTGCCTGAAACAGTTCCATATGCGTAGCTATTATCAATTAATGATGAAATTCCTGTGGAATTGTTATTGATCCCGACCAATCCTCCTACATCTTCCTGGCCGCTGACATCCGCACCGCTATAGGACCTGCGGATATCTTCGCGATTGATTCCGACCAAACCGCCGACACCTAACGCATTTTCGTTACTTAAAACAGAGCCTGACGTGACACCTGAATCACTGACTAAACCACCCTGGGCGACAAGACCCACCAAACCGCCTGTTGTTTGATTATTCGTGCGAACTTCTACATTCGATAAATAAACATTTTGTACAGTCCCTGTTGATCCGTTACCGATAGAAGAAAATAATCCGATGTTGGTTGCAATATTACTATTCGTCGTATTGATGTAGAGATTTTTAATAAAATTTCCCTGACCATTAAACGTACCGGTATAAGCTGAAGAATAACCAATAGGAATAAAACCGATTGATGTATTGCTTGTGGTGGATCCTGGCGTCGTTGCCCAAATATCACTGGGATTACGGACACTCGTCATATCAATATCGTTAGCTAATGTATAATTTGCATTTAAAGTTGTTCCAGCTAATTGCAATTGATGAGGATTTTTAATAGAAGTGCTGAATTCCATCATTAAAATAGGACGCGTATAACTGGGGAAGATAAACCAAGTCGTAGCCGGCTGCGTATTATCTGTTTCAATGGTGCTTGTAATGTTCCAGGTTGAACCGCTAAATGTTGCAGCAGTTGTCATATTGGCTGTGTTTTTACCCGTTCCTCCTGCGCTGCCACTCGTTGAACCATCTGATCCCAAACCTGAGGTTGTCACATCCCAAAAACTATTGGTGATAAAAAGAGTAGAGCCAAGATTCACCCCAATCAAGCCGCCGATAGAACTTGTTCCTTTGACTTGACCACTGCTATAAGCTCTATCAATAGAGATATTGCTTCCCCCTTTTCCGACCAATCCACCGACATTTGATGTTCCAGTCACATTACCATAAGCATAAACATCCTGGTCCCCTAAAGCAGAATTTGTATAGCCAACCAGACCGCCTACGTTTGAAACTCCATACACATTTGCACCGCTATAAGATGTGAGAATACTGCTTCCACCAGGTTGTGTACCCACCAGCCCGCCTGTTCCTGAAGTGGAAGAAGAAAGCGTACCCACTACTTTCCCTGTGGAATAAGAATTACTGATATCGCCAGTATCTAATCTGCCTGCCAAAGCGCCTACTTCAAGTCCGCCGGTAATAGATACATTAGTCAGTCCTATTCCGCTGACAGCATTTGTAACGCCAAATAAACCGACGTATGTTGTGGAAGGACGATTAATATAGAGGCTATCAATCACAAAATTCTGTCCGGTGACACCACCCGTGAACTTGTTGGTTGCATCTGTACCAATAGGATTAAATCCTGCACCTGAATTCCAATACAAGGTTTTACTGGCATCAATATTATTGGCAATACTGTAACTGGTTGAGAGAGTGCCTGTTGCGACTCCCTGTAATCCAAATACATCTGTTATACCGCCTGTTCCAGATGTCGTATTCAGACGGGTAAATTGAGCCGCATAATTTCCGTTATAAGTTGATCCACCTGCGATAGTAAAATTATTTGAGACATTGAGTACAGGAAGTGAAACTGCACGTTGAAACCATTGTCCTTGTGATAAGGTGAAATCTTTTACATTAATATTTGCAGTGAGCGTTCCAACTGCACCGCCAATTGTGCCGCTACCGATTGTCCCGCCTGTCATGCTTTGCGCGCCATTGATTGCAGTCAACGATAAACCACCGTTATAAGCAGTAATATCTGCATTGAGATAAATGTTGCGCACTGAAAATAATGTCAACGTTGTACTGGCATCCCATGTCAAAGCTGCATTGACTGCAATATCACCGTTACCTCCTCCCGTGGTGCCGGAAGTTGATACAGAGACATTTCCACTTTGTAAAGCAGTCATTAATTGACTGGCTAATATATTCGCGGGATTTGCTGAGAATCCATAGCCTCCATTACTATAAGTTGAATTAGATGCAGCACTGTTGCTAATTGTGACGTCGATTGGATCCAATAACCATGTGCCAGCTTTTCCGTAAGGTGCAAGCAAGTTAATACTTGCATTCGTAACATCTAAATAATGTCCAGATGTTTCAACAAAGCCGCCGTTACCCGAGTATTGACCGCCACGTGCGAAGAGATTTCCATGGAAGAAAGTTGCATCATCGCCCCAGACAATGATTTTTCCGCCGTCGCCTTGATTAATGGCATCTGCTTTGAGATTGACACCTTGTTCGACATAAGTTGTTTTAGCATTCGGTAAATTGGAGGCCATTGCTTTACCTTGATAATCTCCGCCAATTAAAATTTCTCCACCGCCGCGTGAGCCGCTCACATCAATTTCAGCCGGCGATTCAATCACAATATTATCTCCAGAAATTTTTACTTTACCGCCGCGTTGAGTGTAACGTTTTCCTGTTGCAATAATTTTTCCAGAAACTCTAACTGTACCCCCTTCTCCTGATAAAATAATTTCACCGCCATGTTGATAAACCCCTTTGGCTTGTGCAACGCCTCTCATATTAATAACATTGTCTACAACATTACGGGCCGAGCGTGCTGAAATTAAAATTTTTCCGCCATCTGCAATGATCTTTCCATTATTTTCCACGCCAGCGGTTAATTTTTTTCCCTGGTGGTCTATGCCTGCAGCAGATGATGCTTCATCAACACTGAAGTTGATCAGTTGGTCGCCATATAAATCAATCGTAAATTTATTTCCCGATCCTAAAACAACATTTCCCATGCGAGCTTCAATCAATCCATCGTTACGCACACCTTGTCCGACTAATGCAACCAGACCATTTTGTGCTGCACGAATTGTTCCCTGATTGATAACAGATCCGTTGAATTCAGAAGGTTTGTCAAAATGATATTTGCCCGCTAAAAAATTTGCATCTGAAATATCACTGGTCGATGCAATGATACCGCCGACATCAACAAACGAGCCTGGACCAAAAAAGATACCTGCCTGGTTGACTAAAATAATTTTTCCTGTTGCAGTGAGTTGTCCATAAATTTGTGACGCACCCATGTGAGGATTAATACGATTGAGCGCAATGCCGTGTACTGGTTGTTGAAAATGAGTTTTTTCCGCTGCATTGATATTGAAACTTTGCCAGTTGATGATAGCTTTTTCAGAAGATTGTTCAATGTGAGTGAGTCCGGGGCTTTGTGAAATTGTAGCAGAACCTGCCGCGACAACACCGCCTTCTGGATTAGCAAGAGTCGCTTCTGAAATAGCTATCGTGCTAATTAAGATAAACACGTGTCGTGTTATAAATTTAAGATTGTTTTTAAAATTATTGCTCACCTTGTCGACCCCCTAAAGTTCATACCGGCGAAACAACATATTGTTTTTTTTGCTTATAAATTAAATATAGACGAGGATTAAGATTTGTGTGGTTTTGAGAGAAAATGTTTGTTTTTTAAAATCAGCTGGTTATAAAATAATTACGTAAGTATTCGGTCAATGGCGTCAACTAATGCGTCATTGCGAGCCGTGCTTTTCGGCGAAGCAATCCAGGCTTCGTTGCGAGCAAAGCGAAGCAATCCAGGTTTTTAAAAGCCTGGATTGCTTCGCCGAAAAACACGGCTCGCAATGACGAGCTTCAATTTGTACGTAAGTATTCAGTGAGGACATATAATTTTAAAGATATTTTGATAATTTTAAAGATATTTTGATTGACCTATAAGGTGCAAATCGTATGGTAACTAATCAGTTAAATTTATTAAAAGAACAAAGATTTTTGCCATTATTCTTCACGCAATTTTTGGGTGCGTTCAATGATAATGTTTATAAAAATTCGCTAGTCATTTTGATTACCTATAATTTTGCTGACTCACTGAAATTAAATTCAGAAATTTTAATTACGATTGCCGCAGGAGTATTTATTTTTCCGTTTTTTTTATTTTCAGCAACTGCAGGACAGCTTGCAGACAAATTTGAAAAAACAAAATTAATTCGTTACACAAAAATTGCAGAAATTTTTTTGATGCTGCTTGCGGCTATCGGATTATATTTTCAAAGTATTTTACTGTTGATGACTGTGTTATTTCTAGTCGGCACACAAGCTGCTTTTTTTGGTCCGCTAAAATATTCTATTTTGCCTGATCAATTACAAAGTAATGAACTGCTGGCTGGAAATGCATTGATTGAAGCAGGAACATTTCTAGCAATTTTGTTAGGAACTATTCTCGGAGGAATTTTAGCATCATTACAAGCTGCGCCCTTGTTAATTTCTTTTGCCATTGTTCTTGCAGCAGCGGTTGGTTATGCAGCTAGCCGCTTTATTCCACCCGCAAAAATTGCAGCACCGCATATCAAAATCCGATGGAATATTTTCATCGAAACAAAAGAAATTATTTTTCGCACCATGAAGCATCGCGAATTAGCATTAGCAATTTTAGGAATTTCCTGGTTCTGGCTGGTCGGTGCGACTTATCTTTCTCAATTTCCGACTTATGCAAAAGTGATATTAGGCGCAGGCCCAACCGTTGTGACATTATTTTTAACCTGTTTTTCATTCGGCATTGGCGCAGGATCTCTTTTTTGTAATCGTTTGTTGAAAGGAAAAATTCGAGCAACGTATGTTCCTATTGCGGCGATTGGTATGGTTATATTTGGTACGGATTTGGTTTTGGCAAGTGAATATGTTTCACCCGCGTCGAAACATTTATTAACATTGGCAGAGTTTTTAAATCATTTACAAAGTTGGCGTTTGCTGCTTGATTTGTTTTTGTTAGCTGCGTGCGGCGGAATTTATGCAGTGCCATTGTATGCTATTTTGCAATACAAAAGTGAGGCAGAATATCGTTCGCGCGTGATTGCCTGTAACAATATTATGAATGCATTATTTATGGTACTTGCCGCCAGTCTGACCAGTGTTATGTTAGCGTTACACTTTTCAGTGACACATGTTTTTATCTTGATTGCATTGGCTAATGCGGTCGCGGCGTTTTTTCTTCGCCGGTTAAGTGTTGGATAAAGCTTTACTGGGATTTTTTTGTTCAGGCGTTTTTTTCCCTGCTTCTTTCGGTACGGGAGGACATATCGTTTTAAACTTGCTTAACAGCAACATTGTTCTGGATTGTGGATCCGTATTTTTTTTCCGAAAACGGCTGACAGAAGCTTTAACATCATTATCTGCCTGAAAACTATTTTTTACTGTTTCTCCCAGCTCATTCAGAAATTTTTGGGAAGCTTCAGAGTGCTTGTGGAATAAACCTTGAGAACCAGCCAAAACTGATTTCGCTGAAGCTTTGGCAATCATGTTATTGTTTGATAATACAGTGGGAGGTTGGGCTCCAGGCGGACATAAAAAACTTGCGATTCGTTCGAGTAACTCCTCAGTGAGTTTTATCTCAAACTCTCTTTTTTTATATGTTTCACCAACTTTACACGTTATAGTAATTTTATATGTTTTACCAAAGAAAGACTCAGGCTGATTCAGTGCACGAAAGAGAAATGGCGATACTACCATGAAACGTTTTGCATCGTGATGCATGGATTTTCCAGCCTGAAAAATATTTTTTTGTTTTTCGAATGCAAACTCTTCTTGACGATTACGGAAGCTAAGCAGCTTAAATCCTAATGATAAAAGCAAAGCTATCATTTTTGCATCATTATTTTTGATAGCAAGATAAATGGGGTCATTGTTTGTTTGGAAAGTTTTTCCTCCGTCTTCAGCTAAAAGTCGGACTATATCATAACGCCGTGCACCCGCGGCACAATCGATAGCAAGGCTATATCCTGCAAAATCATTTTTACCTGTTTTTTTAGTAGTAAGTGCTTTTACACAATCCCAATACTCTAAATGAGCAGCATACGCTATAGGGTAGAGCTCTATTTCCTCTATAGCAGGGTCTCGGGGGATTTTAGTGCTAAAATGTAATAATAAAATAATCATGGGAGGATCATTATTTTGAATAGCAAGTTTGAAAGACCAGTAAGGGGGGAAATCATCACCAGGATATTGTTTGCTAAAATTTTCCAAACATAGGCGAGATAAGTCTATATTTCCTGTTTTAATAGCTGCGACTAACGAACTTGTATTGGCTTTAACACCTGCATCAACTAAAAGCTTAGCAAGATTAAAATGTCTTTTTTGAACTGCTATAATTAAAGCAGTATTAGATTGTTCCATATCTTCATCAAGGTTTCCAATCGCATTAACCATGGCTTTTACAGTTTCAGAATGACCTAACTCAATAGCCAGCTTGAAACGATCCCAAATAGCTCCTTTTGAAGGTATTGTTCTGATAAGTTGGACCGTTAACTCAGAACAATTGTTTTTAATGGCCATTGTTAAATTCAGTAATTTTAACTCTGACGTAGTTATAGGAGCATTCTCAAAAAAATTTTCTATTGCGGAAAAGACTTTTTGGCTGGTTGGTTGTTTAGTTAGCCGGTGCCTCTCTACGGCATCATTAATCATTTTTTTATTTGATAAAGCATTAAAAGCATCGGCATCAGGAAACGGAATGCCTGGCAGCCATAAAAAACTGATAATCACTGGGAATAAATGATCGATGTGTTGATTACGTTTGCCAAACGCAGATCCAGGCTGATTCAATGGGCGAAAGCGAAAAAGAAAAGGAAGTATTAACTTAAGCAGCATCATATCATTATACTTCAGCCAGCCTTCCTCAAATGCTTGTCGAAACTCTTGTACCTGAGGTTTACTATTACTTGTGAAATGATTCAGATTATAAATGGTAGAATAAGAATATGAAAATTCGCTTTTTAACGGATCAAACCCTGACAATAAAAGCAAGGCTATCTTAGTTGTATTTTTGCTTTTGATAGCTGCATCTAAAATGTTAAATTTCTTATAAAAATCGCCATTTTTCAAAGAGCCTCCTGCTTCTACCAAAGGCTCAATTAAATTGTTAGGCCCTTTGGAGTTAGACACAACACTCTCTAATGTTTTAGCATAAGCCGTGACATCATCTTTTGAAGTTGCTTTGTGTCTGATAGCAAAAGGTTTTACACATTCCCAATGTTCTAAATGAGCAGCTAATTCAATAGGCGATAACAAAAGCGTTTCTTTATCTGTTTTATATTCATGTTTATCGTAATGGTATCCTTGGTAATCGAGTAATAGTTCAATCATTTGAGGATCATTGTTTTTTACTGCAATGTGTAAACATGTTCCTTTTTGGGGATCAGGGCATTGCTGTGGCGTATGTACGTCGAGTAATAACTCGACAAGATTATACTGACTGTCTTGAACTGCTTGTATCAAAATAAGTTTGTATTCTGCCTGAGCTTGCGGATCAATAGATTTGTATTCTTCCGCATCAGCGTGTTGACTGATGAAAGCTTTGACGCAATCTATATGTTTTTCATCGTATGCTAGCTGTAAGGGAGTTTTTTCCTCTCCTTTGCGCCGTTCGCGAGATAGTCCAAAATAACCCAGTAATAAAGTAATCATTGCATGATCATTCTTTCTAACAGCAATGTATAAGAGATTACCATTATTACGATCAAGAGCATGAGATGTGTTTTCTAAAATAGCTTGTGCAGTTTCTATATGGCCCAATGAAACTGCTAGCTGGATAGGAGTTTGGGGAATAGCATGAGGCTCCTCTGTATCAGGCAAAATATTTTGCAGAGGATCGAATTTTTTCATCAGCACATCAACAGTTTTAAATTCATTGTTTCTGATGGCGTTTTTTAAGAGTTGTCTATAAAGAGCATGAGATATGTTTTCTAAAATAGCTTGTACAGTTTCTATATGGCCCAATGAAATCGCTAGCTGGATAGGAGTTTGGGGAATAGCATGAGGCTCCTCTGTATCAGGCAAAA
>CAZHMQ010000051.1:13511-13793 GCA_964533645.1 uncultured Coxiellaceae bacterium
TATTTTGCAGAGGATCGAATGTTTTCATCAGCTCACCAACAGTTTTAAATTCATTGCTTCTGATGGCGTTTTCTAAGAGTTGTCTATTATTCATAATGGTTTGAATTGTATCTTTTTATTCTTAAAAAAGCCTTAAAAGAACAAAAAAAAGTGTCTTAAAAAAAACAAAAATTTAGGAGAAAAACGAATAAAAACAATGAAGTGAGAACATATAATTTTAAAGTGTAGGGTGGGCAAAGGCGTGCTTTTCGCCGTGCCCACCATCCAATACAATAGATGGTG
>CAZHMQ010000052.1:0-2495 GCA_964533645.1 uncultured Coxiellaceae bacterium
ACCAGGCGAACCTGCTGGTATAGGTCCTGATATTGTAGCGCAAGTCGCACAACAAACATGGCCTGCAGAGCTCGTAGTCATCACGGATCCCGAGATGTTATTAGCTCGTGCAAAACTCATTGATTTGCCATTAAAACTCGCTGAAATTTCTTTATCCGAATCACCTGTTGCACACACGCCCGGCGCATTAAAAATAATTCCTGTAAAACTACCTCAGCCTGCTATACCTGGCCAATTAAATATTGCGAATGCGAGTTTTGTCATCGAATGCTTAAGTTTAGCAACCGATCTTTGTTTAGAAAAAAAAGCTTCTGCTCTTGTCACAGGTCCTGTGCAAAAATCTGTGATGAATGAAGCAGGCATTGCTTTCACAGGACACACTGAATTTTTAGCGGATCGCTGTCAAGCGTCAGAAGTTGTCATGCTATTTGTTGTAGATGCATTAAAAGTCGCTCTTGTTACAACTCATGTAGCTTTGAGCCAAGTTCCAAAAGCGATCACCCAGAAAAAAATTATTGAAACAACCCGATTACTCAATGATGCATTAAAAAATACGTTTAACATAAAACATCCTCTCATTTTAGTATCAGGCCTTAACCCGCATGCAGGAGAAAATGGCCATTTAGGTCGTGAAGAAATCGATACTATTGAACCTGCAATAGCATTACTACGCAAAGAAAATATAAATGTCTTAGGACCTTTGCCTGCTGATACCTTATTTACGGGAAAATATTTAAGCACTGCAGATGCCGTATTGGCGATGTACCATGACCAAGCCTTGCCTGTAGTAAAAAATTTAGGATTTGATCGTGCTGTTAATGTCACTATAGGATTACCTATCATACGCACTTCGGTCGATCATGGGACAGCTTTAGATATTGCCGGTAGTAAGAATGCGAATAGTGGCAGCATGCAAGAAGCACTAAAGCTAGCTATTCAACTCTATAAAAATCAGGAAAATAAAGAATGAAATTACGTTTGCTTATATCATTATTTGCTTTTTGTTTTAGCTCAACTATACACGCTGCGAACTTGATAGAAGTTTATCAACAAGCCATAGAGAGCGATCCTATTTATCAACAAAATATCGCTAAAAACTTCGCAACAGGCGAAGGTGTGTATATAAGCTTGGCTAATTTATTGCCCTCTATCAACGGTACATACCAACCTTATTTGTCACAACAATACACTTCAGGACCAGGCGCTGTATTCTTAGGTGACAAATCCACACGCGGTTATAATGTGGTATTAACAGCAACCCAAACCATTTTTAACTTTGCACAAATTTCTAATTTTGCACAAGCAAGAGCAACGGCAAAGCAAGCCGGCGCTAATTTAAATTTTGCGGCTCAAGATTTAATGGCAAGAGTCGTCAAAGCTTATTTTCAAGTGCTTGAAGATGTCGATAACCTGCGATCCTCTGAGTCGACTAAAGCAGCTTATGCAAAACAGCTTGATCAGGTTAACCAACAATACAAAGTCGGCATAAAAACTATTACGGATGTA
The DNA here is from genome assembly GCA_964533645.1 of uncultured Coxiellaceae bacterium. Classification (GTDB taxonomy): domain Bacteria; phylum Pseudomonadota; class Gammaproteobacteria; order DSM-16500; family DSM-16500; genus JABDBK01. The sequence continues at coordinate 1,507 of CAZHMQ010000052.1, forward strand.
TATACGGCACAAGCATCATATGAAGCATCATCCGCAGAATACATTACCGCCATGACAACGTTAGAAAATGATAGAGAAAATTTACGCGTGATCACTGGCAAAATGTATCCTTCACTTTCTCGATTAAATGAAAAATTTCCTTTACTCACACCTAAACCTGCTGATATGGATGACTGGGTTGCTGTGGCGATCAAACAAAACTGGCAAATCAAAGCCGCACAATACGGCGTCAGTGCCGCCAAGCAAAATATACGTCAACAATTTGCTGGACACCTTCCTACACTTAATGCGCAAGGGACTTACAATATTAACTTTTCTCGTGATATGGGCAGCACGAGAAGAGATCTAATCAATCCCCCAGGTGCGGCGAACATTGTCACTCCAGAAATTGCGTTAAATCTTAATGTGCCTATCATTCAAGGAGGACTAGTACTTGCACAAACCAGACAAGCGAAAGATAATTATCAAATAGCATGTCAACAGCTGGAACAACAAATACGTTCCACCATTAATATCACAAGACAAAGTTATTTAAATGTCATTGCGGGAATACAAAAAATACAAGCTGATCAAAAAGCTATTAAATCAGCTAAAAGTTCTCTTGAAGGAATGGAAGCAGGCTATCGTGTAGGTACCGAAATATTAGTTAACGTATTGAATCAACAACAACAAGTATTCATCGATCAACGCATTTATGCACATGATCGTTATGCTTATATTTATAATATCATCGCTTTAAAACAAGCCGCAGGTACATTAAGTCCAGGTGATTTGGCAGGCTTGAATGCCTGGCTGGATGCGCCTATTCCATTAGACAAACAATTTCCAGCAAAAGTACGGAAGACGATTGAGGGGACACATTAGTTTCCGTTCATTACCGTCATTGCGAGGAGCGGGGGGGGGGGGGGGGCCGGGGGGGGGGGGAAAAAAAATTTATCACGCGGGGCCCGCCCGGGGAAGTCGCCGAAAAAAAAAATAATTTTTTTGTT
>CAZHMQ010000052.1:2505-13668 GCA_964533645.1 uncultured Coxiellaceae bacterium
CTGGGTGTCCTCCGGGGGGGTTTCCGGTGCCCGGGGCGCGTCGGGTGGGGCAAAGCGGGGGGGGGAAAAAACAAGATTGCCACGTCGCTAACGCTCCTCGCAATGACGACTATAATCTACATCTTTTTGCTTTTTACCTGAGACATTTCCGACACAGCCTTTTCATCTAACACAACTGGATTCTTTTTCTGATTTGTCACCTGTTTTTCTTTCATTGCAGCATGGGCGGATAAAATATTTTCGGTAAGTTTTTCTAAGTTTTTATAAAATATAGTATATCGAATATCTCTTTTAAGATCTTCTAATGCACGTAACTTTAAAAGAGTAAATAATATAGTATTTTGTTCCTTATTCAATATTTTTTTATATTGTTCATCCCAACGTTTTTGAAGATAATATTCCATCAATTTTGTGAGGGCATCTTGTTCATCCGTTCGTAATTTACTCCATTCATCAGGTATTTCTACGTCTAAGACTCTAGGTTGCTCATGACAACCTTCTGGAACAATATTAGGAACGACAAACTTTTTATACATGCTCAACTCCTATTATTATAGATTTTTATTAATAAACGTAAATAAATAATGAGTCAAGATCTTTACTGAGAAAATGTAACTTTTTTTGTTGGATAATCCCACCGAGTTTGACTGACCATGGTGCACTGATTTGCCTCAACTGGAGAAAATAATGCATAACGCTTACTATCTGAAAATTTCATTAAAGCATTTTTAACATACTCAAGGATAGGTTGTGACTTTTCTTCTGATAAGTTTCCATCAATCTTTACTTTCACTGCTTTTGGAAATGCATCAATACTATCAACTCCATGCACTGGCACAACTCGATTAGCTTTAATTTTATAGCCTTTTATATAACCTTTTAACGTCCCATGATAATTCGTTTTCATTAAGGTTTGCATCATAGTGTTGGCCATACAAGGCTTCTTACCGAAATCTTTTCTATTTTCAGTACGTGCACGAATAATCATTTTTTTTACTAACTGCACTTCTTCATGTGTCATAGGTTCGTCACTAAAAAATTTTTTTACCAATACAGGATCTTTTTTTATAGGTGAATACTTCTGTTCCAGCGTTACATCACAATAGCTAGAGATTTCTTCCAATTCTTTTGCTGAGAATTTATTTTTTTTATGCAAGGGTATGGTTGTGAGTGTTCGACTTTCATTTAAACCATTTTTTTTATATTTTATATAAGTTGTGGTTATATCATTTTCTTCCTTTTGAAGAATTAATAAGGTAGTTGCTTGAACCTGTATTGCTGAAATATCTTGCGAGCTTTTAAGGATTTTTAATTTATAGTTGTCAAAATCAGGATCTACCGTTGAACAACTTCGTAGCACAATATCGTTAAGATCTGGCATATGTTTTGCATAATTTCCTACATGTTCTTGATAACTTAAATCAGTTAAACTTTCTAGAAAAGAATCATGTACATGATGATGTAGAAAACTTAATTTAGAAATACCAGAAATGCTCATACCCGCCTCTATGATAGTTCTAAATATTTTGTCTGGCATCACAATGAAAGCATTACTTTTTTCTTGACATACCTTGATACGCATTTTTATTACATTCATTAAGTCCAAAAATAAATTAGGATCAGTTTCATTTTCAACAGTTAACAATAATTCTATTTTATGTTTCGATTGAATGTTATAGTCAGAAATAAGTTCATACAAAGCATCACTTATTTCTTCCGTAGAAAACTGTGAGAAAGCTAATTCTAATTCAACAAAAAATTTTGCATATATTTCTACATTGATATCATTTTTAAGAGACATACCATATGAGATGATGTACAAATTGATGAGTTTTTTCGCTGAAAGATATACGTTTCTTTGGATAAAATCATCAAATTGATGTTGTGTTAACTCATTTTTAGCCATGAGCGCTTCTATCGAAAGACGTGAAGAAGACATATACTTACCCATATTCAATTCTTTTTTTCCTGTAGCTTCATATATTTATCCATCAACTGCTCTTTTGTTTCTAGATATTCAGGATTCAATGGAATACAACTTACAGGACATACTGCCACGCATTGCGGCTCATTGAAATGACCGACACATTCCGTACATAAAGAGGGATTTATTTCAAAAATAGCTTCGCCTTGATAAATCGCTTGATTAGGACACACGGGTTCGCATACATCACAATTAATACACTCATCCGTAATCATTAATGCCATAACTTTACTGCCCCACTTTTTTTATCAATGCTTCAGCGACTATTTTGGGGACGAATTGACTGACATCTCCTTTGAGCAAAGCAATTTCACGTACAAAACTGGAAGATATATAGGTGTATCGTTCCGCAGGCATTAAAAAAATACTTTCGATATCAGGCGCCATATTTCTATTCATGCCAGCTAATTGAAATTCATAATCAAAATCCGATACCACACGCATACCACGCAAAATAATTTTAGCATGTTGTTCACGCATAAAACTAATTAATAAGGCATCAAAGCCTTTAACTTCTACATTTGTATATTTAGCCAGTACTTCACGCGCAAGTACAATACGCTCATCTAAAGTAAAACAGGGCTTTTTATTGTTATTGGCCGCAATGGCGACAACAATACGATCAAAAATACGCGCTGCTCGCTCAATCAAATCAATGTGACCGAACGTAATAGGATCGAATGTGCCTGGATATACAGCTGTATTATTCATCATCTTAACCTTCCATAAGTTAACGTGAATTCGATATAAGCATAATGTTTTTTATTATGCTTATATCAGAAGATCGTTATCCCGGAAAACGCTTTTTGTTTGTCCGGGATCTGTTCAACACCTGAAGCTGGCATAGCTTAACTCAAGAAGTTGGCTTATTCTAGTCAAGCTTAATCATTAGATCAAATTATGCGCGAGTTTTGTGCTTTTTTTGCTCTATTATGGCGATGTCTCTATCAAAATCAAATAGTCCTTCATATTTTTTACTGTATACTGTGCATTATCTTTAACGAATAAAAATACTATGTCTTTACAACATTTATATGCCATGGGCATACAGCGATGGCAATTAAAAACAAAAACCCAAGTCGCTTATTTACTTGTGAGTGACGAAGAGTTTGCTGTTACATCTGATCAACTATTAAGCGCAATGCTGGCATCAATAGACTTTCACAAGGAACAAATCTTGACAAGTGCGTTGTTAAAACAACAAATCACTTCTCTTCAGCCTTCCGTAATTCTGATTTTAGGGAAACTTGCAGCAAATAATTTATTGAATTGTGATGCATCGATAGAAGATCTACGCGGGAAGATTCATATTTTTGCGAATACACCAACCGTAGTCACTTATCACCCAGCGCATTTGTTACAACATCCAAAAAACAAATGTGAAGCGTATGAAGATTTATGCATGGTACATAATATATTACCTTCTTAATATACGGGCTGTTTACAATTCTACTATGCTGGCCCGAAATCCTCGATTTTCTCCGGTTCGCTGCTCACATACCAACAACGTATGCTGTGCTGCGATCCTCAAAAATCAAAGATTTTGGTCTCAGCCTAGCGAATTGTAAACAAGCCCTAATAGTTGCTTCACCAACGCCACTTGCCGCTCTAAAGCTCCTCGATTACTCGCGACAACATTATAAGCATTTTCACCCACGCGATGGCGCAAATTTTCATCAGCAAATAATTGTATGACTTCCTGTGCTATTTCTTCTGCATTTTTCACCATAAACATAGCTTTGGCTTGCAACAGCAGCTGACTAATTTCCGTAAAATTAAACACGATAGGACCTGTTAAAATAGGTTTATGCAATACCGCAGGTTCCAACATATTATGTCCACCTACTCCGACAAAACTTCCTCCTACAAGTGCAACATTGGCGATGGAATAAAAAAGCATGAGTTCACCCATAGAATCACCCATAAAAACTTGCACGGACGCATCTACAACAGCCTTATCGCTGCGACATGCCATGGTAAATTTTTTCTGTAACACTAACGATTTTACTTCATCAAATCGATTCGGATGTCTTGGCACTACCATCAATAAAGCATCAGGATATTTTTCTAAAATCAAATGATGCGCTTGCAACATGATGTCTTCTTCACCTTGATGCGTACTTGCTGCAATCCAAATTAAACGATCGTAACCTAAGTCAGCACGCAGCTTCTCACTTTTCAAAAACAAATCATCCGCAATTTCTAAATCGAATTTTAAATTTCCTGTGACAACAATTTTTTCTCTCGATAAACCCAAGCGAACAAATCGCTCTGCATCAGCTTCGGTTTGCGCTGCCATTCTATGCATCGCTTTAAACATATCACTATTCAGGAATGGGATACACGCATAACCACGAGCTGATTTTTCAGATAAACGAGCATTGGTCACAATGATGGGAACATGATGTTTTAAACACTCCGCAAATAAATTTGGCCACAACTCCGTTTCCATCACGATTAATACTTTAGGTTTAATACGTGTTATAAATCGGTTAAGAAATGCAGGAATATCATAAGGTACAAAGGATTGTAATACTAAATCACCAAAAGCAGCTTTCACGCGCGCCGCTCCCGTAGGTGTCATATTTGTCACAACAATAGGGAGCGCGGGATAGGCTTTTTGAATCGCTCTAATCAGGGGAATAGCCGCAATAGTTTCACCTACTGACACGGCATGTATCCAAATACTATGTTCTAGCACATGAGGAACATAACCTAAGCGTTCGACCCAATTTTTTCGATATCCTGGCAGAAGACGCGATCGCCATAATAATCTTATAAATACGAAAGGTAACAATAGATAGAACAAAACTGTATATAAAACACGCATTTCAATTTCCAGATAGAAAAAAACGACTAATATGAGTAAAATCGTATACTATACACAAGCCAGGATAAATCATGAACAAATTTCTACTTGCACCCTCCCTGTTGTCTGCTGATTTTGCACGCTTAGGTGAAGAAGCCAAAGCAGTATTGGACGCTGGTGCCGATATGTTACACCTGGACGTCATGGATAATCACTATGTTCCTAACCTCACGGTAGGACCTCTGGTCTGCGAAGCACTACGCAATTATGGTATTACAGCACCCATAGATGTTCACCTTATGACCAAACCGGTTGATAGATTAATCACTGATTTTGCCAATGCCGGCGCAAGCAATATTAGCATTCATCCAGAAAGCACAGAACACTTAGATAGAAGTTTAGCGCTGATACGCAAACACAACTGTAAAGCAGGGATTGTGATTAATCCCGCTACCACATTACATTGCGTAGAATATATTATAGATAAAATTGATATCATATTGTTGATGTCAGTCAATCCAGGCTTTGGCGGACAGAGCTTTATTCCCGCAACGCTTGAAAAACTTAAAAAGGCACGTAAGCTCATTACAGAAAGCGGCAAAGATATTCGATTAGCTATTGATGGCGGCATCAAAGTCAATAATATCTATGAAGTCGCCAAAGCAGGTGCTGATATGTTTATCACGGGATCTGCCATATTTACCGAATCCGATTATTCGAAAGTTATTCAAACTATGCGTAAAGAATTAGAGAGACACAATTAATGATGCAAAAACCTAATCCAACCCAAGGTCTTCGTCATGTTGCACTTTTTATAAAAAATTTTGATGCATGCAGACATTTTTATATTGATTTATTAGGTATGAGTATAGATTGGGAACCTGATGCTGATAATCTTTATCTAACTTCAGGTCATGACAATCTTGCATTGCATCGTGCTTCTGCCGATTTTTCACCTGCTAAACACCAACATTTAGATCATATTGGATTTTTTCTTAACGAACGTGAAGATGTCGATCAATGGCATCAATATTTACTTTCTCATAACGTTGATATCAAAGCTGCGCCTAAAGATCATCGCGATGGCACGCGTAGTTTTTATTGTGCAGATCCGGATGGTAATATCGTGCAGTTTATTTATTATCCTCGTGTTAAATAATTATTCTAGAGAACCCCATCCTAACCTTCCCCCACGCTACGCGGGGGGAAGGAATTTTATCCAAAAATAACCATTCATTAAATTAGTGTGTAATTGTTGGACAATAATGGCCCGTTTACAAACCCAAAACAGAGGTATAATGGTTATGTGTCTTTAAACAAACTCTGATTGGAGGCAAGTATGGGTAAAAATAGAGATCAACAAGGCCAAATGGGAAATAAAGGTGGTTTCCAACAACCACAGCATCAACAAGACAAAGGAAAGGTGAATCAGAACCAACAAAGACCACAGCAACAAAATACTACGCAAAACCCAAAAATACCAGGCGCTCCACAAAAACCTAAACAAGAAGATGCATGGAAAGGTAAATAATATAACAATAGGGATTCATTTCGGATCCTAACTACTCGGACTGAATAGTTAGGATTTTTTTCGCATCATGCGTCTTTATCTTTATCGTCCTCGTTTGTATCGTCTTTAATCCATGTCTGTGGGCCTAAGCGTGGTGTCGTACTAAATGGCGTTGGAGCAAATGATTTACCGCTACCTTTTTGTGAACCAGCCGCATCAGAACTACTTTGATCATCCACAGAAGCAGGAATATCTTGTTGGGTATACTCTTTAAGCAAATCAGCGCCTTCATACAAACAATAGGTTGCCATGAGCTTAAAATGTCTATCTTCCTTTAGCTTTTCCATAATAACATTGATCGCATCTTGTTCAGTGCGAAAATCAGCGACTCGAGTTTCATTGCGACCAAATCGTTTAGTGATGATAAACATAATATTACCTCTTATAATGATGGTGGACACGCTTGCGGAGTTTACCCCGGTATGCTTTAAGCCGGGGCTTTGTCCACCCTACATTCTCATAATTTCTGCACACCTTTATCCCTTGCCAGTAATAACACATCAGCAGGTCTTGCAGCAAAAACACCATTAGCAACAACGCCAACTATATTATTTAATTTTTCTTCTAAAGTTAAAGGTGCCAATACTTTCAAATTATAAACATCTACAATGACATTACCATTATCGGTCAAAAATCCTTGTCTATAAATAGGATCGCCGCCTAATTTAACTATCTGTCTGGCAACATAGCTACGAGCCATGGGAATGACTTCGATTGCAACAGGAAATTCTCCCAGAGTTTCAACCATTTTAGTTTGATCTGCAATACAAATAAACTTCTTAGCGACAGCTGCTACTATTTTTTCACGGGTTAAAGCACCTCCACCGCCTTTAATCATTTGCTTAGCAGCATTAATTTCATCAGCGCCATCCACATACAGTGGCAAATCACTTACGGTATTCAAATCAATCAAAGGAATAGATAATGCTTTCAAACGCAAAGCAGAGGCCTCAGAACTTGCAACGGCAGCTTCAATTTTACCTTTTACCCGTTGCAAAGCTTCAATGAAATAATTCACTGTAGAGCCACTGCCTACACCTAACACCATACCTGGCTCAATAAAATCAAGCGCAGCCAATGCTGCTGCTTTTTTTAAGCGTTCTTGATCCATTAAACGACCCCTTTCTTTCCTAAATCATAAAGCATACGCCAACTAAAAATTCCTGTGCGATGACCATCACTGAAAACGGGCTTAATCGCATAGTTACCTACAGGCTCGATAGATAAAATATTTATATTGCTATAATCCACGACATCTGATGATTTTTCATGCCTCATCTCTGCCGATTTGGATGCGGCACGCAACATCGCACATGATAAAATCATATTTTCCTTATTATCAAACGCAATCTCAAGCGTACGCGATTTTTTATGCAAAGTTATAGTGATAGGAGCGGGATATTTTATCTCCGTCATAAAATATAACGACCTAAATCTTCATCTTTCATCAATTTTAATAAATGCTTATCCACATAAGCACTATCAATGTTAACTTCTTGACCTGCTTGATCGGATGCTTCAAATGAAATTTCTTCTAATAAACGTTCCATCACCGTGTGTAAACGACGTGCGCCTATATTTTCAGTGCGTTCATTGACTTGCCATGCTATCTCGGCAACGCGTTTTACTCCATCAGCTAAGAAATTTATGTTAACATGTTCTGTCGAAAGCAATGCCATATATTGTTCCGTCATTGAAGCAGTTGGTTCTGTTAAAATACGCACAAAATCTTCGCTACTTAATGCGCTCAATTCAACACGTATAGGTAAACGGCCTTGCAATTCAGGAATTAAATCAGATGGCTTAGCATAATGAAATGCGCCTGATGCAATAAATAAAATATGATCCGTACGCACCATACCATACTTGGTCGATACTGTTGAGCCTTCAATTAAAGGCAATAAATCGCGCTGAACACCTTCTCGTGAAACATCTGCACCTGATTGTTCAGAACGTTTAGCGATTTTGTCCAATTCATCTAAAAAGACGATACCATTTTGTTCCACACTTTCAATAGCACGGCTCTTTAAATCTTCGTCATCAATTAATTTAACCGCTTCTTCTTCGCGTAATATTTTATGTGCATCTGCGATTTTTAATTTACGCATTTTTTTGCGGTCATTAGAAATATTACTAAACATATTTTGCAATTGGCTGGTCATTTCTTCCATGCCAGGTGGCGCCATGATTTCTACACCCATGGGTGATGAGCTGACTTCGATTTCAATTTCTTTATCTTCTAATTCACCTTCTCGTAGTTTTTTTCTAAATAACTGACGTGTAGAAGAATCTTCTTTTGAGGAATCCCCCGGTTCACCCGTAAAACTTGTTCTTGCTTTCGGAAGTAAAGCATCTAGAATACGTTCTTCTGCAGCTTCTTCAGCTTTAACACGCACTTTTTCCATTTCTTTTTCACGCATCATCTTAATAGCCATATCCGCTAAATCGCGAATAATTGAATCAACGTCTCGACCTACATAGCCCACTTCGGTGAATTTTGTCGCTTCTATTTTAATAAAAGGCGCATCTGCTAATTTTGCTAAACGACGTGCAATTTCTGTTTTACCAACACCGGTAGGCCCTATCATTAAAATATTTTTGGGGACAATTTCATCACGCAATGCTTTAGGTAATTGCATTCGGCGCCAGCGATTACGCAACGCAATAGCAACAGCACGTTTTGCCGCAGCTTGTCCAATGATGTGTTTATCTAACTCATTAACAATTTCTTTAGGAGTCATATTTGACATAAGGTTACACTCTTCATTAAGCATCACTATCAAGGGTTTCGATAGTAAATATATTATTAGTATGAATACAAATGGATGCAGCAATAGTTAATGATTTTTCTACGATTTCTTTTGCATCTAATTCAGTATTTTGTAGTAAAGCACTTGCGGCAGACTGAGCATAAGCACCACCTGAACCTATAGCAATTAAACTATTTTCCGGTTCGATGACATCTCCATTTCCTGTAATAATCAGAGATGATTTACTATCTGCAACGGCTAGCAAAGCTTCCAATCTGCGTAACATTCTATCAGTTCGCCAGTCTTTTGCGAGCTCGACCGCAGCCCGGACCAAATGACCTTGGTGGGTCTCTAGTTTAGCCTCAAAACGCTCAAATAAGGTAAATGCATCTGCAGTACCACCTGCAAATCCTGCTAATACCTTATTATTGTAGAGTCTTCTTACCTTTTTAGCGTTGTGTTTCATGACGGTATGACCCAGGGTTACCTGACCATCACCACCCATCACAACTTTGTTTTTACATCTGACTGATAATATAGTTGTCAAAGCATTCTCCTCATAGTAGTGATTTATACATGGGGGCTATTTGCGCAGATTTCAAGTAGGGTGGGCAAAGCGCAGCGTGCCCACCAATTTGCCGGTGGGCACGCTGCGCTTTACCCACCCTACATCATATGCATATTAAGTAACTTTTTTTACGATCACACTCTCTATATCTTTTTTCTTCAATTCTCGCTGCATAGCCTTCGCTTCCGCTATTGAAGAAAAAGGTCCTTGCTGTAGCTGATAGAGTTGTTGGTCATTTTGCATAGCCTTAACTATTTCCGCCTCAAAACCCGCAAGCAACAATGAAATACGCATTTCTCCTGCAGCAGTTGGATTTTTAAAAGCAGCTATCTGTAATAAATATTTTTCTGGAACCACCTTCGTTTGATCCGCGGACGAAACAACCGGCTTCTCCACTTCAACTAGCTTTTTTTCAACCGCAAATGTGGTTTTATCTTCAGCAAGCACCTGAGAGCCTGGTATTTGCGGCGCTGAAACTTGCATAGTTGCTAGATCTGAGTAAAAATTAAACTGTATTTCTGCATCTTGTTGAGCATCCATGGGTTCTGATTGATCGATTGCTTGACTCAACGTATCTGGATCAATGGGCGCCTTTACGAATAAACCTTTCGCTTGTTTAACCCATAGTTTTATGGATGAGGAAGCATCTTCGGTAGTGTTATATTGGTAAAGATAAATGCTATAAGCAACACTAGTCAGCAATATCAGCAAAAATCCAACCAATAATAATCTTTTACGCCAACCGCGCTCTATCAACGGGCGTTTTGTTTTACTGACATATCTTGCATAGTCTCTGGGCATATCACATATTTTCTGGCGTAGACACACCTATCAACTTTAATCCATTTATCAACACTTGGCGAGTAGCGAATATTAATGTTAACCGTGTATCTCGCAATTTATCATCATCTACCAAAAATTGATGTGAATTATAGTAAGCATGGAAATCCGTTGCAAGATCACGCAAATAGTTAGTCAATATATGCGGTTCATGCTGAGTTGCAGCACTCATGATCACATCTTGGTATCGATTTAACGTCGATATGAGTTGTATTTCATGAGGTTCTAGCAACAGGCTTACATGTTTAACCCCATTAGATTGATCGTAATTAAATCCTTTTTGGGAAATTTGCCTGAATACACTGCAGATACGCGCATGAGCATATTGAATATAATACACAGGATTTTCATTAGACTTAGATTTTGCCAAATCCAAATCAAAATCCACATGTTGTTCGCATTTGCGCATGATGTAAAAAAACCGCGCTGCATCATTGCCCACTTCTTCACGTAACTCACGCAAGGTGACAAATGAACCGCTTCGTGTAGACATTTGTACCTGTTGATCACCTCGATACAGTGTCACAAACTGAACTAATAAATAGGTTAATTTATCTGACGAAATACCGCGTGCGGCAAGGCCCGCCTGCATACGTGGAATATAACCATGATGATCTGCACCGAAAATATCAATACAATGAT
>CAZHMQ010000053.1:0-13388 GCA_964533645.1 uncultured Coxiellaceae bacterium
ATTCCGATCTTCCGCAGGATCCAGTCGCGGCAATAGCAGTTACAACTCTCCTGGATCCGCGGACAAGCCGCGGGACGACGTGGGTGGGGATTAATTGACGACAGACCCTAACATGATCCTATAGAAAACACTTCTCATTTATTATTCGTTATACTTTTTTTGCCTCTTATGTTAAAAATACCCGATTATTTTTCAATAAAAAAGGAGTAGCTATCATGAAAAGAAAAAGGAGAACAAAACTGACAAGTTCACGAAAGCAATTGACTATAGATTCAAATAATACCAAAGTGATCGAAGAGACAATGGCCCCAGTTGATGTGATGAATACCATGTTAGTCTATGATGATTTTGGTCCTGTCACTGGTCATGGAGCGGTGCCACTGGTATCCACCTTGTTTAACTCGATCAAAACACAAAAAGATGCACGATTAAAGGAGTTGTTAACAGCTATTGTGAATGGCAAACCAGGTATTGTTGAAGCGATGTTAGAAAGAGACCCTTCATTATTGTTAGAAAAATTAGACGAAAATGACTATGTAACAGCGCTCTCAGGTCAAAGATCTAATCATGCAACAGCTTATCGAACGGCCCTTGCGGTGGAAGATACGCAGATGGCGCTCCTTCTCAAAAATAAATTATTCGAGTTGACAGGTAATAATGATGTAGCCAATACGCAATACCGTGAGCAGTTCCCTGAGGGGTGGGAGATTGATGAAACGAAAAGATGGGCGCCAGTATTCACGACATTAGATTCATTAAAAGATGCTATTCGAGATGTGAAATCTGGTGATATTTCATCGTCTGGTGAGCCAGAGTATAAACTGACAGTGAGAAAAGGATCAGCAGTGGCCAAGATTCTTGCTCTCTTTAGATCACAATTGAATGCGAGAATTCGCCGACTCAATGAAATCGTCACCACGGGACGACATTTTAATCCTCATCTGCTTTTGAAGGCATTTCAAATGTATGATGATCATTTTCAGGATGATTTTGGAAATGCCTGGAGTGATCCTCGTGCGATGCTGTTTTGGCAGCAGGGCATTGGAACTATTCAACGCGGACTTCCAGTCAATTATGTACAAGCGTTTTGTGATGGACTCTATGCAACGGAAGCAAAATTACGAAACAATCAGCCGCAAGGGCGTTTACTTAAAATCGACTTCCTTGACACGCTGCGGCTCACGCGGGTACCTATGGATTTCTATCCTCTTTCAACATCTCGTCTTGGTTTTGATTATGCAATTTACGGGGCGTGGTGTGGCAGGCCTTGCGGCGCGTGCTGCGCGGGGGGGTGCGGCCGCGATTTTTCGAAGCTTATGTCAATCAAAAACAGCATGCATGCAGACATTTGTACCCCACCAGTCCCAAAACGTTAGAAAACGCTCGGCGTTTTGTTCGGAACGCTAAACTTTAACCAAGCTTCTCACAACGCCGCAATTTTCTCCAATTGCTTTTCGAGTTTCATCAAAACCGATTTTAATTCATGCAACTTTTCCCGTTCTTTTTCAACAACCTCAGCCGGTGCTTTATCTACAAAACTTGGATTGTGAAGTTTGGCTTCTGCACGTTCCGTGTCTTTTTTTAATTTGGCAATTTCGCGATTCAAGCGTGCGGATTCCTCAGCTTTGTTAATTAATCCAGCCATAGGAATTAAAATTTCTAAATCTCCTACAATAGCTGTCGCCGATTCAGGATGTTTATCTTCGGATGTAAGCCAAGTCACGTTTTCAAGTCTAGCGAGTGATTTGATGAGCTGTGCATTATTATCATAACGTTCTTTATCAATCGCAGTTCCTTTGCTAAATAATACCGATAGTAATTTAGCAGGTGAAATGTTTATTTCGCTACGAACGGTACGTATGGAAATAATAATATTTTTTAGCCATTCTAATTCAGCTTCTATCGTTTCATTCACTTGTTTGTTATCAAATACAGGATAACGCTGTAACATGATAGTCGAAGGTTCATTAGATAAAGCTATACGTTGCCAAATTTCTTCGGTGATAAATGGCATAATAGGGTGTAATAATAAAACTATATGTTGCATTACGGTTACTAAAGTATGACGTGTACCATTCAATTCTGCTGCGGTGCTTTTATCCGAGGTTAAGATAGGTTTAGAAAGTTCTAGATACCAATCACAAAACTCATTCCAGGTAAAATCATAAATAGCATGTGCAAATAAATCGAAACGATAATTTGCAAGGGTTTCATGTGCTAATTTTATAGTTTTTTGTAGTCGTGATAAAATCCAGCGATCAGGCAAAGACAGCGACATCGCGTGTTGCGTAGAGGGTGGGTTGTTTTCAACGTTCATTAACACATAACGTGCTGCATTCCATAATTTATTACAAAAATTACGATAACCTTCAAGCCGGCCCAAATCAAAACGAATTTCACGTCCGTAAGATGCGAGTGCACAGAAAGTAAAACGCACTGCATCAGTACCGTAAGCATTAATGCCTTCAGGAAATTGCTTGCGTGTGGCATTTTCTATTTTTTTCGCCATGGCAGGTTGCATCAATCCGTAAGTGCGTTTACGTATTAAGTCATCCAATGTAATTCCATCAATTAAATCCAAGGGATCAATAATATTGCCCTTAGATTTAGACATTTTATGGCCTTCTGCATCGCGTATTAAGCCTGTAATAAAGACTTCTTTGAAGGGAATTTTACCCGTAAATTTAAGTCCCATCATGATCATGCGCGCAACCCAAAAGAAAATAATGTCAAACCCTGTGACTAACACATTCGTAGGGTAAAAAGTTTTGAAGTCAGGTGTTTCATCAGGCCATCCTAAGGTTGAAAAAGGCCAAAGTGCTGCAGAAAACCAGGTGTCAAGTACATCATTATCTTGTAATAATTTCACACCCAGAGGAATTTCATAACGTAAACGTACGTCTTTTTCATCTAAGCCCACATAAATTTTGCCATTTTCATCATACCAGGCAGGTATGCGGTGACCCCACCATAATTGTCTGCTAATACACCAATCTTCAATATTATATAGCCATTGATAATAGGTTTTATTCCAATTTTCAGGAATAAATTTGATTTCGCCTTTTTCGACCGCTTCGATCGCGGGTTTCGCCAGCGATTTCATTTTCATAAACCATTGTTGGGTGAGATAAGGTTCTATGACGACACCTGATCTATCGCCTCGAGGAACTTTCAAAATGTGTTTATCAATTTTTTCGATTAAACCTAAGACTTCTAAATCTTTGATAACTTGTTCGCGAGCTGCAAAACGTTCCATGCCTTGATAAGCATTGGGAACATTTTCATTTAAGCAGGCATTTGGAGTAAAAATATTAATAGGTGTAAGCTGATGACGTTGCCCGATGTCAAAGTCATTAAAATCGTGTGCAGGCGTGATTTTAACGCAGCCGCTGCCAAACGTTTTATCGACATACTCATCAGCAATAATGGGAATGCTACGACTTGTTAATGGTAAGTGAGCTCGCTTGCCGATTAAATGTTGATAACGTTCATCGTCAGGATGCACAGCAATAGCCACGTCGCCTAACATCGTTTCAGGACGCGTGGTGGCAATGGTAATATGGCCCTGGTGATCCATCAAAGGATAACGAATATGCCATAACTTTCCTTCTTCCTCTTCATTCATGACTTCAAGATCGGAAATAGCAGTCAATAATTTAGGATCCCAATTTACCAAACGAGTGCCGCGATAAATTAAGCCTTCTTCAAAAAGCCTTACAAAGACTTCTTGTACTGCATGAGAAAGCGAATCATCCATGGTAAATTTTTCACGTTGCCAATCGGCAGAAATACCAAGACGCTTAAATTGACGTGTAATCGTGCCGCCGGATTCTTCTTTCCATTCCCATACTTTTTTAATGAAAGCTTCACGTCCTAAATCATGACGTGATTTTCCTTCCAGCATGAGTTGTCGTTCCACTACCATTTGGGTTGCGATGCCAGCATGATCCGTGCCTGCTTGCCAGAGCGTGTTATCGTCTTGCATGCGATGGTAACGTATCAAAATATCCATGACAGTTGCACCAAAGCCATGGCCCATGTGTAAGCTGCCTGTGACATTGGGTGGCGGTATCATGAGGCAATAAGGTTTGCCATGACCACTTGGTGCGAAATAATTTTTTTGTTCCCAGGTTTGGTACCAATGTTGCTCTATATTTTCAGGATGGTATGTTTTTTCCATGGTGTTATGCGTCTATTTTAAGGTTGATATGATGAGTTGTGATATCGAAACCATTGCTGCGGTATGCGCGGTAATGTTCACGAGAGAGAGTTTGGATAGTTTCATCATGAGAAACTATTTCTATGATACGTGCAAATTGTGTATAAAATTCAGGAATTTTATGGCTTAGATTAATTAAAATATCGCGTTGATTTGCAGGTTTTAATTGAAAACCAATTTGAATAGGTGGCGCAGGTTCGGGTCCATCACCTGCTAAATTATGAGGTAAAAAACTATCGTCACGATATGTCCAGAGTAATTCATCAAGCATAAAGGCATCGTTTTGGTTTTCAGTATGAATATAAACTCTATGCCTATTTTTATAAGCTTTTTCTATGAGTCGACAAGTGAAATCAAGGCGGGATTTCTGACCGCCTTCCTGCATAATATAAAAATCTATTCTTGGCATAAGTTTAATGCTACTTTTTTCCAAATCGGTTAATGAGGTATTGCATGAGTAAAGGTACGGGACGACCTGTAGCATAACGATCATTTCCACCCATCATAGCGGCAGTGCCTGCAACATCCAAGTGTGCCCAATGGAATTTTTTGGCAAAACGGGATAAAAAGCAAGCTGCGGTAATCGTACCTGCTGATCGACCGCCCACATTAGACATATCAGCAAACGGACTTTTGAGTTGATCTTGATAGTCTTCCCAGAGGGGTAGTTGCCAAACGCGATCATGACTTTCAAGGCCTGCGGCGATTAAATCTTTTGCGAGAGTCTCATTATTAGAAAGCATGCCAGTGGCATGATGGCCGAGCGCTATCACGACTGCGCCTGTTAAGGTTGCAATATCAATAACCACTTCTGGCTTATAGCGTTCAGAATAGCTCAAGGCATCACATAATACCAATCTTCCTTCGGCGTCGGTATTCATGATTTCGACCGTTTGTCCTGACAGCGTCGTAACAATGTCCTCAGGTTTGCAAGCCGTGCCGCTAGGCATGTTTTCTGCAGTTGCAAGTATTCCTATTATATGGCCTGGAAGTTTCATTTCAGCAGCCGCTTTAATAGTGCCTAATACAGTTGCGGCACCGCACATATCGTATTTCATGCCTACCATGCTATCCGCAGGTTTAAGTGAAATACCGCCAGTGTCAAAGGTAATGCCTTTGCCTATGAGTGCAACAGGTGCTTGCTTTTTGCCTGGTCCTTTGTATGCTAAGCAAATCAATTTCGCATCATTTTCGCTACCTTTAGCAACGGCTAAAAATGCATTCATGCCCAATTTCTTCATCGCATCTTCTTCGAGGACTTTAACTGTAATGGATTTATATTCTTTGGCCAGTTTTTTTGCCTCGCGAGCCAGATAACTAGGTGTGCAAATGTTGCTAGGTGTATTGGCCAGATTTTTAGTTAACTCAATACCACTAGCAATGCTTAAGGCTTGGTCCAGGGCTGCTTCACAAGCCGGCGTTGCATGTTGTTTAGGGAGATGCAGACTGATTTCATCCACTTGGAGGCGAGGTTCATTTTTGCTCTTAAAGTGATCAAATTTATATGTTGCATCAGCGATGGATTCGACAGCATGCTTTATTTTCCAGGTGAGGTGATGTTTTTCTACTTCAATTTCGGTGAGACATGAAGTGATATGTTTGATTTTGGCAGATGATAATGCCTTCATAGAGCATTGTATGATTCGCTTATAGTCTCTAACTGAGATTTGCTCATTTTTTCCACAGCCTACCAATAATACGCGTGGAATGTTTAGATAGGGAACTTGATATAACAATAGGGATTGACCTATTTTGCCTTGAAAATCATCATGTTGTATGATTTTGGACAGATGTCCTTGACTGATTTCATCGATTTTTGTTGCGCTTGGCGCGAGCTCACCTTTTTCATAAATGCCTATGACGATGCAGTCAGTGCGCAGTTTGGTGATATCAGTCGTATCCAAATTGAATTTCATATTAGCTCCCAGTGGATGAATTTTGTATAATAGACATACTTTATAAATGAATGGCCGTAATTTTACAGTGTTTTATATAGAAGTACTAAATGATTATTTCACGATATTTAATTAAAGAAATTGTTAATGCCTTATTTTCCGTAGCATTCGTGATGCTGCTGATATTTTTGAGTAATCAATTGATACGTTACTTGAAGTATGCTGCTAACGGCAAAATTGCAGCCGGTGTGGTCATGCAATTAATGGGCTTAGAAATTCCTTATTTATTAGTGTTATTGTTGCCTTTAGGGTTATACCTAGGGATTCTTTTCGCCTATGGTCGTTTATATGCAGAAAATGAAATGCGAGTGATGCAGGCTTGTGGTTTAAGTACAAAACGATTATGGATGATTACGACAAGTTGTAGTCTGTGTGTGGGTGCTGTTGTGATGGCGCTGGCGTTATGGGTGAATCCTTACTTGGCGACCGAAAAAGATAAGCTTCTTAAAAAAAGTGTGGCAACCGAAAATATTTTGGATATCCTGGTGCCAGGACGATTTCAAGTAAGCAGCGATGATAATCGTGTGGTGTATGTTGAGAATATCGATAAGCAACACAAAGGCGCGAATAATTTATTTATTGCAGAACAACGAAAAAATCCAGAAAACGCGAATGCGAATGCTTGGAGTGTGTTGTCAGCAGCGAAAGGTTATCAGATTCGTGATCATGTGACCAAGGATCGTTTTGTGGTGGCGACCGATGGCTATCGTTATGAAGGTACGCCTGGACAGATGGAATATAAAATCATTCAATTCAAAAAATATGCCGTGCGGATTGCAGATCAAGTGATAGGATTAGGACGCCAAGCTGAAGAGGTCATGCCAACAAAACAGTTATGGGATAATTATCAAAACAACAAAAGTGCGGCGGAATTACAATGGCGTTTTTCTATGCCTTTATCGGCTATATTATTAGCCTTGCTTGCCGTTCCTTTGAGTTATTTACGTCCTAGACAAAGTCGTTATGCAAATATTTTTCCTGCTTTATTAATTTATATTGTTTACATTAATTTATTATTTGTTGTACGTGATCGAATAGAGCAATCCATATTGCCATCGTATATGGGAATATGGATGGTTCATGCTCTTTTGATAGGTGTGATTCTTGTCGTGTATCATATTCGTATGCGTACTTTTTCTTTGCTCTCGATATTCCAACCAAAAAAATGGCAAGCAAATGAGGTGAGAGCACAATGATTATTCAACGCTATATTATCAAAAGTGTCATCACTTCCACGGCGCTTATTTTTTTAATCGTGATGTCTTTGACTTTTGTCATGGGCATGTTGCGAGAATTGCATAGTATAGGCGAAGGGGATTACGGTCTTTTGCAGGTTGTTTTGCATGAATTATTTATGTTGCCGCATGATATTTATCAATTTTTTCCTATGTTGGTGTTGCTGGGCGGTGTGTTAGGTTTAGGTGCGTTAGTGTCAAGCCATGAACTCATGGTCATGCGTGCTGCAGGTGTTTCTATGCGGCGTATTATTACCTCCGTTGTGCTCGCGGCATTATTGTTAATTGCGGGGGCAACGGCAATGGGTGAATTTATTGCCCCCCGTGCAAATTTTATTGCAGAAAAACAAAAATCTTTAGCGCAAACTGTGGGTCAAACCATTGTGACGACTTCAGGTATTTGGGTGCATGAAGGTAATGATTTTATTCATATTGAAAAAGTGATTGGCCGTCATAACTTACAAGGCGTCACCCGCTATGAGTTTGATGATCAACATCGCATGCTTGCAACGTATTTTGCAAAAACCCTAGCTTTTAATAAAGGCCAATGGTTTGCGCATGATTTAAATAAAACTGTGGTAGGAAAAGAAAAAACAGAAAGCCAACATCTAGATATAGCGGAATGGAACTTGAAATTAACGCCTAATCTCTTAAGTGTAGGCATGATTGAAGCAGATTCCATGTCGCTTCAAAAACTGAATCAGTATACGCATTATTTATTAGACAATCGTCTAGAATCAAGCGCATTTCAACTTGCCTTTTGGCAGCGGATTTTTCAACCGTTGACGACACTCGTGATGATTTTATTAGCCATTCCATTTGTCTTTGTAGCCCCTCGCTCCACAACTATGGGTAAACGAATTTTGTTGGCAGTGGTGCTTAGTTTTATTTTTTATGTCTTAAATGCTTTTTTTGGTGAATTCAGTATTGTTTATCGTTTCCCTCCTGTGATGGCAGCGTTATTGCCGACTTTGTTGTTTGTGATGGGTGGTAGTCTTTGGGTGTGGCAGGCTAAGGCGCGTTAATTCGATGAGCATGGGATAGTTTCAAAAGTAATCCCACGAAGCTTTGACCCCTAAAGACTTGTGAGCCGATTAAGATTGTTAATCGGCTCATGAAAACCTACAATTGGCAACAACCTGATTGGCCTAACTTCGTTTCTTTTGCCGCTTTTTAAGTTTGTCTCTGATTCAGCTTTTATCTTTGATGTGGTGTATTATCCTAGATTCGGCAGTACAAGCCTACTGCGACTGCTTAATATACTGAATCTAAACGAGATTTTTTAAAATTTTTTCTCACCGTAGGGGTGACTACTGCTTTCGAAAAAATTTTAAAAAATCTCGATTATCTTCAGCATCTTAAGCAGTCTCGCTACGGCTTCTACTGCCGAATCTAGGATTATCGGTATCTAATATTAGATTTGTGCAGTGAATGGCACATATGAAAATTATACCATATGCTATATGTATAAAAAATGAACAATTTTAACCCCGAACATGACCACATGTGCTAAAATATAATTAACATAGCTCTATACAATGTGAGGTGGGTATGCATACCCGAGAATACGAAGAGTTATTAAGTGCTTATGATGCGTTGAAGGCATTACCATCTGCAGTTCAACTAAGAATTAATTTGTTGAAAAATACTAGTGTAGAACACGAAATCTCTAGGCTTGAACGTACAGATGAATGGGTTGAATATTCAAAAATTTTTGGTGAGGAGTCAAAGCAATTATTAGAAAATCGAAAAGAAAAATTAGAAGGTATTATTGCAAATAAAATTGGAACAATGTCGTTGTTAGATATGGATGCAACTAATAACCTGATTCAACCTTTCGAAAATAAAATAACAGATCTTCAGACGAGTTATGAGGGAGTTGTACAGGCAATAAACAGCGCAGAACTGCTAGGCAATGAAGTAGACAGCTCACTAGTGGACTCATTTAATCAGGACGTTTCCTCGCTTCGCCGAGAAATCACTCAAGTGCAACAAAAAATAGAAGGAAGTATTCTAGA
Source organism: uncultured Coxiellaceae bacterium (assembly GCA_964533645.1). Taxonomy (GTDB): domain Bacteria; phylum Pseudomonadota; class Gammaproteobacteria; order DSM-16500; family DSM-16500; genus JABDBK01. Next base: position 9,428 of record CAZHMQ010000053.1, read on the forward strand.
AATAGAAAGAGATCTTGCAATAAATAACATTCAAACGCAAATGGCTAATGAAATGCGACAAAAAGAGGTAGCAGAAAACGAAGAAAAAGCTAGAGCAGAAGCTGAGCTACTAAAACAACAACAAGAGGAAAGTAAAAAATTAAAAAGGATGGAGGAAGCGTTAGCGGAAAAACTTGAAGAACATATTCAGTTGACAATGCCTCCAATAGGTCAAGAGGATTTTCCGAAAAGTCGAAAGAATAATACATTTATTGTAGATCAGCACTTAAAAAAGGAAGATTTAGATGCTATTGATCTTTCTACACTGCGGTGGGAGCTTCAATATGCAGAGGATGAATTTAGTGCATGGTTAAAAAAGAATAAACTTACGATTGATGAAAATGATAAGGTCATACATCTAGCGCAAAAAGAACTTAAAGATCTTTTCGATGCTAGCCAGTCAATATCTGGCGAAAAGAGTCAGGATTATCAACAAAATCTTGACAGAGCGCAACAAAAAATAGCATCTTATCAAAGTGATAGCAAAGAGTGTTTATTAATAGCTAATCAGTATCATGAAACAATAAAAGTTTGTAAAGATCGAGTTGCAGCATTAGATGCGAAGGTGAGAGCTCCCAATGATGGGATAGGAGTGGAACTTTTTATCCCACCACCAGTGGTATCCCCTTCTCCACTCTCGATCAACCAAACTCTTGAACCTTCTCAGTCTGCTGATTTAAGGCTGAAGCAGCAAGCGGAAGCATTGGATCAAGAGCTTCGTAGGGATGCAGGCATCAACAAGGGTACTAAAATAACCGCTGTTCAGAAGCTAGCATATATAACCGCATTAAAAACATGGCAAAAAAGCCATTCACCCAATAATAAAGAATTAGAAATAGCATTCGCTAATTACTTGCTTACAGTCCCAGATCATCCTTTAAAAGACACAGGTAGGTGGCTCGGTAGGTATACCAATAAAACAACAAGCATGGCTATTGTTCAAGGGCTTTTGAAAAATGATCTAGAAAAGGGTCGAGAAACAGAATTAGTTTTTGAGAAACAATATCATGGATTTTTCAGAAATAGAAGAAGCTCTAATAGAGCGTATGAGAATCCTGACCAAGCTTATAATAAGATGCAGACGAATAAAAGCCGCTAAGAGGGGTCAAAGCAATGTTAATTTTGTTATTAACCTCATCAAGATAGTTGTTTTTTGCTCGTACACTATATATAACGTAATAAAAATCTTTGTTTCTCACAATATGCGAGGTAAGTAGTGGTATGGGTAAATCATATGCTGCGTTACTACAAGAAATGATAGAGACTTTAAAAGCTAATAAAGACCAACAAATACAAAGGATAGAGCTAAAATTAAACAAACTGCACGATGTTGTCACGGTTTTTGCAAATGCTAGGACACGCAACGCTGCCGATTTGGTTTTAACCGAACAAATCCCTAAATGGAAAGAGTATCAAGCCCTTAATCTCAATGAGGGTAAGGTGAAGAGGATAGTAGCCAGAATACAACAGGCTTTTGTGGCTGCAAAAGAAACGACGTTAGCATCAGATTTGCTTGAAAAATGTGAAAATATATACAAAACTCTGGGACAGTCTTGTGAAAACATAAATCAGACTATAACCAGTATAGAGCAACTCATGATAACTTTTGAGAAGGAAGAGAATAGCGAAAAGAATTTGTTAAAATTAGCCTGTACGATTCAACAGGCTGAGTTTTCATTTCAAAACAGTTTTGATGAAATGTTGTTAGACATAAAAAAAATAGAAGAAACTTATGAAGTTTTTATAAAAATGATGGAGGAAATGAATAGAATAGTTTGTTGGGAAATAAAACAATATGAAGAAAACATAAAAAAAACGCAGAAAAACTCGCAAGAAGCAGAAACAAAAGCACAGATCATACCCCAATTAGTCATAAAATTAGATGAAGACCCAGCTGTTTTAGATAAGCAATTTTGCAGCGTGGTGCGTCAACCTAAACAAACAAAAAAAGATGCCTATATTACGGCATTAAGAATATGGGCGGACGAGAAAGAACATGCATCAACCCAAAAAATTGCTTTAGCCAATTATTTGTTTCAAAAAGCAGGAAATCACATCTTAGCAAAAGACAAACGTTGGCGACCTCTTTCTATTTTTTCTATCAAAACGACAAGCATGGCAAGGGCGCAAGGACTTTTAGCGCATGGTTTGTCTGAGCAGGATAAACAACAATTAAAATTTAATAAAAATTCTTTAGAGAGGAAAAAAGCTCGAGAAGCTTATGATGTAGAGATGGGATGTAGTGCGCCACCTTTAACCTAGATTCGGCAGTACAAGCCTACTGCGACTGCTTAATATACTGAATCTAACCGAGATTTTTTAAAATTTTTTCTCACCGTAGGGGTGACTACTGCTTTCGAAAAAATTTTAAAAAATCTCGATTATCTTCAGCATCTTAAGCAGTCTCGCTACGGCTTCTACTGCCGAATCTAGGTTTAACAATTTTTGTTAAACGGTAAGCTGTATAATTTGATTGAGTAGTTCGCAGGCAGTGTTTAATACTTCTACAGGAGCATGCTTCCATGGGTGTTGTTTTGCGCTGCGTTGACGCCAATCAAAAGACTTTGGTTGATGTGCAAGTATATAACTTATGGTTCCGCGTTTTCCCTTAAATTTTACAGCAAATGGATTGGTATCATTGTATTCAGCTGTAGTCATAGGCAGTCCAATAACAATGCCAGTTCGATGATTAAATTTTTTTGGTGAGAGTACTAGCATGGGATGCATATCACGCATTTCACGTCCGCTCTGTGGATTGTAATCAATCCATATAATTTCACCACGGTCAGGTATCCAAGTATTTTTTGCCACTAAAATTTCTCCTCGCCGGTGAGTTTGGAGGCCATGATTTCACCACCATGAATCTTAGGATCAAATGCAGCAAGTCTTTCGTCTAAGGATAGTTTTTGCTTGCCTGTGGGTTTGACAATAATATTGCCTTCTTGAACAGAAAGCTCTACCAATGATCCCGTGTGTATATGAGCGTTTTTGGCAATAGAAGCTGGAAGACGCACAGCAAGGCTATTGCCCCATTTTTGTATGGTTAAAGCGGTAGTTTTAGTCGTCATGTGTAAAATCCTCTAGTTGTATATACAAGTATATACGAACTATACGAATGTTTCAACATGTATATACAACATGAGCTACTGGGCTAGCTTCTTCTTCAACAAATCATTCAACACCTGTGGATTGATTTTTCCGCCCGATTCCTTCATGGCTTGTCCCACAAAAAATCCAAATAATTTGTCTTTTCCGCTGCGGTAATCAGTCACTTGTTGTGGATTTGCAGCTAAAATTTTATCGATTAAAGCTTCAATAGCTGAAGTATCGCTGACTTGTTTTAAACCTTGTTTCTCAATGATATGATCGACGTCGCCTTCTTTATTCCACATGGCTTCGAAAATAGTTTTTGCGATTTTGCCAGAGATAGTGTTATCAGCAATGCGCTCAACTAATTTACCAAGTTGTTCAGCGTTGACAGGACTGTCTGTGATGTCTATATCACATTTATTGAGTTTTGCAGCAAGTTCACCGTTTACCCAGTTGGCAGCGAGTTTAGCTTGATTGCCTGAAGATTTTACGGTTGCTTCAAAATAAGCGGCTAAGTCGCGACTGCTTACTAAAATAGTTGCATCATAAGTGCTTAAACCGTATTGATCCATGAAACGTTGCAATTTTTGTTGCGGAAGTTCAGGTAGTTCACGACGGACTGATTCAATTAATTCTTTTGAAATAACGAGTGGTAGCAAATCAGGATCTGGAAAATAGCGGTAATCATTCGCTTCTTCTTTGCTGCGCATAGTGCGAGTTTCATTTTTATCAGGATTATAAAGACGAGTTTCTTGTGAAACAGTTCCACCGCTTTCAATGAGTGCAATTTGGCGTTCGACTTCATAATTAATAGCTTTTTCAACGTAGCGAA
>CAZHMQ010000054.1:0-3719 GCA_964533645.1 uncultured Coxiellaceae bacterium
ATGAGTGCAATTTGGCGTTCGACTTCATAATTAATAGCTTTTTCAACGTAGCGAAATGAATTAATATTTTTTAATTCGGTGCGTGTACCATATTTTTTTTCGCCTTTTCGACGAACGGATACGTTAGCATCGCAACGGAATGAACCTTCTTGCATATTGCCGTCACAAATTTCTAGGTATTTTACTAAAGCATGCAGCGTTTTTAAGTAAGTCACAGCTTCTTTTGCGGAACGCATATCAGGTTCAGAAACAATTTCCAATAAAGGTGTCCCCGCGCGATTTAAATCTATGCCCGATAAATCATGAAAACCTTCATGCAATGATTTACCTGCATCTTCTTCAAGATGTGCTCGAGTAATACCAATACGTTTCACAGAGCCATCATCTAAGGTGATATCAAGATAACCTTTGCCTACGACAGGAAGTTCAAATTGACTGATTTGATAACCTTTCGGCAGATCGGGATAAAAATAATTTTTGCGTGCAAAAATAGAGCGTGACGCAATCTCTGCATTAATACCTAGCCCTAAACGTATGGCCATGCGTACGACTTCTTCATTCAAGACGGGTAAAACGCCAGGAAAACCTAAATCAATAGCGCATGCTTGCGTATTGGGTTCTGCACCATAAGCGGTAGATGCCCCGGAAAAAATTTTGCTATGGGTTGAAAGCTGTGCGTGTACTTCAAGACCTATGACTGTTTCCCATTCCATATTAAAACCCCTCTGGTGTTTTGGTATGCCAATCACTTATCTTTTGATAAGCATGTGCCACATTTAATAATCGACTTTCTGTGAAAAAATTACTAATGAGTTGTAAGCCTATGGGTAACCCTTGCGTGAAACCTGCTGGAATAGACATGCCTGGCAAGCCTGCAAGATTGATGGCAATGGTATAGATATCAGATAAATACATGCTGACTGGATCGTTAGCTTTTTCACCTAATTTAAAGGCAACTGAAGGTGTGGTAGGGCTCATAATGACGTCCACTTGTTCAAACGCTTTTGCAAAATCTTCGCGTATTAAACCACGAATTTTTTGTGCTTTGAGATAGTAAGCATCATAATAGCCTGCACTTAATGCATAAGTGCCTATCATGATACGACGTTTAACTTCTGGTCCGAAACCCTCACTGCGTGAACGTTGGTAAAGATCGATTAAATCGACTGGATTATTGCAGCGATGACCGTAACGCACGCCATCAAAACGTGCTAAATTTGAAGAGCATTCAGCAGGTGCAATAACATAATAAGCTGGAATCGATAAATGACTATGAGGTAGGCTGATTTCATGTATGCTTGCGCCTAATTTTTCATATTCCTTAATGGCATTATGGATAACTTTAGCAATCGAATCATCAAGGCCCACATTAAAAAATTCTTTAGGCAAACCAATGCGCAAACCTTGTATGGAGTCGTTTAAGGTTTTTGTATAGTCAGGAACGGGGATATTGACACTAGTCGAGTCCATAGGATCAAATCCTGCCATCACATTAAGTAATAAAGCAATGTCTTCTGCTGTTCTTGCAAACAATCCACCTTGATCGAGGCTAGATGCAAATGCAATCATGCCATAACGTGATACACGACCATAGGTAGGTTTTAAGCCCGAAATGCCGGTGAGTGCTGCGGGTTGGCGTATGGAGCCACCCGTGTCGGTACCTGTTGCTGCAGGTGCTAAATCCGCAGCGACGGCAGCCGATGAGCCTCCTGAGGAACCACCAGGAACTCTATCGGTATCCCAAGGATTTTTGACTGGGCCGTAGAAACTATTTTCATTGGAGGAGCCCATGGCGAATTCATCCATATTGGTTTTACCCAACATGACGAGCCCAGCATTGTTGAATCGCGTAATAACGGTTGCATCATAGGGTGAAATAAAATTATCTAGCATCTTAGAGCCGCAGCTTGTTTTGACACCTTGTGTGCAAAATATGTCTTTTTGGGCAAGAGGGATACCAGTGAGTGGGCCTGCTTTGCCTTCTCTGCGCATTTGATCCGCAGTTTTAGCAGATTGTAGTGCTTGTTCTTCAGTGATAGTGATAAAGCTATTTAATGGCTTATCGAAGCGTTTAATGCGTGCTAAATAATAGTTAGTGAGTTCAACACTGGAAATTTTTTTTTCGGCTAATGCATTAGCCCAGTTGGTAATAGTTTTATATGACATAGCTTACATCCTGATTATCCGACTATTCGCCGTCGATGACTTTAGGAACTAAATATAGGCCTGCTTCAACTGCGGGCGCAATGGTTTGAAAAGCATCACGTTGGTTGACCTCTGTAACGACATCGGGTCGCATACGCTGTGCTAAATCCAAGGGATTAGCCAGTGGTTCAATGTGCGCAGTGTCTGCTTGATTCATTTGTTCAACTAAGTTCAAAATATTTGATAACTGAGGCAGATAAAGCTGAACATCTTGCTCTGACATAGTGAGTCTTGCAAGGTGGGCTATTTTTTTTACATCATCTGCGGTGAGTGACATGATATTGAGCTCCATCGAGTGTATCTTAAAGGGTATGAATTATAATAGGGACTGGTCTGATTTAGCTACTTTTTTCACGATCTTCTAGCTAGTTTATTTTTTATCTATTAGAATTCATTATCAGTATTTGAATATAGGAAGTGACGGCAGCTATGCTAAAAAAATTACGTGGTTATTTTTCGAACGATTTATCCATCGATTTAGGGACAGCAAACACGCTGATTTATGTGCGCGGAAAAGGAATTGTGCTAAATGAACCTTCTGTTGTAGCGATACGACAAAGCCCAGGTTCCAATGGCCAAAAACACGTCGCCGCCGTAGGCAGTGAAGCCAAGTTAATGTTAGGTCGTACACCTGGCAACATTAATGCTATTCGACCTATGAAAGATGGTGTTATTGCCGACTTTTATGTCACTGAAAAAATGTTACAGCACTTTATTCATAAAGTGCATGAAAATCGCTTTTTACGTCCAAGCCCACGTGTATTGGTTTGCGTACCTTGTGGTTCAACTCAAGTGGAACGTCGTGCTATTCGTGAATCTGCGATCAGTGCGGGAGCAAGAGAAGTTTATCTATTAGAAGAACCGATGGCTGCGGCGATGGGTGCTGGTATGCCAGTTGATGAAGCGCGCGGTTCTATGGTGGTGGATATTGGCGGTGGTACCACTGAAGTGGCTATTATTTCGCTTAGCGGTATCGTGTATTCTGCATCAGTACGTATTGGTGGCGATAGATTTGATGAGGCTATTGTAAGTTATGTTCGTCGAAACTACGGTATTTTGATCGGTGAATCGACTGCAGAACGTATTAAGCACGAAATTGGTTCCGCTTATCCTGCGAATCAAGTATTGGAAATGGAAGTGCGCGGGCGTAATTTGGCTGAAGGCATTCCAAGAAGCTTCACTTTAAATAGCAATGAAATATTGGAAGCGCTACAAGAACCGTTATCAGGTATTTTAGGTGCGGTACGAGCAGCATTGGAACAAGCTCCACCTGAATTGGCGTCAGATATTGCAGAACGCGGCATGGTTCTTACAGGCGGTGGCGCATTATTACGCAACATTGATCGCTTGTTTATGGAAGAAACAGGCTTGCCAGTCATTATTGCCGATGAACCTTTAACATGCGTTGCGCGTGGTGGCGGTAAAGCTTTGGAATTAGTCGATACAGTAGGGATGGATTTTTTGTCTAGAGAGTAAAAAAAGCTCCGAGCCGCGACCGTTAGGAAGCGGGGTAT
>CAZHMQ010000054.1:3729-13293 GCA_964533645.1 uncultured Coxiellaceae bacterium
GGGGGGGCCCCGGCGGCCCGCCCACCTCCATATTTATTCGGGGGTGGGGGGGGCACACCCCCGCGCCCCCCACCATGGATCAGGAGGCGCACCCATTAAGTTCATCTTTACAAAAGGATCTCAATCAGGGTCAAGAATGTTATTTTTTTCTCTGTTAGCTATTATTTTAATGATACTCGATAAACGCGTTGAGTCTATCAATGAAGTGCGTGCAGCCTTGTCTATGCCATTAGTGCCTTTGCAATATATGGTAAGTTGGCCTATTCAAATGGTTGATAAAATTCGTGACACAGTGAGTACCTATGACAGTTTAGTCAAAGAAAATCTTGATTTGAAGGCAGAGCAATTACGTTTGCGTGCCCAAGTGCAACGTTTATTAGCGATCGAATTAGAGAACAATCAACTGAAAGCTCTTACGAGTTCTTCCTCACAAATTCAAGGTAAAGTGTTAGTGGCTCAATTATTGGCTGTCTCTTCAGATCCTTTTATGAATCAAGTGGTGTTGGATAAAGGCAGTCGTGATGGTGTGTATATTGGCCAGCCTGTTTTGGATGCGGATGGTGTGATGGGGCAGGTGATAGAGGTTGGGCCTTTAACCAGCCGGGTTTTGCTGATCAATGATATGCACAGTGGTGTTCCTGTCCAAGTTACGCGCAATGGTATTCGTGCTATTGTGGTGGGTGATGCTTACACGGGCAAATTGCGTTTAGTAAATGTACCGCAGACTGCAGATGTGATGAAAGGTGATATATTGATTACATCAGGTTTAGGAGAACATTATCCTGAGGGTTATCCTGTTGGAAAAGTCACGCATGTGGATAAAGATCCTAGTTTGCAATTTGCAAATATTGCTGTAGAACCATCGGCACGCTTAGATAGAAGTAGAGGCGTTTTACTTGTTTGGCCACCTAAATCTAACGAACAGGTGAAATTATGAATCATACCAATAGTGGCTTTTTCATTGTTCCATTGACGCTTATAGTGGCTTTTATTTTAACTCTATTGCCTATGCCAGGATGGGCTGTGTGGTTGCGACCGGCATGGGTTTTAATGGTGTTGATCTATTGGGCAATGGTGATGCCAGACCGTGTTAATGTAGGAACAGCATGGATTACAGGAGTGTTTTTAGATGTATTAGAAGGCACTTTGTTAGGTGAGCATGCACTTGCATTAACGGTTGTTGTATACTTTGTGGTACGTATGGCTAGTCGTTTATGTATGTTTCCTTTGGTTCAGCAGGGTTTTTGTATTTTTTTCTTAGTTCTTTTTTACCAATTTATTTTATTTTGTATTCAAGGGTTTTTAGGGGCCTTGCCTAATAGCTGGCTTTATTGGTCGTCTTCCTTAACCAGCATGTTACTGTGGCCGTGGGTATATAGTATTTTGCGCGGCAAAACTGAAGCTAAAATAGTCTAATTACTATGACTGAAGAAATTCTCATTAATGTGACTCCTCGAGAAGTGCGAGTTGCTTTGCTTGAAAACGGCAGTTTACAAGAAGTTTATATCGAAAGAGGCTTGCATCAAGGGCTGTTAGGTAATATTTACCGAGGCAAAGTCAATCGACTCTTGCCTGGGATTCAGGCTGCTTTTGTAGATATAGGCTTAGATCGTGCTGCATTTTTACATGTCAAAGATATTCATCCCGATCCTTTGAGTGTCGATATTCGAGACTTAATTCAACCAGGTCAAGAATTGCTTGTTCAAGTTTATAAAAATCCGATTGGTTCTAAAGGGGCTAGGTTAACAACACAATTTACCATACCTTCGCGCTACCTTGTCTTAACACCAAATGCTCGCCAAATTGCGATTTCACAAAAAATAACCGATGAAGATGAGCGGGAACGTCTACTTGGGATGTTAACGCCTAGCTCAGAAGGTGGTTATATTTTTAGGACTGCGGCATTAAGTGTGTCCTCTGCTGAAATTGAAGCAGATAAAGCTTTTCTTTCGAGCTTGTGGGTCAATGTATTAGAGCGAGCAAAAAATGCGAAACATGGCGAAGTCGTTTACGAAGAAATTCCTATCATACTGCGTGTGTTGCGAGATTTAGCGGGTTATCAAATTGAAAGAATACGTGTGGATCAATGTGATGCAGCAAACCAAATGCGTGAATTTGCTGAACGTTATGTGCCAAGTTTAGTGAATAGAATAGAGTATTATGCAGGCGATAGACCTATTTTTGATATTTACTCTGTAGAAGATGAATTGCAAAAAGCCTTATTACGTAAAGTTTATTTAAAATCAGGCGGATATTTGATTTTTGATCAAACAGAAGCCATGACAACCATTGATGTGAATACTGGCTCATATGTGGGGCATGGAAAAATTGAAGAAACTATTTTTAAAACAAATTTAGAAGCTGTTGATGTGATTGCAAGACAAGTGCGATTGCGTAATTTAGGTGGAATTATCATTATTGATTTTATCGATATGATAGATGACTTGCATAAAACACACTTAATGGAAACGTTGAGTAAAGCGCTTGCAAAAGATAGCGTGCGAACAGAAATAAGTGAAATTTCGAGTCTTGGATTAGTACAAATGACACGAAAGCGGACAAGAGAAAGCCTAGAGCATATTTTGTGCATCACTTGTCCTTTGTGCCAACGGCGAGGTTCTATCAAATCTTTAGAAACGATTTGTTATGATATTATCCGAGAATTAAAAAGAGTTTCCGAGCATTATCCATGGGCAGGTTTTTTAGTGGTCGCAACAGATGCTATAGTGCAGTGTCTATTGGAGGAAGAGTCTACCATGCTTGCAGATTTAGAAGCGCAGCTTGCAAGGCCTATTCGATTGCAAGTAGACTCTTCTTATATGCAGGAACAGTATGATATTTTGCCTTTGTCTGAAAAGGAATAAGGCGTGACGGATTACTTTGTAAAAGTAACTAAGTGGTTAGGTTACTTTCTAGCCTTGCTCGTCATTATCGCTGCCACATTGGTCAGTGTGGGGCGTTTATTTACACCTTATTTAAATCAACATAAAACCGATTTTGAAACATGGGCCAGTCAATTATTGAATGTACCAGTTGAAATCGGTCAAGTGCGTATATCTTGGAATGCCTATGTGCCAGAACTTACGCTTAATAAAGTCACTATTTTAGATAAGATAACGAATAAACCTACCTTTGACATTAAGCAAGTCAAAATCAATGTAAAAATCATAGAAAGTTTGATTAAACGCGAACCTATCCCTTCTTATATTAAAATTTCAGGCATGGATCTTACCATTCATTCTAAAAAGACAGCATGGAATGTGGTAGGTTTTGGTGATATTGCGGTTGCAGATAATTTGTTTGGTGGTATGCATGAAGTGAATGAAATGGTTGCATGGATATTTTCTCAGCCCGCGCTGGTCTTAAATGAGATATATGTGACGTTTTACACGCAAGCAGGAATAAAAAAATCGATTACACTTGATGAACTAAGCTTATTAAATGCCAATACAAAACACTTATTATCAGGTAAAGGTACTCTCAATCAAGATATTCCTACCCATGTTGAATTGGCTTTGGATTGGCGGGGGGATGATTTCGATTTAGAAAAGCTGTCGGCTAATCTTTATTTATATGTAGAAGGTATATCTTTGCCACAGTGGTTTAAGCAACAAAGCTTTAAAAATATGCAAATTAAAGAAGGTTTAGGAAGTGCTAAAATATGGTTGGCTTGGGATAAAGGCCAGTTGCAAAAAATTCAAACGCAACTACAACTTTATCATGTAAATATTTATTCTCTTACTACCCAACAAACGCAATCTATTGCACGCCTAAGTGGTCATTTCGGATGGAAACGTGAGGGTAAAAATCAAGTATTTGCAGGTAATGACATCTTAATTGATTTGCCACATCATTTATGGCCAACCACCAGTTTTACTTTAACTTTACCGCTGCCTATCGCAGAAGCTCCAAGCTTGGACAAATCGGTGAATGTAGCAAAACATAACATTGCTCTCGAACTGCCTTCTAAGTTTGACAGCTTAGGTTTAACGAATCATGTGTCAGGCATATCTATTGATACTAAGACTAAGCAAGAGCGTTATGTATTGAGCGTAAGTTACGTCGATTTATCAGATATGACTTTGTTTGCTTATATGACTGGGTTAATGCCTGAAGATTTAAAAAATAAAATAAAAACACTTCAACCCAAAGGCGAGATAACGTCATTTATGTTGGATATTCAAGACGGTTTGTCTATAGAACATATCAACAAAATAATGGGAAAATTTAATAAATTATCATGGAATCTCTGGGATAAATATCCAGGCATCAAAGAGTTAAGTGGCGCATTGGCATGGGATGGAAAAAATGGTTCTTTGGATGTGGATTCTGAAAATATAAGGCTTATTTATCCATCCGCTTTTGAAGCCCCCGTACCGTTGGGAAAACTAACAGGACAAGTTCAATTTAAAAAAGATAAGAAAGATACCTGGCTTTTCAACAGTAAAAAATTATCATTATCCAATGATAATTTAGAAATAGATATGAATGCGATAGCTGAAATACCTAAAGGCGAATCACCTAAGATTGATTTGATATCGAATCTGGAGGTGAAAAAAGCCAATCGTTTGGCGCGCTATTTTCCACTAAAAATCATGGAGCCTGACTTATCAAGTTGGTTGGTACAGGCCTTTCATGGTGGAAAATTTGTTGCAGGAAATCTTATTATACAAGGTCGTTTGAGTGATTTTCCATTTACGAATCATGATGGAATATTTTCTTTGACTGCAGAAGGAAAAGATTTAGATTTTGGATATGCGCTGGGTTGGCCATCCATGAAAAAAGTATATGGCAACATTCAATTTATCGGTCGAAAAATGGTGGCTGATATCAAATCTGGGCTATTGCAAGGTATGCCTGTTTCGAATGTGCATGTTGACATTCCTTATATTGGAAAAGAGGAAAAACAATTATTGTTGTTCAATGGCATGATAGAAGGAAATATAGCGCAAGGTATGCAGCTTTTTCAGCATAGTCCATTGAAAAACAAGGTGCGTAAAGAGCTAAGTGCACTTCAAATCACTGGACCAATGTCGATAACATTAAATGTTAACCTGCCTCTAAAAAATCCTGAGCAAGCTATTGTTGTGGGTGATATGAAACTTGTGCAGGTGGGGTTGAGTGTGCCTGTTTGGAATATGAGTGTAGACAATATTAATGGCATATTTCATTTCACGGAAAAATCTATCGAAGCAACGGATGTGACTGGCAGATTATGGGGAGAACCCATGGCTTTGCAAGTTCATACCGAACATTCTGAAAAACAAGGTTCGTTTATCAATCTTCAAATGAGTGGTCATCTCAGTTCTTCAGTGATACATTCTTTTGTGCAAAATGGTCCTTATGCAAAATTCATTCAGGGTGGAACAGCATATCAAGCTACACTTCGATTGGGACAAAGTCAATTATCTGAGCCTGTGCAGTTAATAATAGACTCGAATTTGAAAGGGATTACACTGGACTTACCTATGGGCTTAGGAAAAAAAGCAGATGAGCTTATTCCATCTACAATTATTGCAACGGATAAACAAAATAAACCACTCGAAATAATGTTAGTGTATGGAGATAAATTGACGGCAGCTGCAACTATTAAAAATACGCCAAAAGGTATGCAGTTCTATAGTGCAGAGTTACGCTTAGGAAATAAAGGTCAAGCTGCTTTTCAAGCAGAGCCGGGTGTGTTGATTTCAGGTCAGTTTGATACGCTAGACTGGAATGTATGGAAACCTTATTTTGATGATACGTCTCCTAATAAATCAAATGTATCTTACAAAGATATGACGGATTTATTTAGAGGTTTTGATATACACGTAAATAAAATCATCGGCTTTTTTCAACCTATTAATAAAGCACATCTTGAGCTCATGAAATCGCAAACTAACTATACTTTAACGGTAGATAGTACAGAAATAGCAGGCGTCATTACCTTGCCTATAAAATCTAAACAATCGCCCATACAAGCGAAATTTGATCATTTATATCTTGTGCCATTATCACCGCAGCATGATTTACTTGAGCCTAGTTCTCTTCCAGCCGTAAGCTTTGTGGGTGATGATGTTCGTTATCAAGATAAACATTTCGGTCATGTCAGTTTTGATATATTACCTATTAAAGATGGTGTTGCTATTCAATCATTACGAGTCGATTCTGATCTATTTAATCTTTCCGCAAAAGGTGAATGGACCATGCAAAACAAAAAAGCGGAAACGGTTATTGAAGGAAAATTGACGACCAATAATGTAGCAAAGTTTTTAAGTCATTGGGGTTCACCTACGGTTAATCCAGAAGATAGTGAAGGTACCGTTTTGTTTGATTTAAGTTGGCCAGATGCACCCTATAGTCCAGTATTGTCGGGTTTGGAAGGTAAAGTTGATTTAGCATTAAGTGCAGGGCGCATTGTTAATTTAGATCAAGCAACCAATGCTAAAATGGGCATAGGCCGCTTTTTAAATTTACTGAGTTTAGACTCTATTTCGCGTGCGCTTACTTTTAATTTCAAAGATTTAACAGAAAAAGGTTATAGTTTTGACTCTGTGAAAGGTCAATTCACGCTTAAAGATGGAAGTGCAAACACGGATAATGTTCGTATGGAAGGTTCTATTGCGCGTATCGAAATGTCTGGTCGTTTAGGTCTTGCTGCTAAAGATTATGATATAAAAATAAGTGTGACGCCCTTTGTGACGGGCAGTATTCCTGTTGTTGCAGCCGCGATCGCGGTGAATCCTATTGTTGGGATTGCAGCATGGGCTGTGGAAAAAATTGCAGGTCAAGCGGTTTCAAGTGTCACCACTCACCATTATGAAGTGAAAGGAACGTGGGATAAGCCCGTTTGGGTGGATAAGTAACGTGAATTCTTAGATAAGCACAACGCTTTTTTGTGCTTATCTTAGAAGATCGTTATCCCGGAAAACGCTTTTTGTTTGTCCGGGATCTGTTTTGCAATAATAAATATATTTTTAGATCTACACAAACTCCTCAATATTTTTCTTTACACTATTTTTTTCACGTAACAATTGAGCAGCAGTCATCATGTTTTTTAACGCTACATGCGTTTCCTTCCAATCTCTTGTTTTAAGTCCACAATCAGGATTTATCCATAGCTGTTGAATGGGGATATACTGAATGGCGTTTTCTATTAAGTTAACAATTTCCGGAACAGTTGGAATTCTAGGGGAGTGAATATCATACACCCCAGGGCCAATTTCATTAGGATATTTGAATTTTTCAAACGCACTTAATAGTTCCATATGAGAGCGTGATGTTTCAATGGTAATAACATCCGCATCAAGCTCCGCAATAGCTTCAATGGTTTCATTAAATTCCGAATAGCACATATGCGTATGAATTTGGACATGATCGGGTGCGCTACAAGAAGCCAGGCGAAAACTATAAACCGCTTGATCTAAATATTCTTGCCAATCATGTTGGCGCAAGGGTAATCCCTCTCGAAAGGCTGGTTCATCAATTTGAATAACTTTAATACCTGAATTGATTAAATCTGTGACTTCATCTCTCAAAGCTAAGGCAATTTGTTTTGCTGTTTCAAATCTCGGCTGATCATCTCGTACAAATGACCAGCATAAAATAGTTGTTGGACCTGTAAGCATTCCTTTCACTGGTTTATGAGTGAGTGATTGCGCATAGGATATCCACTCAACTGTCATCGCGCTAGAACGACTCACATCACCAAAAATAATAGGAGGTTTGACACAACGAGAGCCGTAACTTTGTACCCATCCATGAGTAGTGAAAGTAAATCCCTGTAATAATTCTCCAAAATATTCAACCATGTCGTTTCTTTCTGCTTCGCCATGCACAAGAACATCGATACCAAGATCAGTTTGTTTTTTTATGACTTCAGCTATTTCTTCACGAATGAACTTTTGGTAATTATATGGATTGATTTTATTTAATTTAAAATCACGTCTAATTTCACGAATTTTAGTGGTTTGTGGAAAAGAACCAATTGTCGTAGTCGGTAACAGTGGCAACTTTAATGATTTTTGATGGTTTTTACGTATGGAATAAGGGCTATTTCGAGATGCCATATCGGATGTAACAGACTTTAAGCGTTCTTTTACAGCGGGAAAATGTATTTTTTTAGATGCTTTACGGGAATCATGTGCTGAATCGCTCATGGCTAATTCAAAAGCGATTGCCTTTTCTCCTTTGTTAATTCCTATAGCAAGTGCAGAAATTTCACGCAGCTTTTGTGTGGCAAAGGCTAACCAAGATTTAATTTCTGTGTCCAATGTATTTTCATTTTGTAGATCTACAGGCGAGTGCAATAATGAACAGGAACTACTAATCCAAAGTTTATCACCTAATTTTTGATGCAATGGTAAAAGTATATTCAAAGATTCACGCATGTTATTGCGCCATATGTTTCGCCCATCAACAATACCAACCGATAAAATTTTGTTAGAAAGTAAATGTGTTAATACGTTCGGGATTTGATTAAAACCGCGTACGACATCAATATGCAACCCTGCTATGGGTAATTGACATGCAAGTTTAGTATTATTTTTTAAATCCCCAAAATAAGTAGCGAGTAATATTTTTACATTAATAGGTTGAAATTTTTGATAAGTATGTTGGAATGCTTTGTGCCACGATTCAGGTAAGTCAAGAACCAAAATAGGTTCATCTATTTGTACCCACTCTATTCCTAGATCATGCAATTTATTCAATATTTCGACATAGACAGTTTGTAAATTGTCGAGAAAAGTTAATTTATTTATTTGTGGGTTTTTACATTTACCTAACCAAAGATAGCTTAAGGGGCCTAATAGGATAGGTTTAATTTTTTTTCCTAATTTTTTAGCTTCAGAAATTTCTGAAAATAATTTATTAAAATAAAGTGTAAAATGTTGGTTCTCATGGAATTCAGGAACAATATAATGGTAGTTGGTATCAAACCATTTTGTCATTTCACAAGCGTGAGTATCCAATCCGCTAGGTGCACGCCCGCGCGCCATACGAAAATAAGTATCTATATTAATTTCTTGAGAATCTGTAGTAAATCGTTCTGGAATGACTCCGAGCATTATTGACATATCGAGCACATGATCATACCAGGAAAAATCACCGACTGATAAGAAGTCTTGGCTAGCATTGATTTGTCGCTGCCAATTATCTTCGCGAATTAATTTTCCTTCTTGATCTAATTGATTTAAATCTATTTCGCCCTTCCAATAACGCTCTAAAGCCCATTTCAATTCTCTTTTTGCGCCTATACGCGGAAAACCTAAGTTGTGACTGATAACCATATGAAAATCCCTTCCTATAATGTGAATAAAAGTTCTTTATGGTTGATTGGTTAGGAGTGCGAGACGAATAAAGAGACAACACAGAATAAAAAATCTATCTTCTGAAGCGAAAAAACCACCTAATCATTCATCAGATGGTTTCCCATCGCTTTAGCTGTCATTTATATTGCGTCCAGCAAGCTGATATTCAAATCAACGCATTATTGGAATATAACACGATTCACAAATTAATGACAATACTTTCATCCAGTTGCGCGGGAAACCTCGGCATTCATGCCGGGGATGGATAGCGCGG
>CAZHMQ010000055.1:0-13162 GCA_964533645.1 uncultured Coxiellaceae bacterium
GCCGTTAACATCCAGCGTTCATTGATGGATTCACCTGCGATATAGCATAACGTGGATTGCAACAACATATAAAAAATGCAAGCCAGCATAGATTTAAGAGGATAATCGGATAGGGCTAAATTTTTGTTGTCAGCAGGATGGTCTGCCGTGGCAAGCGTTGCTTCAATGGTTTCACCCACCCACAGAACATCAAAAGCCATGCTTTTAGGATGTTTGTATGTGACTTCTTTTACTGACATGCCTAGTTCTTTAAAAAGTTCCCATCCAATTTTACTGGTTTTTAAATTTAATCCCATCAAGGGTTTTACTTGAGAATTAGCTATGCGTGCAAATAGTTGTGAGAAAATACTTCGACTTTGATCTAAATCAAATAATTCATAAAAGGATTGATCAGAATTACGTAAACATTGTATCTGTTTATCATTTAAATTAGCAAATTGCTCAACACCGGGTGCGTAATTGCCATTTTCAGAGAGATGAGCAAAAACAGTATGAGCATGATACATCATATTCAAATCATTGCTTCCATCGCCATTCACCGCAATAAAATACCCTTTATTTTTTAAATATAAAGCTAATTCACCTTTATCGGTTCCTCTCATTTCAGAAAAAATGATCGTGGGTCGTTCTTCTTGATTTAATGACATACATTGATCCAATATCATTAAAGCTGATTCAGTTAATCCGGTAAAGATAATAGTTTTTTTGCCCACATATTCACTTGGAGATAATATAGCCTGGTCTCGCTTTATGACAGCTATATGTTCTTCATGGGTGTGACATAATACTTTAGCAATGTTTAGCGCTGCTTTAGCGCTATCGCCTGTTGCGATAAAAGGTATGACACCCATGTTGCTACATTGCTCCATAAAGTTTTCGGCGCCTTTTTTAATGGGATTATTAATAATAAAAGTGCCATGATGGATCATGCTAGCTAATAAAGTTGGACTCTCTAATGCTTCTGGCGCTTGATCCGTTTTTTTTGCATAAAATAATTTTAGAAAATCTTGAAATTGATCATCTGTAATTTCAGTGCGTGCAACACACCAATCACGCGAAAGTACACCTACGCGAGGAAGCATGGTTTGGTATGTTTTTAATAGTGCAGTATCTTTGAATGCTTCCGATCTAGGTACACCAAAAAATATCAAATATTTTTTATCAGCATCTTTCACCAGAGTAAAACGTCCGCCTAGTTTAGTCGAAAGTCCTAAATGATAAGTTTCCAATGTTTTTGTTGTGATACCATCTGAAAAAGTTTTAGTAAAATGAGAATTTCCGTTAGCGGTCACATGAAATTCGATTTTTTGATCGGCAAGAAAGCAACGGATAGCGTCTTCTTCCGCTTCAAGTTCTTTGGGTTTATTTGTATAGGCCGCTATAAAAAGTTTCGCAAGCATTCGTCTTTTATCGGTCTCTGTGGATAGGCGAGCTGATTTTTCATCAGCAAATAAAGCTGAGACATCTGAATGCATGTCGTCCGTCCAGCATCCTAATACTTCCATGCCAGACTTTGTTAAAGTGCCTGTTTTATCAGAGATCATGACGACACCTTTTGGAAAGCGATCTTTATAAAAACCATGGATGGCATGACAAAAATCCACAATCCGCAAAGCATCTGTGATGGATAAATTCAAATTTTCTGGTAAAAATTGATTTAACTCTTTAATCAATACATCATTCACTTTTTTTCTAGCAAAGCCTTCAGAAAAGGCAATCATCATTTGAAACACAGTGAACATCCACTTTGCAAGAGCAAAGGGATCACGATTGAAAACAATAGCAAATGCAAGGGATGCCATGATGGCATATTTCACGCTATCATTTTTGGATTGCATAATATAACTATTAATAACGGCTTCTTTTTTGTAATCACTTGTGTAAGCTTTTCCATTTTCAGCTTTGACTCGCACAAAAAAATTCTTTTTATCAAATAGATCAAGCTTAGATGCAGTCAAAACACCTTGTTGTTGCCCTGAACGAATGGCTTGAAGATCAACTTGTTTAAGATCAGAATTTCGATTCTGGCTTGTTTTTCTGAGATAAGATACATCCTCTCCATTTTTTGCCTTAAGGTTAATGGTGTACGCTTCCGAGACTTGTTCGGGTGTAAATTGGCCTTTTTCATCCATTTTTAATGCAATAAGCTCACCAGAAATGGGGGCAGCACTGAGGTCAAATTGTTCATCGCAATAAACAAGATCATCCATTTTTAAATCCGCACGTGCCACGTTAACTTTGGTTGCTTGATCATCGACAAAGCGAAGCACTTTTTGTGTGGCAGTGTTACATGCAAAATCTTGATTAATTCGTTTTTGTTGTTCGGTTAAAAATTCATAAATGGGAAATCCTACATCCACACCAAGTGCAGGTGCATTTTTGCCTTTTGCCCATGGATTATTTTCATTTAAAATATTAAATGCAATTAAACCTGCTTGAAATAATCTTGAAGGATGCGTCATTTCATGCGCTAAAGCATCTCCTATTTGTAAATAGGTATTGGCCAAACGGGTCATGCCACTCGAAATATTGGCAGTATCTGAGCGTTGCGCGCCTTTCATGTTAAGATATTTGGTGGCATATTTTTGCCATTTTTTGGCTATTTGAGAGCTTAGGCTAGGTATGCCTAATCCACTTACTCCGAGACTCGCTATCAAAGCATAGTTTGTTGATAGATAAGGTGTTAAAGCAAGACAAGTGAGGCGAAAGGACGCCTCATGTAAATAAGCGATGGATAAGGCTTCACTTGCAATGGCAGCGTGAGATGGTACACGATGATCGGTGTAGCGATGTGCAATGGATACGCCTAATAGCATAGTGCCAATCATTAATTTTAACCAATGATCATATTCCTCTTCTTCGGTATTCATCATCGTTGTAGCATAATGACCCACGACATAAGCTGCGCCAGATGATAAAACAGGCCACGCAGATTTTTTGAATGTTTCTAAGTCCATTCCTTGTATTGAGAATAGGGTTTGTAAGGTTTTATAAACGCTTGACATGCTGTTTAACATAAACTTCCCAATAGATTGCAGTTTATCGGTTACATAAAACAATCGATTCGGATTTTTATGGTGAATATCTTTGAGGGTAACGGGTAGGGTCTTAGCTTGTGTTCTCTCACGCATATTTTTTTCTCCTTGCCATCATTCTTAAGTTTATCTTAATAAAAGTTGCTTAAGCTAATTGCATGGAGGATATCTTGTTGAGTATGGGAGTACTTAAAACTGATATCACATATTTAAGGAGAAAGGAAGTTCTTATGTAAGATATATCATTTGCGGGGACGACACCCATCAGGTGTGCCTATGGTCAATTCAATATTGTATTTTATACTATTTATCCATAGATGTTCGATAACATCTAATTTGAAGCAATTCGCATGGAAGCGTTTGATGTTTAACACAGAAAACAATCATGTTTCAGGCGGTAAGTCATCAGCCCGTTGTATGATCGCTTTTACGACTTCGGGATCTGCGAGCGTGGATGTATCCCCTAAATTTTCTAAATCATTATTTGCAATTTTTCGTAGCAAGCGACGCATGATTTTTCCTGAGCGTGTTTTAGGAAGTGCGGCGGTGAATTGAATATAGTCAGGTGTTGCAATGGAGCCAATGACACGTCTTACTTGTGCAACGAGTGCTTTTTTTAATGCGGCAGTTTGTTTTGTCCCTGATTTAAGGGTGACGAAAGCATAAATACTTTCACCTTTGATATCATTTGGAATAGTGACAACACCGACTTCAGAAACGGCAGGATGGGTAAGAAAAGCGCTTTCCACTTCGCCAGTGCCTATGCGGTGTCCCGAAACTTTGATGACATCGTCATTTCGACCGACTATCCAATAGTAACCATCTTTATCGCATTTAGCGTCATCGCCGGTAAGATAGTTTCCTGGAAACTCTTTGAAATACGATTTTTCAAAACGTTCACGATTCCCATGAATAGTGTGCATCATGCCTGGCCAAGCTTGCTTGATAATAAGTTTTCCCATTTGATTGGCAGCCACTTCATGGCCTTGATCATCAACGATAGCAGGAATAATGCCAAAAAATGGGAAGCCTGCCGAGCCTGCTTTCAAAGGTGTGACACCTGGAAGAGGGCTGATGAGAATGCCACCGGTTTCGGTTTGCCACCACGTATCGACAATATAACAGCGTTTTTCACCGACAATATCAAAATACCAATCCCATACTTCTGGATTGATGGGCTCGCCAACGGAACCTAATAATTTCAAACTAGTACGAGATGTTTTTGTGACCCAATCATCGCCTTCGCGACGCAAGGCACGGATGGCGGTAGGTGCGGTATAAAAGATATTGACTTGATATTTATCGATAATTTCCCATACGCGAGAAGGTGTAGGATAGTTAGGTACACCCTCAAACAATAACGTCGTGGCGCCATTACAAAGTGGTCCATAAATAGCATAGGAGTGGCCTGTAATCCAACCTACATCCGCAGTACACCAATAAATGTCGCCCTCCTGATAATTGAAAACATATTTGTGAGTCATGGCAGCATAGACAAGATATCCACCTAATGTATGTACAATACCTTTGGGTTTGCCGGTAGAGCCTGAGGTATAAAGCATAAAAAATGCATCTTCTGCATCCATCATTTCGCAAGGACAACTGTTTTTTACCGTTTTGACAACTTCGTGATACCAAGTGTCACGTTTGGCATCCATGTGTGTTTCGTTTAATGTATGTTTAATGACAAGAACTTTACGGTTATTTGTATCATGTAATAATGCTTCATCGACGTTTGCTTTGAGAGGGATCACTTTATTGCCGCGTCTTCCTTCATTGGCGGTAATAATGATTTTGCAATTCGCATCTTCTATACGAGTTATTAATGCATCTGCTGAGAATCCTGCAAAAACTACGGTATGCACAGCGCCTATGCGAGCACATGCAAGCATGGCGATTGCAACTTCTGGAATCATGGGTAAGTAAATACAAACTTTATCGCCTTTCTTTATCCCCTGCTTTTTTATCACATTCGCAAAACGACACACTTGTTCGTAAAGTTCCGCATAAGTTATTTTTTTGGATTCTTCAGTGTTATCTCCTTCCCAAAGAAGAGCAGTTTGTTGTGCGCGTTTTTCTAAATGCCTATCGACACAATTGTAGCAAGCATTTAATTTGCCTGATTTGAACCAGGCTACATTTAATTTGGTAAAATCACCGCTGACCACTTCATCCCAGCGCTTAAACCAAGTGACAAATTTTTCTGCTTGCTCACTCCAAAAATTTTTTGGATCACGCAATGAACGGGCATACATATCACGGTATTGCGTTTCATTAAGATAGGTAGAAGAGCTAAGTTCAGTCGGATTTGGATATTTTTCGCGGGTGTTCATGATAGGGTCCTTCTAGTCAATATGCGATATATTGAGTACTATTGAGGTAACAGTAAAAAAATAAGGAATAAAAACGTGAGAGTGAGCCAACGTTCATTATATTATGGGTTACCTTTAATCTTCATTATTATATTATTTGTCTTTTGGCAAAGTTTATATACACAGTCTGGTTTGTTTACACCCCACACTGGTAAACCTTTCCCTACTATCAATTTACCAATAATATCGGATTCTGCAAAGCGTTTCACGAATTCAGACTTCATGGGCAAGGTAAGCCTGGTCAATTTTTGGGCTTCTTGGTGTGCTGCTTGTCAACAAGAGCACAATGTTTTGTTATGGATTAAAAAAAATTACCCTATTGCAATATATGGCATTAATTTCCAAGATGATCCAGATAGTGCCCGCGCCATGCTCATGCGTCTTGGTAATCCTTATGATATTGCTGTGAAAGATGAAATGGGTAGTACTGCTTTGACGCTAGGCATAGATGTGTTGCCACAAACCTATCTTGTGGATGCGCGAGGTAGAATACGATATCACCATGTAGGAATCTTAAATAGGCGAGTTTTTGAGAACGTTATATTGCCATTAGTGCAAAAAATAGAAAAAGAATAAACAGGTTATGGCGATTGCAGCATTTTTAATAATAAGGTAATGTTAAAGGATGGATACTTATGACGAAAATAACAAGAAAATACGGCGTAAAAAATTAAAAACCATAGGTTGGAGAGAGTGGGTTTCTCTTCCTGATCTGGGAATTCTTAACATCAAAGCTAAGGTGGATACAGGAGCTAGAACATCTGCATTACACGCCTTTGCTTTGCATCCTTTCAAGGAAGATGGTAAGGATAAAATTCGTTTTGATATACACCCAGTGCAGCATAATGTCATGGAGATTGCGACATGTGTTGCAGATATTATTGATAAACGTTGGGTAACAGACTCCGGCGGCCATCGTGAGGAGCGTTTTGTTATTTTAACGACTTTAGTGATGGGAAAACGTAAAATGCCTATTGAGATTACTCTTACTGAACGTGATACTATGCTCTTTCGAATGCTTTTAGGAAGAAGCGCTATTCGTAAAAGATTTTTAGTCAATCCCGCGCGTTCATTTTTGCGAAGAAATAAATAACAAGGTTAGCTATGAAAATTGCGATTTTATCGAGAAGACATGATTTATATTCTACTAAGCGATTGGTAGAAGCTGCAAAAACACGTGGGCATAATGCAGATGTGATTGATACGCTGCGTTGCTATATGAATATTACCTCTTCACGTCCAACGATACATTATAAAGGTGAAGAGTTGGGTGTTTATGATGCGGTTATTCCAAGAATTGGTGCATCGGTTACTTTTTATGGCGCAGCGGTAGTGCGTCAATTAGAAACCATGAATGTTTTTTGTGTCAATGATTCTGTGTCTATCACTCGTGCTCGCGATAAATTACGTTCTTTGCAATTATTATCAAAAAAAGGCATAGGCTTACCTGTTACAGGTTTTGCGCACTCACTCGATGAAATAAAAGATTTAATTAAAATGGTGGGTGGTCCGCCATTGGTGGTTAAATTTCTTGAGGGAACACAAGGGATAGGTGTAGTGCTAGTTGAAACTTCAAAAGCTGCACGTAGTGTGATTGAAGCTTTTTTAGGATTAAAAGTGAATATTTTAGTACAAGAATATATTAAAGAAGCGGCTGGCGGCGATATTCGTTGTTTTGTAGTTGGCGGCGATGTGGTAGCAGCAATGAAACGACAATCTAAATCTCCCGAAGAGTTTCGCTCTAATTTACATCGTGGTGGTCATGCCAGTTCTGTTGAGATTACTGATGAAGAACGCACCATGGCTATTCGCGCTGCGCATATTATTGGTCTTAATGTGGCGGGTATAGATATGTTGAGATCGAATCGTGGACCTTTGATTATTGAAGTGAATGCCTCTCCTGGTCTTGAGGGTATAGAAAAAGCCACGGGTAAAGATGTCGCAGGCTCGATTATTCAATTTATCGAAAAAAGCATGCAAAAAGACATTGAATAGGTTCTTAGCAGACGACAGCCTCATTTTCCAGATTGCAACATAGATTTGAAGTCTGTCGCCATTCTTTGTAAATCAATTTTATTAAGAAAGAGTGAGTAACACATCCATGCGCTAAGGGCTGCGAGATCTTGAAATTGCGGTGGTATATAGCGTGGCGGGATGACTATGCCTTCCTCCACTAAGTCTGATAAAATATGGATGTCTTCAAGTGTTGTTTTTCCTATGAAAAGCACCGGAATTTGGCTTAATAGACCACGTTGAACCGCAAGACGAATATAATTATAGATGAGAATAAATCCTTTGCTATAACATAAGTCTTTAGTGAAAGGACCTTGATTAGGAAGACTACCACGAAAAACCCTTATCGCCGATTGATAACTTTCTTCATCATCCAATCCTTGCTCACGGAAAAAATGAAAAACATCAAGAAAATTAGCCCCTTCTTCTGCCATATTGACGCCAATAATCCGATTCATAAGACGTTTTAAGCGTTTAGGGTAAGCTGTAAAAGTAAATACTTCGGTGATAATCGCCAGACCTTCTTGGGTGATGGTAGAAGATGGCGGTCCTTTACTTAAAAAAGTACAAGTGGGTTGAGCCATACCATTCAAAGTGGATCCTAAGTGAACCCAACCTTCATGCACTTCAAAAGTTTTAATTTCACGTTCACTAAATATCATGTTGTCACGGATTTTTATACGTTCAGCACCCGCGGCTGCATCCGCGACAATACCATCACTTAATTCAACTCGTACATTATGATTTTTATCCGTAAAATAATTCGCAAGCCTATCTCCGAGTATTTGTACCGTTTCTTCGCTAGTATAGATTTTGTCGTCAGCATCAGTGACAACTTGATCTTTGATGTTGGTAAGTGTTTCATTCACTAAAGAAGCCAAGTCTTTTAGCGTCGGTGCTCCTATGTGGAAAGCATCTTCAGAGCTGCCATATAGCTCTTGAGAAATTTCGGTAAATTTTTCTGTTCCGCGCCACATTAACAACTCAACTACACGAGTGTATTCATGACACATGCGAGACATAATGCTGCCTACGCCACTGAATTGCCCCAAAGTGCGGCGAATGCTACGTTCAATTTCATGAAATTCTTGCATTTTTTTAAAGGGGTCAAATTGCAGAGGATTTTTGCGTTGATAGTATTCTGCATCAATTTCTGGTAATTTTTTAAACTTTGATTTAAAAAAGTTGGTTTGTATTTCGGCATCCCATTTGATGCTATCAAGTATTCGAATAGGCTTTTGGGCGGCTACGATTCGTTCAGAAATTTCAAAAATGACTTGCTGATATTCACTTAACATAACCATCCTAGCGAAGACTCATTAGATTTCATGGTAGCAGGAACAAGAGGAGGCGAGCAACCCCGCACAACAATTTGTGTAAGCGCTGGGTTTTTTATGTGGTGCTGTGTGCAATTGTTTGCGAGTTGACAAAATAGTTTCCTTATATGGTTTTCACAAGCTTCTCAAAAAAACGATCATCCCAATTTTTGTTTAGTCTTTTAGATTGATAGACATAAACAGTGTTTTTTTTATTATTCCAAGACGGACAAGTGAATTCAGCTGAGGGCGTACCATATATTTTTTTAAACTTGCCAACATTTGCAACAAATTTGGGATCAACAAGATGATCGTTATTAAAAAGAATAAAATTAAAATCTTTATTCTTAAAATCATTCATAGTATTAAAATAGAGCCTAGGGGTTGGCCCTACACTTAAATCAGATTTTACATTGACTATATTGAGATCTTTTTTTGAAAGAAAGCTGTTAGATCTAGTTTCCCAATAATGATATGAAATTCCATTTTTTAAATGATATTTATTGGCATAGGAATCTAAGCAAGCAATACTATCAGGATAGAAGCGAATAATATTTGCGATAGAGCCTCCTTGAGGAATAAATAAATAAGCATATGCTAGCATGGCTAGCATTAGGTAAAGATAATATTTTGATAAACTTTCTCCAAAAGAAGTGTACATTGCAAAAAAAAGTGGAATCCCTAAAAAAACAGGAAAGATAATGAAAGGGATGCAATGTCGTAAGTTAATAAAATTTTTCACCATTAAATTATTGTCAGCAAATAGTAAAGATAGGATGCCTAACATGATGCTTGTAAATAAAAATATAATAATGAAATTAAAGTTATTATAGAGATCCGCTTGATTTTTTTGTGTTGGAACAAATCTTTTTGTTAAATAATGCAGTGTTAATACTATATAAAAACATAAAAAAACAAAAATAATAGCATTTGATTGATAAAAAACCCAAAAATCATGGGCTATTTTTTTAACGCCTTCCCATAGTTCATTTAAATAAATGCGTCGTAAGCCATTGGTATATTTATCTAAATGTAGGGGTAATAGGTTGCTTCTATAAAGAAGATAAGAGCTAATGCAGCCAAGACTAACAATGCAAATATTTTTTGTGTAAATTTTTTTGATTTGAAGATTGTTTGAAAGTGTTCGCATGATCCATAAACTTAAGATAACTGGAGCAAAGAACTGGGTTAAGTAAAGAATGTCGGAAAACACTGTAAGAAAGCAGACAGTAAAAAGAAAAACATAATTCCACGGACTTTGTGACGAGAATGTATTGAGAATTAATAAAAGACCTAATAAAAACATTAATGCTGTGCCAAAATGAGATTGTGAAATCAGTCCCATCATCAATGTTTCTTGTTGTAAATATCCTTTAGACAGAAAAAGTAAAGATACAAGTACGCTTAGATGAAATAAGCTAACATCCTCGGTGTTTTTAATGATTTTTTTTCCTATGGCAATAATGAGCCAATAATACAATGTAAATTGCACTATTGAATAAAGTAGGATAGATAGTTTTAAATTTTGCGAGATAGTGGCCAGAATAAAATAAATCAATGTATCGGGAAAAAAATAAGGTGTCGAAGCAAAAATCCATTCGGAAAATTTGCCATGACGCGTGATTAAATCTTGATAAAGATAGGGTAAATAAAGGCTATCTGAATTGTAAAATAACCAAACTCTATCGCCAATGGAATAATATAAAAAAACAAGATTAAGCAAGAATATAAAAACAATGGCAGAAGTTAATGTAACCGTCATGCGTTGGCGATGCAAGGTCATGAGTGCTTCCTTTCTTTTAAAAATTTATAGCAGTTCGCTCAAGCAAGACGCTAAGATTGCTTCGTCACTACGTTCCTCGCAATGACGAACCATGGCGTTCAAGATATTTGATATAACCATTACAACATGGCGTATTTTTTTAGTTTAGTACGCAATGTTCCTCGAGATATACCGAGTATGCGTGCTGTTTCTGATTGATTGTTGCGTGTCATCTTCATGACGATGGCCAAAATAGGTTCTTCGACTACATCTAGAAAAAAGTCGTAAACATGTTTAGGTTCTTCACCTTTTAAATTGGCAAAATAATGCTCCATGATTTGTGAAACATTTTCGCGTAGTGTTACTGGTTGTAATAATTCTGTAGCTATTTGATCTTTGTTGTTTTCCATGGGATCCGTTCCTTGATGGTAGTTGTAGTTAAAGGGTTAGGAATTAGTAATCGGCAAATAATGATTTGCGTCTTTCTGTTTCTTCGGCGCAGCTTATGCAAAATTGAAAACCAAGTTGACGACGTGCCAAGGGTATTTCTTCGCCACATTCTTTGCATTCTTTAGTGATGACGCTTACTTGGTTGGCTTTTTGTTGCCTAGATCCAAGCGCTGCCTCGATTGCATTGGTAATGTAAGCATTTGCAATATCTGCTTCATCAGCCATATTTTAACCTCTCTTTTGAACTAAAGGGCGCCCATTATACTAAAAATAGGGAAAATGCCAAGGCTAGGGTCAGCTAGTTGTCCGATTTATGCAAATCTAGATGCCAGCTCTAACAGTGCTGGCATCATAGATTTATTGTCTTATGCAGACTAACTCAGTGTGAGCGCGTTTTTGTCTGACACACTATTTGACGCATCAGTATGTTCAGAGGTAGATTGAAGAACAGAGGGTGTTGCTACCACTGGAGAATTATCGGCTACTACCATTTTTTCTCTTCTCTTTATTCCATCTAATGTAGTTTTTTGCGCGCCAACTAGAGTATATAGACTACTAAGATTATGTACTCTTCCTGCCTTGAGGATTGTTTTTATTGCATTATCCTCCTCACTATCCTTAAGACACAGCATAGTGTGGTTGGCTTTTTCCGCTGTTTTTTCATGATGTTGGATGGCCTCGAGGAAGGAAGCATAGGGTGCTGGGCGATCTTTAAACACAGGATTTGCTGATCTATCTTGAAACTTCTCCTTACCATAAATCTTGAATTTTGAAGCATCAAAGCCTTTTTCACTTAATAACTGTTCAATCTCATCAGTTGCATGGGAACGTGACAAAATAATGACATCTTTCTTTACAACGACATCTTTCTTTTCACTCTTTAAACTCAATAACTCTTTAAGATGTGCTACAAATGCCTCTGCCAGCGGCATCTTTGGCGGTGTTTGTGTGCTAAATGTACTTGCCAATGACAACTTTGCAAAAAATTTTTCAGGACTAGTGACGGTCGTCTTCTCTTGACAACTTCCTGGTGGGATATAGTCTGCTATTCCGCAGCAACTCGACGGAAACATACTAGTGGCTCTATCATCATGCTCTTTCTGGGGCGCCTGTTTTGTTTCATCTTCCTTTTTTGTTTCAGTACTTACGTGTCGTGGTTCTAAACAGGGTTCTAGCTCAACATATTCTCTAATTAACATGGGTGTTACCTCGTTGGTTGGTATTAGTAAAATACAGCCATTATAGTATCATTTCTGTACAAATAATACAACACTAAGACATGTCACTAAGACATGTCTCCAACATAACATTGCAAAGCCGTGATAGCGGCAACGGCGGCGGTTTCAGTACGCAGAATACGTGGGCCTAAATGGAGTGGTAAGAAATGATGTGCTTTTGTTGACAGGATTTCGTGTTCACTTAGACCGCCTTCAGGGCCTATCAATAATAGCACGGATTGAAGCCTGTCTATCTGAATAGTATGTAATTTTTGGGTTGCATATGGCGATAGTACAAAGCGACATGGGGCTTGCAACAAGGGGAGTGCGTTTTCTAGGGTGGTTGGAGGCAGGATATCAGGAATTCTATTGCGACCGGATTGTTCCGCGCTACTTTTGGCAATGGCGTGCCAATGTTCTAATCGTTTGTTTAATCTTTCTTGGTCGAGTTTTACGTTGCAGCGCTCAGTGAATAAAGGGATAATTTTTTTGACACCCAGTTCAACCGCTTTTTGGATAGTGTAGTCCATTTTTTCGCCACGAGAAATGCCTTGTGCTAACCATAAATCCAGGGATGATTCAGCTTCTCTAGGGTTAAATGTAGAAACCCATACATGCACGGCTTTTTTGTCAATCTGAGTGATAGTTGCCGCATATTCGCCACCTAACCCATTAAAAATAATTAATTTATCTCCTTGTTTTGCACGTAGTACACGTGAAAGATGATGGCTTGCATTAGCATCTAATGCTAAGGGTGTGCCTTCAATGAGAGTACAGTTTTGGAAAACACGTGATACAGGCATTGGCTAGTCTTTCTCATTGAGCATGAATGCTTTGACTGGTACACCACCTATTAAGTGTTCTTGAATAATCCTTTCCAAGATGGGTGGGGTGCATGAGTGATACCAAATGCCTTCAGGATAAACAACTGCAATAGGACCACTCTGGCAAACACGCAAACAATTGGCTTTGGTGCGATAAATTTCACCATGTTCAG
>CAZHMQ010000056.1:0-12952 GCA_964533645.1 uncultured Coxiellaceae bacterium
TCAGTATTATTGACTTATTTTATTAATGATTCATTCAAAGAATGATAAAAGGAGAGATCATGTCTAACAAAGCAGAAGTTGCTTATAGAGGTTCCATATTCTATTTTAGAGATAGCGCCACTTTCGAAAATCTTCCTAGAGCAGATAAAACAACTTCAAAAGAGCACTATGTATATCATGAAGACGGCATTCTCATTGTACAAGATGGAAAAATAAAAGAAGTTGGCAGTTATAAGGATATGCAAGCTAAATTAAATCATCTCAACATCATCGATTATAAGGGAAAATTAATTACTCCAGGATTCATTGATACACATCAACATGCCGCACAAAGCGCCATCGTTGCAGCCTATGGAGAAAAATTGCTAGGATGGCTAGATCAATATGTATTTCCTAGTGAAAGTACTTATAAAAACCCTACGACAGCACGAAGAGAATTAAACTTCTTTCTTGATCAACTCATGCTAAATGGTACAACAACCGCTGTTTCATATGGTCCACTATTCTATGAAGCCACTGATATTTTTTTCGAGGAATTGCAGAGAAGAAAAATGCGATTTATTACAGGTAATATTATGATGGACAGGAATTCACCTGATTCTTTATGCCTATCGACACAAGAAAATTATGATATATCTAAAAAACTCATCGCTAAGTGGCACAACAAAGAAAGGCTTTCATTTTGTCTTTCACCACGTTTTGCAATCTCCTCTACAGACAAACAACTAGAATTATGCGGAGCTTTAAAAAAAGAATATCCAGATTTATACATCCAAACTCATTTGGATGAAAATTTAAATGAAATAAAAGAAGTAAAAAAACTTTTTCCTTGGAGCAAAAATTATTTAGATGTATATGATCATTTCGGTCTTAATGACAAAAAATCTGTTTTTGGTCATTGCATTCACTTAACAGACCCCGAACTGGAATCAATGAAACAGTCACAGGCCATTATTTCCTGGTGTCCTATCAGTAATAATTTCTTAGGTAGTGGCTTATTTGATATGGAAAAAGTAACAAAATACACGACTAATATCACTTTAGGCAGTGATTGGGGCGCGGGCAATACCTTATCTATGTTCGCAGTAATGGATGAAGCTTATAAAGTATCCATGTTAAAAAATTATAAGTTAGCAAGTATGGTTCGTTGGTTTTTTGCTACATTAGGGGCAGCACGTGCATTACAGCTCGATGATAAAATAGGTAACTTTGAAGTTGGTAAAGAAGCTGATTTTATTGTCATTGATCCAGAAGCAACCAGTTATATGAAATATCGCAATGAAAAAGTTACTGATATTTTTGAACTACTTTTTACTCTCATGACATTAGGTTGTGATCCTAATATAAAAGCAACGTACATTTATGGCGAACCCGCTTATATTAGAAAAGATGCAGAATGATAAATTGATCATGCAGGAAGTGAATAAATTACATTTATTACGAAACACAATCCTAATATTGGGTTTATTCACTTTCTTTTCTTCAAATATCTATGCCGATAACACTCAATCCGATAGCATTAGCTCCAATCCGGCAGCAGTCAATATCATACCAGGCACAGGTGCATTACAACAATATATTGAAAAAAAATTGGGAATACAGAATGATCATGGTATTCAATTTGATGGCGCATGGTTAGGTGACATCAATGATCTTTTTTCAGGTGGTATACGAGATGCTAAACGGTTTACCTCAAATAGCCTACTCATATTAGATATGAATATCGATACAGGCAAAGCCATAGGCTGGAAAGGTGGATTATTTGATGTTGAATTTCTTCAATACAATGGCCAATCCACTAATAAACAAGCGGGCAGCATTCAAGGTTATAATAGTTTACCTGCCGGATCACCATTCACTCGGTCTGAACTATACCAACTTTGGTTTAGGCAAACATTATTTAATGATAAGTTAGTCATACGAATAGGAAAAGTTGTTCCTACGTTTGATTTTAACAATGTGATTAAACCCGTTCCTCTTGAAAAAATTTCTCTATTAATCCCTGCTGTTTCAGGTTTACTGTACACACCTATTTTTGTCAACTCATCATTATTAGGTGTCCTACCGGGATATTATAATTCTGCTTATGGCATCACAATCAATATTGCGCCTATCAAAGAATGGTATTTGTCATTAGGTAGTTATGATGGAAATCTAGCTAATGGCATACAAACTGGGTTAACTGGTCCCCATTTTAATGGCTACTATTTCAACGTAGCGGAAACAGGTATTACTTGGTTATCGGGTAAAGATAAAAAACCTGGCACCATCGCTTTGGGTGGCTGGTATCAAACAGGAAGACTCGAAGCTTCCCCTAACCTTTCTGAAAGTGGCGCATCGGGCCTTTATGTCTTTGGCTCACAACGTTTGTGGTATAAAAACCCTGATGTTGATATTAGTGGTATTTCTGCTTTTTATCAATTTGGTATTAATGATTCAGACGTAATGCTTATGAATAAATATCTAGGAGCAGGTTTAACCGCATTTGGACTCATACCTAATCGATTAAATGATTCTATGGGTATAGGCGGCGCACTCGCTTGGTTAAATCCAAATAGGTTTGAACGCAGAACAGAACTCGTATTGCAAGCTTATTATCAGGCACAAATAATGAAAGGTATATATGTAGAACCAGCCCTCTCATGTATACCTACACCTGGAGCCAGTCCTTCCTTAAGTGCTGTTTGGGCAGGCACTATTCGTGCAATTGCGTTATTTTAATCAGTTATATTAAACACATTTTTATTCTTTTTGACGCAGAATCAATCAATTTACCTATGCTGTTTTAGTTTATAATATAAATAGATACCATCAGCATCTACAATTTGACGCTGGGAGATTTTTATGGAAAGTAATTTTAAAATTATTGTTA
This sequence comes from uncultured Coxiellaceae bacterium, assembly GCA_964533645.1. Lineage (GTDB taxonomy): Bacteria > Pseudomonadota > Gammaproteobacteria > DSM-16500 > DSM-16500 > JABDBK01. Next base: position 2,873 of record CAZHMQ010000056.1, read on the forward strand.
TTGATGACAATCCTGCAATACATCAAGATTTTATAAAAATCCTAAAAACGGATGCTTCATCAGATCTTGATAAATTATCTATAGAAATGTTTGGTGAAAATAATAAAAAAGAAGAATTGCCCTGCTTTGAAATTGATTCGGCTCATCAAGGCGAAGAAGGGGTAAAAAAAATTGAAGAAGCACTTAAAAAAAGACAGCCCTATTCACTTGCCTTTGTGGATATACGGATGCCACCAGGCTGGAACGGTATAGAAACCATTAAACACATCTGGGCAATAGATAAAAATATTCAAGTAGTTATTTGTACAGCTTATTCTGATTATACCTGGGAAGAAACAGTCAAAGAACTGGGAAAAACAGATAACTTACTGATTTTGAAAAAACCGTTTGATAATGTTTCTGTCAGGCAATTAGCTTGTGCACTCACCAGAAAATGGCAATTAGCGGGAGAATCGCGTAATTATACAAATAAATTAAAAGAAGAAGTTGCATATCAGACCTCATCTTTAGAAAAATCATTGTCACTCATTAAATCTACATTTGAATCCTCAAGTGAAGGTATTCTCGTAGTAAATAATGAAGGTAAAGTGACGGATTACAATCAAAAATTCGTAGATATGCTAGAGATCCCAAAATCAGTATTAGAAGCAAAAAATGAAAAAGCCATACTAGAACACATGAAAAATCAATTAGCCCAATCCAATGAGTATTTCATGCAAAAACAAGATTTTCGATCTAATTTTTTAGACGCCATTAGCATTGATGTAATAAAACTTAAAAATGGCACCATACTTGAATGTTATTCACAACCTCATAAATTGAACGGTCAAATTATTGGGCGGATTTTAGATTTTAGAGACATTACCACACGTGCAAAATTAGAAGAAAATCTTGAGTACCAAGCGACACATGATATATTAACCGATTTACCCAATCGCGTAAAATTACTTGAACGATTAGATGTTGCAATTAAAACTTCTTTGCTTAATAGTTCACAGTTCGCAGTGCTATTTCTTGATCTAGATAGATTTAAATTAATCAATGATAGCTTAAGTCATGAAGTGGGTGATGAATTATTACGGACGACCGCCAAACGTCTACTTTCAGCTATGCGTCGAGAAGATACCTTAGCACGTTTAGGTGGAGACGAGTTTGTTATCATTTTTATGAATATTCATGAAAAAACAATTATAGAAAAAAAAGTGCGTGATTTATTAGGTCTCTTTCAAAAGCCCTTTGACATAGCAAATCGAGCAGTCACGATAACCTCAAGCATTGGTATTAGTTTATATCCTAAAGATGGGAAAACGATAGGTGAGTTACTACGTAATGCAGATGCTGCCATGTATCGTGCTAAAGCACATAAAAGTAATAATTTTCAATTCTATACTCCAGAAATGAATAAATTAAGTCTTGAAGAATTAGACAAAGAAATGGAATTACGTCAAGCAATTATTAACAAAGAATTTATTCTTTACTATCAACCTCAAGTTCATTTAACAAATAAAAAAATTGTAGCTGTTGAAGCATTAATTCGATGGAAGCATCCAAAAAAAGGCATATTATTACCCATTGATTTTATTCTTTTAGCTGAAGAAACGGGTTTGATTATACCTATAGGTGAATGGGTACTTCAAACGGCATGTGCACAAAATAAAGCTTGGCAAGATGCAGGATTTCCACCCATGCGAATTGCTGTTAATATCTCTTCTCAACAAATTATGCAGTCTGATATTATCAAAACAATAAGTACTGTTTTAAAAGAAACAGGACTCAAACCTGAATATTTGGAATTAGAACTTACAGAAAATGTTCTTCTCAGTAACAAAGAAATTATCAGAGTAATCACCGAATTAAAAAAATTAGGTGTGGCTATTGCAATCGATGATTTTGGAACAGGATATTCAAGTTTAAGTTATTTACATAAAATACCACTTGATCGATTAAAAATAGATGCCTCTTTTGTGCAACATATTCAATCCGCAACCGATGACGAAGTTATTATACGTGCAATTATAGCTATGGCTCACAGTTTACATTTAGAAGTACTTGCTGAAGGTGTAGAAACAGAAAATCAACTATCATTTTTAAAAAATGAGGCATGTGCAGACGTACAAGGTTTTTATCTTAGTAAAGCATTGACAAGTCAAGAACTTGAAACTGTTCTAAAAAATCCACAAAAAATAACTTTAATTGAGAAGGAGAAATAAGTGCTTTCAGATTTTTTTCAAGTTGGACCCATTCCCGATAATCAAATGATCGGAATGTATAACTATAGCTTAGTTATTTTGTCTTATATCGTTGCTGTCTTTGCATCTTATATTGCGCTTGATTTTACAGGACGTTTGAGAGATATAAGCAATACTAAGGCAAGTACTTTAATGTGGCTTATCGGTGGTTCTATTGCTATGGGAGCTGGCATTTGGTCTATGCATTTTATTGGTATGCTTTCTTTTAGCATGCCCATGATGGCTATGCACTACAACTCTTTTTGGACCATGCTTTCTATGATCATTGCCATATTAGCATCTCTCTTTGCTTTAATTTTACTTAAATCAAAAGTCATCAATATATACCATCTGGCAGCCGGAGGCGTGATATTAGGTCTTGCCATTGCATCTATGCATTATACTGGTATGGAAGCCATGAAAAGTGAGATGAACCTTCGTTACTTACCAGATTTATTTATGCTTTCTATTATCATCGCCATTATTGCTTCTGAAGCAGCTTTATGGCTTGCTTTAAAAAGTAATCAAGTTGTGCGACGCATGCAAATTCGTATAAAAATCGTAAGTGCACTTATTATGGGAGCCGCTATTTGTGGAATGCATTATACTGGCATGGCTGCAACCATATTTACCCCTCTCACAGAAGTCCAGCATTCTATGAATTCCATAGATCAAGGGGCCATGGCATTGAGTATTGCAGGAGTAACATTTGTTATTTTATGTATTGCTTTTTTTGCTTCAACTTATAAAGACGCTATCAATGAAGATAAACTTACACTAGCTCGTCAATTAGGTATGGCTGAAGTTGCTGCAAGTGTTCTACATAATGTAGGTAATGTATTAAATAGCATTAATGTATCAGCTGAATTAGTTGCTGACAAAATTGCACAATCTAAACTACAAAACTTGGAAAATCTTTCTAAACTTTTATATGAACATAAACATGATTTAACTAAATTCATTACTGAAGATACACGCGCTATTAAAATACCTGATTATCTTCATAAAATCACTGAACATTGGCATAATGAATTCAGTCTCATCTCTAATGAAATGTCTATATTAATCAAAAACATTCGACGTATAGTTGAAATTGTATCTATTCAACAAGAGTTAAGTAAAAATATAGAAATAGAACAAACCGTTTCCATTGAAGAGATATTGGACGAAACCCTGTTAATTACAGGTCTTAATAATAACAAAAATATTATCGTTAAAAAAAAATATCAAAATTTAAAGCCCATATTAATAGATAAAATTAAACTATCACAAATATTAATTAATATTATAACCAATGCAAAGGATGCATTAAAAGAATCATCGACAAATAACAAGTTGCTTATTTTGAATTCTTATGTAGAAAAAAATAATAATTTTGTTGTTATTTCAATTGTCGATAATGGTATTGGCATTTTGCCAGAACATATTAAAAAAATTTTTATGTATGGCTTTACCACAAAAAAAAGCGGTCATGGATTTGGTATGCATACCTCTGCGCTTGCTATAAGTCACATGGGTGGTTCCATATCTGTGACTAGCGATGGATTGAATAAAGGAGCAACTTTTACATTGAAATTGCCTTATAAATCACACTAGACCTCGTACTGGTGTATTTTGAGTAATGTGTTCAAAAACCATTGACTCGAAAAAAGGACTCAAACAGTGTAATCTATAATAAGGAAAGGCATTAAATCTACTGCGCAAGGAAAATGCATGGATAAAATATCGGATCAAATATCGACCATAGCGGAAGAAAGAAATCAGATAATCCTGAGCTCTAAGGAGCATGAACATTTACTTTCTTTACCATCCGACTTACTCGCCCAATCTGCTGATCAAGTGAATTGTGCCGTTTATCAATTTTCAACCAATCTTGATAAAATTCTTTATGTCAATCCAACATTAGAAAAATGGTGGGAACAACCACGCGAAACGTTATATAATAATTCGCAAGCATGGTTTGATCGTATACATCCCGATGACATAGCCATAGTAAAAAATGCACTTATGCAGCTTTCACAATCCATTTCTTCAGATGTCCTTTTTGAATATCGATTGAATAAACCTGGCGGTAGTATATGTTACATACAAAGTAGATGTGTGCTTGTAAAAGATAAAAAAAATCAATCAAGTTATATCGTTGGTACTGGGATAGATATTAGTAATTATATTAGAGCCCAACAACGGCATTTTATTTATGAGCAAGTACTTAATGTATATCACTTAGAAAGTGGTGATGAAATTATTTTAAATTCTATTCTGAAAGTGGTATGTCAATCACTTAACTGGGATGAAGGTGAAATTTGGGTGCATAACCATACCGATGAATCACTGTATTGTGTAAGTTTATGGCATAGACTAGGACAAGACATAACCCCATTTTATAACATTACTTATCACATGGTAGTCAAAGCTGGGGTAGGATTTTCAGATCTTGTCATTCGAACTAATGGCCCTGTTTTAGAAAACGATTTTAGTAACTCTGAACATTTTTATCGATCTAAAATGGCAAAAAAAGTCGGATTAAATACCGCACTTGGTCTACCTATTCCCTATAAAGGGGAATTAATAGGTGTTTTGAATTTTTTTGATCGTAAAATCAAAATTCCTAGCAGTGAAGACATTCAAGCACTCCAAAAAATTGCGGAATTAATCGGTACGATTACCCAAAAAATAATTAAGCTCGATAAACCAGAATCTTCAACGCATAAAGATGACCTCACCGGACTCACTAATCGCGCTGGATTTGAATTACTATTAAATACATGCATAGAAAATATCAGTTCTGATGAAAAATTAGCGGTTGTGATGGTAGATTTAGATAAATTTAAATCTATTATCGAATCCTATGGTCAGGAAATAGGTGATATCTTACTTAGACAATTATCATTTAAGTTTATTCAAGCACTTGGTCATGATGCTAAAACTATTGCTCATCTTGACACAGATGTTTATGCATTTATTTTTGATAATCTCAAACGTATAGAAATGCTTAGACCTTTGTTAGACAATATTGCAGTAAACCTGCAAAAACCTTTTATTATTAAAAATCAAAACATTCATGTAAAAGCAAGCATAGGTGTGAGTATATTCCCAGAAGATGGTTCGGATTCTTCTACTCTTATAAAAAATGCTGACATTGCTCTTAAAAAAGTTAAGTCATTGGGTGGAAATGCATTTCAACTTTATAATGAAAAGTTTGAAAAAAAATTAATTGAAGATGTTAAAACTGAAAGCGCTTTACGATATGCACTTTCTGAAAATCAGTTTAAACTCTTGTATCAACCTAGAGCTGACCTAAAATCAGGCAAGATAGTTGCTATAGAAGCTTTTCTGAAATGGCAAGATCCAGTAAATGGAGTAAGATCTCCTGATTCATTTATGCATATTGCAGAAGAATTTGGTCTAGCTGTTTTTATAGATGAATGGGCTTTATTGAATATAAGCAATTATTTTTCGCTCATAAACCTCCATTTACCTGTATCTATCAGTCTTTCAGATCGTGAATTCAAAAAAACTCAACATATATTCAATCTTATTAATTTATTAATTGATAAATTTTCTATTAATCCTTCTTTACTTCAAATCGAAATTACTGAAAAAGCACTCATGACACACACAAAAGATACTTTAGATATTTTGTTTCAGCTAAAGGGCAGAGGTATTGCTATCATCATGAATAATTTTGGCGCAGAGTTTAGTTCTTTTAATTATTTACAACAATTACAACCGTCGCATGTAAAAATAAATAAATCGTTTATCGCTAAAGTACCCACAGATGCCAAATGTGTTACTATCGTGCAAACTATTATTCAATTATGCCATTCTCTAGGTATTAAAGTTATTGCTGATAACGTTGAAACCGCTGAACAAGTTAATTTTTTAATTAAAGAAGCTTGCGATGAAATACAAGGGTCTTATTTTTCAAATCCATTACCTGTTTATGAAATGAAAGCACTTTTAGAAAAAGGAAGCACACTTTGAACAGGCTCTTAGATTTTGAATGATAGAGAATTTTAAAAAAAAAGCAAGTGCGGATTATTTACGCATTTGCTTATAAAAGAGTGGAATTAAGATTGTAATGAAGGAATACTTACTTCAGGAGAAACATCTGCATCATAGTTTATATCTGAAAATTCAAAACCAAATAATCGATGAAACTCGGTAAGATAACCTTCTATATCCGTAAGATCACATAAATTTTCAGAAGTGACAAGAGGCCATAGTTCACGAATTTTCTGTTGTACATCCGCTTGCATTTCTAAATCATCCATGCGTATGCGTCCTTCAGGATCACGTTCGGATGTATTTGCGGAATAAAGTTTATCTTTAAACAAACGACTAATTTGTTCTATGCATCCTTCATGAGTACCCTTAGCTTTCATGAGTTTATAAAGCAGGGAAATATAAAGCGGAACCACAGGGATAGCAGCACTTGCTTGCGTTACTAGAGCTTTATTCACTGATAATAATGCTTGACCGTGATATTTTTGAAGTTGTGTATTTAAGCTATGAGCTGTTTTGTGCAAATCTTCTTTTGCTTTACCTATAGTACCATTTTTATAAATAGGATGCGTGAGCTCAGGTCCAATATAATCATAAGCTAGGGATATCACACCATCTGCAAGTAGATTTTCTTTGGCCAATAAATCAATCCATATTTGCCAATCTTCCCCGCCCATGACTGCTATCGTATTATTAATTTCATCAGTTGTCGCAGATTCTAATGAAATTTCTTTTACTTCCTTACGTAATGGATCAACGGTTTTGCTCGTGAACGATTGATTAATAGGTTTCAATACAGAAGAATAAACAGTACCCGTGTCAGGATGCACTCGTCGTGGCGATGCCAAGCTATACACTATTAAATCAATTTTTCCTAAATCTTGTTTGATTAAATCTATAGTACGTTTTTTTATACTGTGCGAAAAAGCATCACCATTAATACTTTTTGCATAGAAATGATCACGATGTGCGAATTTTTCAAATGCAGCCGTATTGTACCACCCTGCTGACCCAGTACGATTATTTTCAGCTTCTTTTTCAAAAAAAACGCCTATTGTTTTTGCACCTGCCCCATAGGTTGCAGCAATTCGACTCGCCAAACCATAGCCGGTGGAAGCACCGATCACTAAGACATTTTTTGGACCTTCAAAATGACCTTGTGATTTAATAAAATTAATTTGTTCTTCTACTGCTTTAGCGCATCCTGCTGGATGAGCTGTTGTACAAATAAATCCCCGCATTTTGGGTTGAATAATCATATAGTAGGTTCCGATTTTAAAAATTTCCCTATGTTATCAAAACGCTTAATAATTATAAAATGATTTTATAACTATATGGGTTAATAATTACAAATATCCTACATTTTCACCCATTTTTTAGCGTTTAGAGGTTCAGTAGGTAATTTTAAAGAAAATGTGGCCCCACTATTTTTTCCTGAACTTTTTGCGCTTAATTTTCCACCCATTTTCTCTGCAGATAACGCACTGATATGAAGCCCAAAACCACTATGTTTTTCTGGATTTGTGGTATAACCGAAGCTAAAAATTTGATTTAACTGTTCTGGAAAAATACCTATACCGTTATCATTGACTTCTATCACTAACCATTCTTTTCCTCCCTCAACTCTGGTTTGAGCCGTAATAATAAGTTGTTTCTGCGCTTTTACACATTCTTGTAATGCTTCTTTAGCGTTAAGTATCAGATTAGTTAATATTTGTTGTAATTTCATTTTATCGATGACTGCTTTAGAAACATTATTATAATTTTTTATTACATGAATATTATCATCTTTCTCTACATTTTCAGTTAAAACTTCATCCAATAACTCGGGTAAACTGACCGTTTCAACTACACCATAAGGTCCCTCCACTTTTTGTTGTAGTGCAATAATTTCATTCATTTGCTTGATATGGTTATTAATGTTTGCAATATCATCATTCAAATCTTTTTGTTCATGCAATAACATATCATTTAATTTATTTAGATATAAAATAATATCAGCTTGCTTTTGTTTATCCTGCATAAAAGAAGCAGGGTCAGCTAAAGTACCTTGTAACCACTTAATTAAATTTTTTATCTCTGAGTTAGATACTTTTTCTAATAAAAGATGAGTTGTCACATTTACACTATTTAATATATTACCTACATTATGCAGAATACTGGTTGCTACTTCTGACATACCAGCTAATCGCGCGGAAATAATCAATTTTCGATTTAACTCTTGAATAAGAATATTATTGTGTGCATGGGTCAAAAGTAGTTTTATTCGTGTGATAAGCTCTTTAGGATGGAATGGTTTGAATAGATACTCATCTGCACCTGCTTCCCAGCCTCGGATGAGGGCATCCCTATGTGTTAATGCCGTGAGTAAAATGACGGGAATGTGGCTCGTTTTAGGAGATGATTTAATCTCTCGGCAAAGAGAAATACCATCTTTTTTTGGCATCATTACATCCGAAATAACAAGGTTTGGTTCCCATGTTTTGACGCACTCCAATGCTGCTTCACCATCTTGCACATGCTTAGTTTCAGAAAAATCATTCAAAAGAGAAGTAATGTAAGTTGCGAGTTCCAAATTATCTTCCGCAATTAATATCTTGGCACTCTCTTTTTCAGTCAGGCTAGCTTTTGCAGGACCCATTGCTTTAGTAGGAACAATTTCATATTTTTGAAACCGTCCTCCAAGTGGTTTAACATCATCCGCTGTGCTCGTTTCTGTTAATGGTGCACTAATTTCAACTGTAAAAAGACTGCCTTTGCCAACTTCACTTTCAACATGAACGTCGCCACCTAAAAAAATAGAAAATTCTTTAACAAGGGCAAGTCCAAGTCCTGTTCCTTCAAAACGACGCGTAGAAGAGCCTTCGATTTGTTGAAATCGGTGAAATAATTTTTTTTGATCTGATGAAGAAATTCCAATTCCTGTATCACGAATAGTAATAATTGCTTTTTCTTCATTAAAATTAAGTGAAATAGTAATTGAACCCTTATCGGAAGTAAATTTCACTGCATTTGATAGAAGATTAAATAAAATTCTTTCATATAAATAACGATCAATACTCACAACTCTATTTGTAACACGGCAATTAAATATAATTTGTATTTGCTTATGCTTAGCGACTGCCTCAAACTCTTGGGTTATCGATTTTGTCAATAAAACAATATCAAGAGGCTCTCGTTTAACCTCGATTTTCTTAGAACTAATTTTCGCAAAATCAAGAATACTATTTACCATTTGGAAAAGACGAATCGAGTTGTTGTGCATAGCTTCTAAACTTTTACGCTGTACTTCTGAAAGTGAACCGTAATCGTTTGCAAGAAACGATTCCAAAGGCGCAAGAATCAGAGTAAGAGGGGTTCTTAACTCGTGTGAAATATTTGAGAAAAAATTATCTTTAAGCTGATCGATTTCTCTTAACTTTTCATTTGCCAAAGCAAGCTTTTTGTTAGCCGCCTCAAGTTCCTTTGGGCTTTTTAAAGCAAGTGCAAGAGGAATTAATGGAATAAGCATGATTGTCGTTATCACAGAAACAATTGCTGTAGCTGCTTTTATGATACCGTCTAAACGATAGATAGGATCCCAAAGGGTGACGATTGCCATGAGATGCGTTGTACCACAGAGTAAAATAAAGGCACCAAACATGGCGAGCACCCAGGGAAAAGGAAAATCTTTTCGTTTTCGCATGAAAAAAAGTAAAATAAAGGGAATGGCATAATATGAAAGAGCAATAAATCCATCAGAAATGACATGTAGCCAAACGATATCAGGTCGCCAAAAATAGCAGTGCCCATGCGGCATAAAATCATTGAGAAAAAGATTTTTAATAAATGAAAATAAAGATTCACT
>CAZHMQ010000057.1:0-12751 GCA_964533645.1 uncultured Coxiellaceae bacterium
TCTTTGGCAACAACGAAATGGTGGGCATGCTGCGCTTTGCCCACCCTACATTTATGGAAAACCTTTTATGCTCGATCCCAAAATCATTCGCCAAGATGTTGAAGCTGTCGCAAAACAATTAAAACCTCGAGGTTTTATCTTGGATGCTACCCGTTTCAACGCACTTGAAAATCAACGTAAAGATTTACAAGTGAAGCTGCAGGATTTGCAAAATGAACGAAATGCTCAATCTAAGGCGGTTGGGCTTGCTAAAGCAAAAGGTGAAAACATTGAGGCTATTCTGAGTCAGGTAAAAGATTTGGGTGATGCATTAAGTGCAACTCAAGCTAAATTTGAGCAAATTCAATGCGAATTAAATGGTTTTTTAGCTCTCATTCCTAATATTCCACATTCGTCTGTGCCAATCGGTCAAAGCGAAGAAGATAATGTTGTTGTGAGGACTTGGGGTGAGCCCAAAAAATTTGATTTTACACCTAAAGATCATGTGGATTTGGGACTTCCACTAGGCATGGATTTTACGACTGGCGCTAAAATTTCTGGCGCACGTTTTGTGGTGCTTCATCGTGGGCTCGCTCGATTGCAAAGAGGGCTCGCGCAATTTATGTTAGATTTGCACATCAAAGAACATGGCTATCAAGAAATGTATGTGCCCTTTATTGTTAATGCTGAAACCTTATACGGTACAGGTCAATTACCCAAGTTAAAAGAAGATTTATTTGCCTTACAGGGCGAGCAAGATTTTTATTTAATCCCTACCTCAGAGCCACCTGTCACAAATATAGTACGTGATCAGATTATTGAGGGTGATCAGCTACCTTTAAAATACGTGGCTCAATCGGCTTGTTTTAGAAGTGAAGCAGGTTCTTACGGAAAAGACACGCGCGGTATGATTCGACAGCATCAGTTTGAAAAAGTTGAGTTGGTGCAGATTGTGAAACCAGAAAACTCTTATCAAGCTTTGGACGAGCTTACAGGCCACGCTGAAAAAGTTTTGCAACGCCTAGAATTACCTTATCGAGTGGTATCTTTGTGCACGGCAGATCTCGGATTTGCTGCAGCTAAAACGTATGATTTAGAAGTATGGTTGCCTGGACAAAATCGTTATCGAGAGATATCTTCTTGCAGTAATACGGAAAGCTTTCAAGCGCGACGTTTGATGGCACGTTTTCGTGATTCAAACACAAGCAAACCTGAGTTGCTTCACACCTTAAATGGTTCAGGTCTTGCTGTTGGCCGCACTTTGATTGCTATTTTAGAAAATTATCAAGATGAAAAAGGTAGGGTTCATATCCCAAAAGCATTAGTGCCATATGTAGATGGTCTACATATTCTTGAACCTTAGGGTCGTAATAACCCTAATAGTGGATAGGATAAAACAGGAATTTCATCATAAAAAAAAATCTGTTATATTAATGATGAACTTAACTAAAAGGGAAACAGACCATGCCAGTCAAGAAACGGAAAGTAGCTGCAAAAGCAAAGAAAACGGTGAAACGTAAAAAAGCTGCTAAGAAAGTTGCGAAAAAAGCTGCTAAAAGAAAAACAGCTAAACGTAAGAGCAAAAAGTAACTCTTTCGTTTAATTCAAAGGCCTCTTTATAGAGGCCTTTTCATTTGTATATACCTTAAGTTTTAGGTTTTAAGTCATTAAACTTCCATCATAGCTTCTTTGCTAACTGAACAATACACCTCAACACCCTTAAAGGCATTATAAACAGCCATGGTGTCATAACCTCTTCTTGCGGAAGCCTGCATGACGCCACAAGCACCAGTTTCGTAATTCGAGTTAGGTGTCCAGTAAAACATATTGGCATCCAGCATCACTTGATAAGCTTTGGCAATCGTCCAGCCTTTTGAGATGCTTAATAAATAAAATGCTTTATTATACACACCGCTTGAGAAGTGAGGATTCATGCCGATTTTATATTTTAAAGCACTACCAATCGAATTCCCGTCTTTTTCTGGGTCACTTAGATAGCGTAATGGATTACCATTGAGTGAAACTGCGGCGCCTAGGTTCCAGTCGCTACCATTTTTATACCAAGTTCTGCCAAAATCCGTACGTATATAGTCATCTAACGTCATACCTGTCATATCAGAAAATGCTTCATTCATACCACCTGATTGCTCGGTATAAGTTAAATTAGCATGATGATCTGTCACCAAGTGACCAAACTCATGTGCTACCACATCACCTTCTGTTAAGGGTGCAAACATCATTTGTCCATTACCAAATACTAACTGCTGTGGACCCGTTATACCAGAACCGATCATACAGTTTGTACCACAAGCAAATGCATTATCATAACTGCCAAGATGTGTATAAACGCGTATGGGTAAGTCTGTACCTATAGGTTGTGTCACCTTGTATTTTTGAATCAGCATATGGAGGGTTTGTCTCACAAAATAGGCTGTATCATTGACGGGAGATGCACCGTGATTGATAGGAGCATATCCATTATCGTTAAGATTTTGATAATTGGGAGCAGAACAATAATACACAAAAGGTGTAAGTTGATGACTGGTTTCATCTGCAAGAGATACGGGTAACTCAAAGGGTAAAGATGCTTCTACTTGATTTTTTAAATTGATTACACGAAATGATGGGTTAGAAATAAGACATACATTGCCTTGAATGAGCAACCAAAACTTATCAAACGCATTCATACCTGGCATGGATTGCCCAAATTGATATTTATATTGTCCAGTACCCAAATCAGTGCCGCCAGGCCCTTGACCTACCAAACTTTGAGCTTCGGCAGTAGGTAATGCATTCCATTGTTGTATGATTTTTCCATTGTTAGCGTCAATCATATACGAAAGAATGGCGGGTCCATCCGATGTTCGGGTTGGATAAGTAATATGATAAGCAAGGATAGCTTTGGTCGACATGTTTTTATTGAAATAGATGATTTTTTCAGCGTTAATAGTTGTAACAGTGCGTTTTCCAATAGCAATACTCTTTGCTTGTTCAAGAGATATGTTACCATTTAGATCTTTGATATCTTGTTCAATACCTTTTAGTAATGAACCGGTGACGGATGTCTTTTCTGAGGATACGTGATAAATGAGTTGTGGTCCCCAAACAGGCAGTCCGCGATAATATTGATTATATCGTGAATGGCTTACCTTTGAATGATCAACTACGCCCGAAACAAACTGTAAGTTTTGAACTGTATTAAGTTGAGTTTGTAAATTAACAGGTAATTGTAATCCACGTGGAGCCGGGGATACTGGATTTAGAGAGAATTCTTTTAATAGCGCTGCATAGTTGTCAGCTTTGCCCCAGAGAGTATATTCTTGTGCTGCATAACTCATGACAGATGGGGTAATGCATACGCCAAACGCTAATCCTTGCAATAACTTTTTCAACTTCCTTGGTTTCATGTTGTTTCTCCATGTAGTTATTCCATTTAAAAACATAGCAACAAAACAAATCAGTATCTTTACGCATTGCTCTAATAGTTTAGCTTATTTTTGAATTTAAAAAAAGTTTATGCCAAAGAAACAATAAATATACCTTATTAATCATATAGTTACAAAGATTTTGCAACAGGTGTTTGTTGAGCATTAACAAAACATTAATCTTGTGATTGTACAATTGTCACTCTTTTATTTTAATGAGGTGTGGTATGTTTAGTTCAATGATGGGACGTATTAAGGATGGCTGTTCTCAACTTTTTAGAAGTCGTCATGAATCTTTAACTCAAGGGAATGTAGATCAAGCGAATTCCCATCCAGTTAGTCCAAGTCAAACAGATTCAGAAAGCTTACAGCGTACTTTCTATAGTCAAAATCATTTTTTAGCAAAAAAAGGCCCAAATTATCCAGGAATGTGTGCGGGAACTGCATTGTTAAAAGTGACTGAACAAGGACCTGAAGAGGAAAAAGCATTCGAATTGCAGTCCGAATTTCTGCGTAGAATCGATCGAATCAATTCAAATCTTCCGCCTGACTATAGAACTGACTTCAATGATAGAGTTGTGACAATAGATGTAATCGGACAAATGTTTAGTGAATTACATGAAGAAAAAGTAAAAACTAAGCCAAAATTGCAAGATGATGATGGTTGCCCTATGGATGCATTAGCTTTACTAAGAAGAAAAAGTGAATCAAGCACTACGCCAAGAACCTGGTTTCTTAATGGAACTAGTAGAAAATATAATGCATCACATTTGTTTAGGTTCTACAGCACAGGAGATGGTAATTGTTCTTCTTATGAGGGTAACAAGGGAGAAGTTTTTGGCCAATGTCATCGAGTTTTAGATGAGCTTGAAGATTCATTTAAAAATACTTATGATATAATTGAGGTAGATCAAGTGAGTATTTCGCATAAAGGAAATAAAAAAACTTTTAAATAATAGGGCTTGTTTACAATTCGCTAGGCTGAGACCAAAATCCTTGATTTTCGAGGATCGCAGCACAGCATACGTTGTTGGTATGTGAGCAGGGAACCGCAGAAAATCGAGGATTTTGAGCCAGCATAGTAGAATTGTAAACAGCCCGTAATTCATTGTCATCCTGAGCCCTTGTAAGGACTCAGGACGACGACTTAAGCTACAAGCTGATATCCTGATATACCCATCACAATAATCGAAGTTAGCATCGCTAGAATCAAAGCGGGCTTGCCACCTATCACTTTGTACTCCATAGCAAAATTCTTTTTATAGCGACAATGCCAAGCCATGACAGCGGGCATTAATGCTTGTAGCATCACACATAATATACCTGCAATACTAAGCAATACAATAAACGCTTTGGGATAGAAAATGACAATAAGCAAGGGAGGTAAAAAAGTTGCTAAAGTCACAAACCATTTCCCTTGATCTTTATTATGGTTCACTTGAAAGCCGTCAGCAATGTAATCCGATAATCCTAAAGAAACACAAGCAAACGCTGTTAAAATACATATAGACGTAAATGCACGCGTTAAGAGAGCGATTTTATCCGTGGGTACATAATAAGTAATGGATTCAATTAAACCCGTGATAGGCTGGTTGGCATCCATCAATCGTTTTAGACCCACATCACCGTATAGAGGTACTACACCAAAAATCACCACATTCCATGTGATATAACATAATAAAGGTAAGAAAGACCCTAATAAAATAGCCCAGCGTAATTTTTTAATATCATCACCAAAATAATTTCGAAGACTAGGGACAATAATAGAAAATCCAAAAGAAGTAATAGCCACAGTTATGGCAGGTAACAATAAAGTGATTTTGCCCGCATCATAGTTGATAGGATCAATATGCATAGCAATGAATGCCATAAGCAATAAAAGCGATCCTAATTTTAAAAACATAAGAAGACGATTAAATACATCGACGTGTTTGATGCCAGCCATGACGACAGTGCCGAATAAAAAAACAAATATTATCCCACATGACCAAACAGGTAGTTTAAAACCTATCGCATTTAGTAAGCCAAATAATATATCTTGACCACCGGCAATATAGGCTGACACTAATGCATATAAAAAGAATAAATAAACAGTCCAACATAATAAAGCGCCGGGTATGCCTAAGGTTGCCTTAGCCATAGAAATGACATTACTATTCTTAGGAAAGCATAAATTGACTTCTAAGGTGAGTAATGCCGTAAACGTCATAAGAACCCAGCAAATAATAAAAAGTATACTTGCATTGAATATACCGCCTTGTGCAGTGGCAATAGGTAAACCTAACATACCGCCGCCAATGCATGTGCCTGCGATAAGTAATACTCCGCCTAGCATTTTTGATTTCATGAATTATCCTCTAATGCGTTTATATGAAAATGACTTTTTAATCCTTGCCAGCATGATAAGTAATTTTTTTGACGAATCTCAGCCGAAAGCGCATAAGGTGTTAGACGCCAGGTTAATTGAGATTCAAACATAAATGCTAAAGTATCTTTGTAATACTCAGGTTGCAGAGTAGCATGGGATGCTTTATAGAATGATTCGCTATCCGGCCCATGGGCCGACATGCAATTATGTAAACTTCCGCCGCCTGGAATAAATCCTGTTTCTTTCGCATCATAAATGCCATGAATTAATCCCATGTATTCATTCATAATATTTCTATGATAATAAGGTGGTCTAAACGTATCTAGTGCAACCATCCATCGTGGTGGAAATATAACAAAATCAATGTTACTTATACCAGGTATACTGGAATGAGATGTGAGTACAGTAAAGATAGAAGGATCGGGGTGATCATAGCTCACGCTATTAATGGTATTAAATTGAGTTAAGTCATATTTATAAGGCACATAATTTCCATGCCATGCTACCACATCTAAAGGTGAATGTTTAATATTAGCAGCCCATAAGTTTCCTTGAAACTTAGCAAGTAATTGAAAATCGCCATCTAAATTTTCATAGTGTGCCACAGGGACTTTAAAATCTCTGGGATTTGCTAATCCATTGGCACCCATAATGCCTAATTCAGGTAAGCGAAACGGTAAACCATAATTTTCACATATATAACCGCGGGCTTTTTGGTCGGGCAACATAACTTGGAATTTAATACCTCTTGGAATAACTGCAATTTCGCTTGGTTTGATTTCGAGAATACCAAATTCTGTTTTAAACATTAATTTTCCTTCTTGCGGTACGATTAATAGATCGCCGTCTGCATTATAAAAATAACAATCATCCATGGATTTTGTGGCTGCATAGAGATGAATGGCTGCTCCATGTTGTAATTCAAGGCCTCCATTTTCTGCAATAGTCACAAAACTATCTATAAAGTGAGTTGTAACTTTGGGGTAGGGTAGAGGATCCCAACGCATTTGTGTAGGCGGCGTCATGTGATTTGGATGAGGTCTTGCCAATAATGTTTGTGGATAAGATTGGAATTCATCATGCAACACGGAAGGTCGAATTCGATATAGCCAGCTATGCAAATTCATAGCACGAGGCATAGTAAATGCACTACCGCTAAGTTGTTCAGCGTATAATCCAAAAGGTACTTTCTGTGGTGAATTCTGTCCTTGTACTAAAGCATTTTTAATGGCTTCTGATTGGAAGTGGTTTCCAAAGCCAGTCAAATAAGTATGAAGTTCTGTCATATACATTATTTCCTCATGACTTTATGCAGTGCTTCTAAAAAACGTTCGTTTTCTGCTATGGTTCCGACCGTAACACGTAAATAGGTAGGCATATCGTATGCCAGTAAAGGTCTTACGATGACGCCAAACTCTAAAAGTTTTTGGTAGATATCTAAGGCATTAGATGCAGTATCAAATGCGATAAAATTTCCTACCGATGGAATAAAGCTAATCTTCAAATTATGTAAACCATCTTCGAGTTGACGTAGACCTTCATGATTCATTTGAACGGTTTTAGCTACATGATGCTGATCTAAAATAGCTGCTATACCTGCGCTTGCAGCAATTGAATTGACATTAAAAGGTAATCGAGCACGGTTTAGAATATCTGTAATTTGTGATGAAGCCACTGCATACCCAAGTCGTAATGCAGCAAGACCATATACTTTTGAAAATGTTCGAGTAACTATTAGATTAGGATAAGTTGATAATAATGCTAAAGCCTTAGGATAGTCTTCTTGTATGATATATTCACTATAGGCTTCATCAATAACAACTATTATTTTTTGTGATACGGATTCAAGTAAAAGTTTTAAATCATCTTGTGTGACATAAGTTCCTGTTGGATTATTAGGATTGACGATGAAAATAACACGTGTTTTTTCAGTGACTGCAGAAATCATGCTTTTGATATCGTGGTTATAATTAACTGCAGGAACTTTGATACTATGTGCGCCATGACGTTTTATAAGTAAAGGAATCGTTAAAAAAGCGTATTGCGATATGACTGCTTCATCATCTATGCTTAAATAAGAATTAACGATAATTTCTAAAACGTTTTCGGATCCATTGCCTATAGTTAATTGATCCGTATAAACATGTAAAAAATGGGCTAATGTTTTTTTGAGTTCATAACAAGCGCCATCAGGATAAATATGTGATTTCAATAAAGCATTCTGGGCTGCAATAATCGCATTAGGACTTGCGCCCAGTGAATTTTCATTGCTTGCAAGCTTAATGATAGACTGGATACCTAATTCTCTTTCAACTTCTTCAATGGGTTTCCCAGGTTGGTAAGGTGTCAAATTACTTATATAATTATTGGCAAGCATTCTATAATCTAAAACCATGCATTACCTCCTCAAGTTGTTACATCATTTGGCCAAGCTTTTTTAAAAGCCTCGTGTTTTTGACAATGTTCGTCTATTCTTTTTAATGTAGGATATAAGCTTACATCACAAGAAAAACGTCGAGCATTATACATTTGTGGAACTAACATAATATCTGCAAGTCCTGGCGTATCTCCAAAACAATAATCATGCTTAGTTGTTGCGAGTTCAGTTTCAAGTACAGAAAGTGCTTTGTGTGTCCAATGTTGATACCATTTATTTTTTTCTTCTTCAGAAATGTGTAAAGTGTTTGTTAAATACTTTAAGACGCGTAAATTATTTAAAGGATGTAAATCCGCAGCGATAGAAAGTGAAAACGCTCTAACTTTTGCTTTAGTAAAAGAATCTTCAGGTAATAAAGCAGGGGAGGGATAGATTTCATTAAGATATTCTATGATCGCTATGGATTGCGTAATAATTTTTTCGCCATCCTTAAGAACTGGAACTAACTGATGAGGATTTAATGTCGCAAATTCGGCGGTATGTTGCTCTCCGCCGTTATTAACAAGATGAACAGGAATGTCTTTATATGCTATTTCTTTTAAATGCAAGGCAATTCTGACTCGAAAACTTGCGGATGAACGGTAATAATTATAAAGTTCTATCATATCCTACGACCTTTTGTTGGATGCACCCAAAAATACTTTTCTGATCGTTATCGAACATTTCAATAGTGACTTGATCACCTATTTTCATAAAAGGAGTGATCGGCTTGCCGGTAGCAATGATTTCTAACATGCGTTTTTCTGCTAGGCAAGATGAACCTTTGCTCACATCAACATTCGATACTGTTCCAGAGCCGATAATGGTGCCGGATCCTAAGCTTCTTGATCTTGCCGCATGCGCTATTAAGGTAGGAAAATCAAACGTCATATCAATACCAGCATTGGGATTACCAAATAATTGTCCATTTAAGTGAGTCACTAAGGGTAAATTAATTTTTTTCCCATCCCATGCACCGTTTAGTTCATCAGCAGTTACAGCCACAGGGGAAAATGCACTTGATGGTTTACTTTGAAAAAATCCAAAACCTTTATTTAATTCGGCAGGTATGAGATTTCTTAAGGAAACATCATTTACTAGCATGAATAAACAAATGGAGTTAGTAGCATTTTCAATGGATGTTTGCATGCGAACATCTTTTGTAATAACAGCAACTTCAGCTTCAAAGTCTAATCCCCAACTTTCATCTGCCAGTGGAATATCATCATTAGGTCCCAGGAAAGTATCGGATCCACCTTGATACATAAGAGGATCAGTCCAAAAATCAGGAGGTAATTCAGCGCCTCGAGCTTTTCGAACGAGTTCAACGTGATTGACATATGCACTTCCATCAGCCCATTGAAATGCTCTTGGTAAAGGAGAGCACTTCATTAGATTTTGGAAAGGTTTTGCGTTTGAAATTTTGCCTTCATTCAATTGTAAGTATATGTCTTCTAATTTTGATTTACACTGATCCCAATTGTCTAAGGCTTGTTGCATTGTGTAAGCTATAGTAGAAACTTCGATAGCATGTTGTAGGTCTCTGCTTACCACAACTAATTGACCATCTCGTGTATTGTTTTGAATGCTCGCTAATTTCATTGAGTAATCTCTTTATTTTTCTATTTGGAGTGCACCACGTTGAATTTGATCAAGTTCTATGGATTCAAACAAAGCTTTAAAGTTACCTTCTCCAAATCCTTGGTCACCTTTGCGTTGAATAATTTCAAAGAATACAGGTCCCAACATGTTTTTTGTAAATATTTGGAGTAGTAATTCATTTTTAGCTACGGTATTTCCGTCAATTAATATTTTATTAGCTTTAAGTTTACTAACATCTTCTCCATGATTGGGTAAACGTTTTTCTATCAGGTCATAATAAGTATCAGGAGTGTCTAAAAATTTTAATCCATTTTGAATCAGCGATTCGACACTATTATAAATTTGATTGGTACCTAATGCGATATGCTGAATACCTTCACCATTAAAATCTTTTAAAAATTCTTCGATTTGTGATTTATCATCAGATGATTCATTCAAGGGTATACGAATCTTTCCGCATGGACTTGTCATCGCGCGGCTTTTTAAGCCTGTTAACTTTCCTTCAATATCAAAATATCGAATTTCTTTAAAATTGAAAATACTTTCATAGAAGTGAGCCCATTTATCCATGTTGCCGCGATATAAATTATGAGTGACATGATCAATGTAAGTGAGATCACAGTTTGTGGTGGGTGCATGATCAAGTTTAATAAAGTTTTTTGAATAATTAGCGGTATTATTCTTATAATCGACAAAATATATTAAACTTCCACCGACGCCATATATCGCAGGGATATGGTAGATCGAATCTTTCGCTTGATAGGATTTTGCTCCCATGGATAAAGCATGTTCGTAGGCTTTTATTGCATCATCCACTACCCATCCCATAGCTGATGTAGACGCTCCGTGTAATTTGGCAAATTGACTTGCTGGACTGCTTTTTTCTATGTTCACTATAAATTGAATATGATGTTGTTGATAAAGTATAACGTCAGATGAAATGTGTTTAGCGACAGGTATAAATCCCATTTGCCTAAATTGTGTGTCAAGAGTATTAACATCTTGCGTGGTGAACTCAAGAAAATCAAATCCATTTGTACCAGCAGGGTTTTCATTTTTCATTTTTTGTTAGCCTCTGTGTGTGATAATGTGTATGAATATAGCATGATTTATCGTTTTGAAAAAGCTCCGCTCATTACTGAGTTAAGATTAGGAGCTAATGTTATTTTTGCATTTGGTTTTTCTTCATCCGATTCTTTTATAAAAAATAACGCTGTAATAAATGCTAGAATGTATGCTGCAAAAATAATGTAAACTCCATTTTTATAATTATTTGCATCATAAGCGATTGTATTTTGATGGCCTATTTCGATAACTTTTCCAATAATAGGTTGAAATAAAGCACCTGATACAACAACAGCCATATTATTAAATGCAATGGCTGTTCCTCTGACGGCGCTATGATTATTATCTTTGGCGAGCGTAAAGCATAGTGTTTGACCTGTGCATGCGATTCCAGCAAAAAATAAAAGTATTCCTACCGCTGTTTGTGAAAAGTTGAAATGAAGTAATAATCCAAACGCAGTAATACCCATGGATGAAGTGACAATCAATGGTAAAACACGATTATTTAATAAAGTCGAAATAATTCCTAAAATGGGACTTCCTATGGCAAGACCAAACCACATAAGAGAGCATAAAAATGCAGCGGTGGTTGGATTAAAATGATTTACGGTGGTGAGATAAGGTATTCCCCATAACGAAGCAAAGCTAGACATAGGTGCCCAAAGTAAACATGAATAAGCAGCTAAGTACCAAGTTTGCGGTTGCGTGATAATTTGTTTTAGAGATAAGCTAATATTCGAAGATCTATTTACGTTACGAGTAGGTTGATGTTTTTCGTATTTCAATAAGGTCCATACAATAATAGATAGCACAATGCCTATCGCAGAAATAATTAAAAGTGTTTCACGCCAACCTATAGTGTTGACTAAAGTGCTTACTGGCATTTGACCTAATATTGCACCCATGGCTCCTAGCATTTGAGTGATGCCTGTCATGGTTGCAAAATATGTTGATTTAAATAAATCCGCTGAAACAACTAATACTGCAACAAAAGCAAAGGCTGAGCCAGAGCCCATAAGCAATCGTGCAATAGCTCCAATATAAATATTGTTTGCAAAGGAAAATATTAAAGTACCTAAAGTACATATTAAAATAGATAAAGTTATAATGATTCTTGGATTATATCGATCAAACAGCAATCCTGTGGGGATTTGCATGCCAGCATAAGTATAAAAATAAATACCTGACATAAGTCCGAGTCCAAACGCACCAATATTAAGATCATGCATGAGTTGTGTAGACATTACGCTAGGCGATACTTGGATGGCCATTTCAAAAATTAAAAAAAATGACACAATGCAATATATTAATAAAATTTTCCATTTTGAAATGGTAACGTCGGATACTAAATTAGCATGTACTTCCATATTTCCTCACATACGACATTAGGGATTAAATGATATGATCGGTTAATCTAGCCTGACTGTATGAATTTCACAAGAAAATACTACGGGCTGTTTACAAGTTCTGGTCTTGACCGCCATTTTCTTGCTTTTTTCTCTGTCGAGGTTACTTTAAAATATCCTTAAAAATTATATAGTTAACTTCTGTCAAGCATTATAATTCACTAATTAGGATTGCCTAAAAGCCCATTTTTGTGTACCATGGCCGGATGCAAATAGTCATGAATTTTTCAAAATTTGTTGTATTAGCTGTATTGAGTTTCTGTCTATTAACTACTTGGTATGGTAAAAATACTTTAGATATTGTTCCTTTTGATACTTTCTCTACTGATGATGAAGTTATTAGCAGAGATCAAGGATCAGCAGGATCTATTTGGAGCACTTTAAGTAGTGAGTTCAAATTAGATCACAGAGCAAATTCAGCACAAGTCCAAGCTGAAATCCGTAAACTTCAAGCAGATCAACAGAAGTTTTCTCAGATTTTAAAAGCTGC
>CAZHMQ010000058.1:0-12623 GCA_964533645.1 uncultured Coxiellaceae bacterium
AACAACTGCAGATAGCATCACATTATACAAAAATATATATGCTAGCGCTGGCCATGAAGGCATCCATGCAAAATATAATCATGCTCTAATCGTAGAGACGTGCCTATACTTTATTCTTGGACTCTATCCATCATTAATCCCGTTCATCAATGTCATACGTAGCGCCCTTCGTAAAATGGTTGAAGCGCATGCCGACATAGAATCAGCATTTAGATTAGGAACAGCTGAAGAATTTGCCAAGCGTTTAACCAATAAGGAAGAAGTAGCTGCATACCACAAATTTATGGAACAATTTAATGGTACTGAGGACGAAACTTTAACTATCTTTCAAAAAATAATGAATCGATTTTACTTTGTAGTCACCCACCCTGCACCAGAGACACGAAAATTATATTTAACATGCACAGATATGTTGTTCAAACAGCTCAAAAAAGAACCTAAATTTTCGAATAATCCTGTTATTTCCGAAGTTTTAAAAGAAAGAGAAGATTTTGATAAAGAAAATATGAGTAAAAAACCTCAGAGATGATTTCGATATTTGCGTTAAATCCCCCCGCCGCACGAAAAGCACGTGCCGTCGACCCCCTTAAAAGGGGGTAATCCACTCGGGCAATATTTGATTATGCAACAACGCCACAGGGTAAAGAAATTATTGAAAATAAGACAACAACGCATCAAGTTCAGAAAGATTTTTATACTTTATCACCAATCGCCCTTTCCCTTTGGCATTATGATGAATAACCACAGCTAATCTAATTTTATCACTTAAATCTTCTTGCAGACGTCTCACGTCAGGATCAATGGACTTAGGCAATTCAGGCAACTGCGGCATTTGTAACCGTCTAACCAACTCTTCTGTCTCTCGAACTGATAAAGATTTATTCACAATGATTTGCGCAGCGTCAATTTGAGCATCATGAGTCAAGGCTAATAATGCTCTTGCATGTCCCATTTCAATATCACCATGTTCTAACATGGTTTTAACTTCATCGGTTAATGTAAGCAAACGCAACAAATTAGTCACACTTGCGCGAGATTTACCTACTGCATCCGCAACCTGATTATGGGTCATAGAAAACTCATGAAGTAAACGCTGTAATGCAATCGCTTCTTCGATGGCATTTAAATTTTCACGTTGAATATTTTCAATTAAAGCGATGGCTACTGCGGCTTCATCAGGAATATCACGAATGATAGCTGGGATTTCATTCAAACCAGCAAGTTGGGCTGCTCGCCAGCGTCGTTCACCAGCAACAATCTCAAAACGACCGCCTAACAAATATCGTACAATTATAGGCTGTATCACACCTTGAGCACGAATAGAATTGGCTAAATCTTCTAAGGCATCAGGATTAGTATCACGTCGCGGCTGATACTTTCCAGGTTGAATAAGATCAACCGAAAGTAACTCTAGCTTTTCGTGCGATTTGTCACTTGGATCATTTGATTCCTCCGCGATGGGCAAAGACCCCACTAACAATGCATCAAGTGATTTTCCAAGTCCGCGTTTTTTCACCATGACCCTATCCTTACATAAAGATACTATATATTAATCAATCCACGCGACAAGTGCTAGAGCCTATTCCCTATAAATTCAACGGCAGAAAAATAAGCTAATTGTAAAATTTTAATATAATGTATACCCTAGGGCTTGTTTACAATTATAACGAGGATGACTACATGTTTAGAAATGAACTGAAAAAACGTTTGTTAAAAAATAAAAATATAAAAGCACTGAACGATACTGAATCATCTACATTAATCGAGCAAGCTTATGAACGAGCACTCCCATTACTTCAGAGACAAACATGGGGCTCTCTCTTTATATCTGATAGACCAGCCTCAAAAGAAGATATGATTGAAATGTTAGAGCAAGATATCTTATCTAACTTAGACTGCAAGCAATCTACACCTAGGCCATGATTTTTTTGCATTCCTATATTCTCTGCGGTCTAGAATGCATGTTATATTATGCTTGAAATTCACTATTATCATTTTGGGAGAAATTATTTCATGAAGATAAAAACATTAGTTGCTGTTTTATTGTCCACTTTTGCTATCTCAACTTCTTATGCAGCAGATGAAGCTATGCCAGCTACAAGCAATGCGGCAGAAAGCGCTTCCACCGCAATGCCTGCTAAAGACAATGCTATGGATTCCGCCAAGGAAGAAACAAAAAAGCAAAAAAAACATAAAAAGCACAAAAATCATAAAAAACATCACCACGAAAAGAGTGAAAAAATGGCAGATGCTACACCAGCTGCAACAAATAACATGGCACCAGCTGCAACAGATAACATGGCACCATCAAAGTAATAAACAACCCAACTCTACTAGCACGGCAGAATGCTGTGCTAGTCAGAGCGTTTCATGATAAGCTGTCACTTATTTGACCGACCCACCTCTCATTATTCGTTAAATTGACTGACATCCAGCCTTACGCGTAAAATCAACTATATCCTTTTAACTATGCAAGGACTTTATGAGACATCGCTTAAAAATTATCAAAGGTGATATTACGCAACTCGACGTAGATGCCATTGTCAATACTGCCAATGCTTCACTTTTAGGGGGCGGAGGCATTGATGGCGCCATTCACCTAGCTGCAGGCCCCGATTTATTAGAAGAATGCAAGCAACTAGGCGGCTGCAACGTAGGCCATGCAAAATTAACCCAAGGCTATCGATTGCCCGCTAAATATATTATCCATACTGTTGGACCAGTATGGCGAGGAGGAGTCAAAGGTGAGCCACGATTACTCTGCTCCTGCTATGAAGAAACACTGACTCTTGCACTCAAAAACGGCATTAAAACCATTGCTTTTCCAGCTATCAGTTGTGGCATCTATGGCTATCCAGCAACCCAAGCCGCCACCATTGCTATCAAAGAAACCGCAAACTTTCTCGAACTGCATAATGAGATAGAATCAGTATCCTTTGTTTGTTATGACGACACTATCCAGGAAGCTTTTGAACACGCATTAAATACTATCGCAGCCCAACATGAATAATAAAACTTTATTTCACGTCATCAAAGATCCCGTGCATGGCACCATGCAGTTTACGACCACCGAAAATCAATGGATCAAGCCATTTATTGACAGCCCTCATATCCAACGTTTACGTCATATCAAACAATTAGGCATGGGAGATTTTATTTTTCCAGGCAGCGTCCACACCCGATTCAATCATTCCCTGGGCTGTTGTTTTATCGCAAGCCAAATATCACAAAAAATAGGCCTTGCCGCAGAAGAAAGGCAACTGGCTATGATCGCTTGCCTATTACATGACATAGGTCATGGACCTTTTTCACATGCTTTTGAAGATTTGTTCCACCACAAACTCATACGCCACGAAGCTTGGACCCCTTATTTTCTAGCTGAATACCGAACACAAGAATTCTTCAATGAGTATAATCGACACAACCCTCGACATCATCTAACAAAAGAAAAATTTTTGTTAATCGAAGAAATGATCATGCATAAAACGAAAAACAATCGGTTACTCGCTGATATTGTTTCATCTCAATTAGACGCAGACAGACTCGATTATCTTTTAAGAGACAGCCATTTTTGCGGTGTACGTTATGGCGAATTCGACTTTCGTTGGATGATAAACTCTATGGTCATCGTCGATTCAGCCCAAGGTGAACGCCTTGGAGTAACACACAAAGGAATAGGCGTAGTGGAACATTATCTTATGGCACGACGTTTAATGATGCGAAATATTTACCTTAACCAAAAAAAATTAGCTTTAGAGTTTTTTTTGGTAAAATTGCTTACCAATCTTGCTGAAAATCTGGAACACTACGCCCCTTACGCCGCCATTAAAGACACTCGCCTAGGTCACTTTTTATGTCGCGCCAACCAATTTAATCAAGAAGCTAAGTCTTCATCTAAAACGGAAACGCTTAAGAAACAATTTCTCCAAGAAAATTTTGTCGACTATAAAGAATTAGCCGACTATGACGTATTTGCCATCATAAAAGTATTAGCCCAAATGACAGTGGAACACCCTGCAGCACAAATTGCAAAGCGTATACATCACAGACAAATGCCGAAAATCATTCGTCTTGATCCTACTGACATTCCTAGAGCCGAAAAAATTCTTAAAGAATGTAAATCCACACAGCTACATGATATACAAGATTGGCAGTTAGCAATTATCAAAACACCACATCAATCCTACACCATTGAAGAAGATCCTATACTTATTCTAAATGAATATGGGACTGTCAGACCTTTGGATACTCTCTCACTTATGATAAATGCTATAGGTGATAAATTAGAACACACCGCTTTTTTGTGCATAGATAAAATGATTTATGAAACGAATCATGTACAAAATCTATGTAAAGAACTGGGTTATATCTCATCGCCAAAATTCACAGTACAATAATCACCTAAAAAAAAATGATCCTTTTGAAAAACAAATTCTTCTTTATGATCATTTTTCCATGTTATGATTCTAGAATAATTATAATTTTCACCACAACAAAGACGAGAAAACGAAATGCCAAAACCTACTACAGAAAATTCTTTTTCTTTTAAAACCAATAAAACAAAACTCACCAGCATTGCCAATCGACCTGTTATGACCTTGATTAGCCTTGGCAAAGGTATCAGTGGAGAAAAAAATATTGCTTCAGAAGAAAAACTACATATTGAAATCTTGAAAGAGTTAAATATACATAATCCATCCTCGAATACTATTCTCGTTGCAGGTTTGTTAAAACGCTGGAATTTTTGGGAAATGATACAAGAAGTACGAGATGATGAATTGGCACGTCGTTTGAGTGACATCCCAAAAGATATCACTGAAGAAAAACTAGCTCCACTGCTTGCAGAAAAATTTTCTGATATTGCAAGATCCATGGAAAAAAAATATATTAAAAAAATAGATAATTACCTGCAAGAAAACAAAGAGGCGCTAAGAGATATATCCTTCCCGGTCGAAGTTATGCCTTGGAGCCGACGCGAAAAGTTAGATAACTTCATAAAAAAATTGCCTGATGAAAAAAAATTTGATGAAAATTCTGAATCTGTAAACTTCATAGAAACGACTACAAAACGTTTTTTAAATAACAAACAAACCACCCTAGATATTGCAAAAAACCGTCTTACAAAAGCTATGCCGCAATTTGCTATGCTGAACTTCGAAAAAGTTGTTGATTGCGCTTGCAGAAACTACATACTTGAGGAATATGAATATTTCGCAAACTTAAAAAATTTTAGCATATTTTATAACGGAAGTATTCCCGCATTAAATCCTATCCTCAAAGACAAAAACAACAACCTTCATTGGCATACCTATAATTTTCAACAAACAAAAAGTTTGCACGATGAACAAAAATCAACATCCGTATTAATGCATAAAGAAACCCCCTCACCTATTAGCCGAAAAGCACCCGATGAATCCAAACTTTCAGGTAACCGTTTAACATTATTTTCACCTATAAAAACTGTTTCAGAACGCAAAGAACCATCTAGGACATTCCTCGACAGGCTTTCACCTAGATCATCAGATCGCATGCAAACCTTTCTTGAACGTTACTTAAATAATTTGTCACCTACATCAAAAGAGTTGGCTGATCGAAAAATTGAAGAACTTTCAACAATGTTAAGCATGGGTTAAGCCCAGGGCGGTCGGGCTCAAAATTGTTCAATAAGATCGCCTTCGGCGTGAAAAAATTATCCTAGATTCGGCAGTAGAAGCCGTAGCGAGACTGCTTAAGATGCTGAAGATAATCGAGATTTTTTAAAATTTTTTCGAAAGCAGTAGTCACCCCTACGGTGAGAAAAAATTTTAAAAAATCTCGGTTAGATTCAGTATATTAAGCAGTCGCAGTAGGCTTGTACTGCCGAATCTAGGATTATCGCTTCTCCCCTTCTGGGAGAAGCGATGCTACGCTACATGTAGGAGAAGTGAAATGTAGGAGCTAAGCAAACGTACCGCTGTATCATTGCCTGCCCAATTTCATTATTAAGAGGTTTCACTAAAAATTCATTAGCACCCATTTTATAGGATTCTGCTATATATTCTTTATCTGAATGCGCTGTTAAAGCAATGATTGGCACTTTGCTATATTTTCGTATTTGATCAATCACATCTAATCCACACATATCAGGCAACCCAATATCCATAAAAATTAAATCATAATTCTTACTACCGGCATACTCTATTCCAGAACGCCCTGTTGACACTGCGTCTACGATACAGTTCAATTGTTCTAATACAATGACAGACATTTTTGTAACCAATTTATTATCTTCTACTAGCAGCACTGAAATCTTTTCAGCAATCATACCCATCTCCTCTTTGTCTATGGCAATCTGAATCGTAAACGACATGTAAATAGCGAACCACCTCCGAGCTCACTTTTAAGCTTAATTTGCCCGTGAAGATCTTCTATAAATTGTTTTACAATCCAAAGACCTAAACCTGTTCCTTTGTAAATACCTTTATTTGAGGGATCACAGCGTGTAAATTTATCGTAGATTTTTTCATGATCTTTTTTCGCTATACCTATCCCTGTATCTCCAACAGCAATTTCAAGTAACACTTCTTTTTCAGTTATTTGTTCAATAAAATTCACACTTATTTTTACATGGCCTTGTTCAGTAAACTTTATTGCATTATTAACTAAATTTAGCAACATACGATGCAATCGAAATCTATCCCCTATCACCATAATAGGTGCATTGGATGCATATTCATATCGCAAATCTAATCGTTTGCTTCTGGCCGCTGCTAATTCAAGATTAATAATACCTTTAACAACCTGTTCTAAATTAAATTCTTTTACTATTAAAGGAGTTGCACCGGTATTTATCTGTGAAAATTCGACAATATTATCTAAATAATTAAGCAATTCATTCGTTGCAATTTCGATATCTCTTAAAAAATCCTTTTTGTTAATATCATCTTCTATGGTTTCAAGATATTTGGTCACACTTTTAATACCACACAAAGGTGTACGTATATCGTGCTCTAAATTTCGGATAAACTCTGTTTTTGTTTGATTCGCAAGTTCCGCTCGTTCACGCGCAATCTCCAAATCCTTTTCCATGCGTTTTCTATCGGTAATATCAAATGAAACGCCAAGTACACCCATGACTTCATCTTTTTCGTTTCGCAAGGGAACTTTTTGTGATAAATAAATTCTTTGGCCGTCACCCATCTCAGCAAATTCTTCACCTATATAAGGTTTGCCTGTTTCCATCACACGATTATTAATCATATCTAACTCATGCGCCTGTTCTGCGAGTAGCAAATCTCTATTTTTTTTACCGATGATAGCTTGCCTGGAAGGAAGTTTAGCAGCTTCTGCTTGTATATTATTACAGCCTTGAAGAATATTATTTCTATCTAACCAATAAACATGCCCCGGCAATAAAGCAATAATGCTTTCAAGATGTTGAATTTTTTCTTCTAATTTGAGGATTAAATTATTTTTTTCTTCTATGACCACCATATCTACCCCACTCCCTAAGCACCTAAAAGTACGATAAAAACTTTTTCATTTTGGCGTAACTTAGCAAAAAAAGCTACTGCCAAACTCAAATAAAAAACGAGCAAATCAGCTCTATTATCAGACAAGCAGATACTATAGGGGCCCGAGTGAACGTATATCACTCAACCAGAGGCCGAATACATGACTGCATCTCAACCTTTGTTTTTGCTAAAAATTGAAAATACCTCTTGCATCCAGGGCAGGGTCCATACATGGCGTGAAATAATGTAAACATATGAGCATCCCAAATGAATATTATCAACTATTTCAACAAGCTGATGTCTCATACCTTCTTAAATATGTCAAAATATTTTACACAACAAGCCAACAAAGACAGAATATGAACATATATTGCACATGTGCTGCGCCAATTATGGTAGCGACTTTGACCCTCTCTATGGTATACAGTATAATTTCCTGTTTTTCTTACCTCCGGGGTTGTCATTTTATGTCACTAAGTATAGTTATCTTAGCTGCTGGCCAAGGCAAACGCATGCGTTCAGAACTGCCTAAAGTCTTGCATCACCTCGCTGGTAAAAGCCTGCTTGAACACGTCATAACAACCGCCCATCAATTTAACACAAGTCAACATCCTATCGTAGTCTATGGACATCAAGGTCATATTGTTCGCGAAAAATTATCTGCCTTGGATGTAAGCTGGGTAGAACAAACTGAACAGCTGGGCACTGGACATGCCGTATTACAAACTCTTTCCAACATTGATGATAACGATCAAGTACTTATCCTTTATGGCGATGTTCCGCTTATCGCCCGCGAAACATTAGAAAGACTTATGAATAACACCCCCAAAAATGCCATTGGCGTTATTACTGCGGAACTACCTAATCCCGAACGCCTGGGCCGAATTATTCGCGATGCATCCCAAAACATACAAAGTATTGTAGAAGAAAAAGATGCAACAGCAGCCGAACGAGCCATCAAAGAAATCCATTCCGGTATCTATCTTATTCCAGCTAGCTATTTGAAAAAATGGTTACCTACTCTTACTAATCAGAACGCTCAACAAGAATATTATTTAACCGATATCATTAAGCTAGCTGCTGAAGAACATATCCCTATCCATAGCGAAAAGCCTACTCATATCGATGAAGTCTTTGGCATTAATGATCGCGTGCAACTTGCTCATGCTGAACGCTTCTATCAACGCATGATGGCTGAAAAACTCATGCGCGAAGGCGTGACCTTATACGATCCTAATCGTCTCGATATACGTGGCGAACTTATTGTCGGACATGATGTCATCATAGACGTGAATGTGATCATCGAAGGACGCGTGATTATTGGTAATTATTGCGTGATTGGGCCCCACACATATTTAAAAAACGTTATTTTAAGTGACAACATTGAAATTAAAGCTAATTGTTATATCGAAGATGCTGAAATCGCAGAATATTGCGTGATTGGACCTTTTGCTCGTATACGACCTGGCACCACTCTTGCTGCAAATGCGCATATCGGTAATTTTATTGAAATCAAAAACAGCCACGTGGGCACTTACACCAAAATTCATCATGTAGGATATATAGGTGATAGCAATATAGGTAACCATGTCAATATAGGCGCAGGAACCATTACCTGCAATTATGACGGCACCCATAAACATAAAACCATCATTGGTGATCATGCATTCATAGGCTCCAATTCAGAGCTTGTTGCACCCGTTATCATAGGCGAAGGCGCGGTGATTGGCGCAGGCTCTACCATCAGACGTGATGCGCCGGCTCATAAACTCACCGTATCCAGTCCAACTCAACGCACCATAGCTGGCTGGCAAAAAAAAGCTAATAAGCAGAAGGAGAAATAATCATGTGTGGCATCGTAGGCGCAATCGCAGAACGGAATGTTGCAAGACTTTTAATCGATGGCTTAAAGCGACTTGAATACCGCGGCTATGATTCTGCGGGTCTTGCGGTCATCAAGACAGAAAACCACATAGAACGCCTGCGCACTCAAGGCAAAGTTCGCGAACTTGAAAGTTTGCTTCTTAATCAGCCTCAACTACGCGGCAAAGCTGGAATTGCACATACACGTTGGGCAACTCATGGCATACCGTCAGAACACAATGCGCATCCGCTTTTATCAAATGATTCGTTTGTTCTGGTGCATAATGGCATTATTGAAAATCACGACAAATTAAAAGCTTTTCTTATTGATAAAGGTTACACATTCAACTCTGAAACAGATTCTGAAACTATTGTACACCTACTACATTATCATTATCAAAGTACACCCGATTTCCTCAAAGCGACACAAAAAACCATTGCTGCTTTAGAAGGCGCCTATGCGCTCGGCATTATGTCTACCCATGAACCCGATAGGATGATTGCGGTACGTCATGGTAGCCCGCTTGTCATAGGGCTAGGCACCGGCGAAAATTTCTTTGCTTCTGATCCTTTAGCATTACTACAAGTCACCAAACAATTTATTTATTTAGATGAGGGTGACATGGCTGTCGTCAAAAGAAATTCGGTTCAAATGTATGACGCCAAAGGTAAAGAGGTAGAAAGAAAAACCAAGCAACTTGACATGAATGCTGACATGACGGAACGTGGTGAATATAGACATTATATGTGCAAAGAAATTTTTGAACAACCACAATCCATCGTCACCAATCTTGAAGGACGTTTAAGCAAAAATTCACTTTTCGATAATGCTTTTGGATTACACGCGCAAGCGATTTTTAAACAAGTCCAACACGTACAATTCATTGCTTGCGGTACAAGTTATCACGCAGCTATGGTCGCACGCTATTGGATAGAAGCTTTGGCTGGAATTCCATGTTCGGTCGACGTCGCGAGCGAGTTTCGATATCGAAAAACCGTGGTTAAACCCAATACTTTATTTGTGACGCTTTCGCAATCAGGCGAAACTGCTGACACTTTGGCTGCATTACGACTCGCGAAAAAAAGTGGCTATTTAAGCACTCTCGCCATTTGTAACGTACCCGAGAGCTCACTGATACGCGAATCTGAATGTCATTTTATGATGCGAGCAGGCGTTGAAATTGGTGTTGCCTCAACCAAAGCGTTTACGACTCAACTCACTGCATTGCTTATGTTGACCATCGCGCTTGGCAAACAACATCATATGCATGCTGAAACAGAACAACATCTGGTTGCCGAACTACAAAAATTACCTGCTATCGTCAAATCGGTGCTTGAACTTAACCCTATCATTGCTAACATGGCGACACATTTTGTAGATAAAGAACATGCTTTATTCTTAGGTCGTGGCGCTTTATTTCCTATTGCACTTGAAGGCGCACTCAAGCTAAAAGAAATTTCTTATATACATGCGGAAGGCTATCCCGCAGGTGAACTTAAACATGGACCACTTGCGTTAGTCGACAAAAACATGCCTGTAGTAGTCATTGCGCCTAATGACGAACTTTTAGAAAAACTTAAATCAAATTTGCATGAAGTGCGCGCTAGAGGCGGTGAATTGTATGTGTTCACTGACACAGTTAAAACATCTGATCCAGGTATTCATATTATTGAAATGCCAAGTGTAGATTCTATACTTGCACCTATAGTTTATACTATACCTTTACAGTTATTGGCTTATCATGTAGCTGTACTCAAGGGGACGGATGTCGATCAGCCTAGGAATTTAGCGAAGTCGGTAACAGTAGAATAACATTTCCATACCTTAGATAAAGGAGTTGAAATGACTAAAAAAATTCAACAAACATATGAAAACGATTTTTATGCATGGACAATTCATAATGCTCAGCTTTTAAAAAAAGGAAAGTTGTCAGAGGTGGATGTAAAAAATATTGCTGAGGAAATTGAAAGTATGGGGAAAAGCGAGAAAAGGGAACTTATCAACCGATTAGCTATTTTATTAGCTCATTTACTTAAATGGAAATTTCAGCCTGTAAGGCAAAGCAAAAGCTGGGAACTCACGATAAAAGAACAACGATTTGAATTAATAGATTTACTTAAAGAAAGTCCAAGCTTGAAACATGAACTTGAAAAAAAACTTTCGCATGCTTATCAAAAAGCGCTCATGATGGCAGAAAAAGAAACTGGACTTGAGCAAAAAAACTTTCCCAAAAAATGTCCTTTTTCATTAAAGCAGTCTCTTGCAGAAAATTACTTCCCCAAATAATGAACCAAGGTTCGAATTAGCTTTGGACCTTGATAAATTAACCCCGTATAAAGCTGGACTAAACTTGCACCAGCATCCATTTTTGTCTTGCAATCATTTATACTCGAGATCCCACCACAACCTATCATAGGGATTTTATGTTGTAGTAATTGGTAAAATTGTTGCAATACCAGAGTCGAGTGTAACAACAACGGCTTGCCACTTAAACCACCGAGTTCTGTTGCAAAAACTGAAGTCTCGACTCCATTCCGACTAGTTGTAGTATTTGTTGTAATCACTCCATCAATTTTTTCTTCCAAAAAAATCGAAGCCATTTGAGATACTTCATCAGAAGTTAAATCAGGCGAAACCTTAACAAGTAGAGGAACATATGTTTGCTTATATTGCGCTTGTTCTTTCTTAAGTTCACGCAACAATGTACGCAGATATTCTCCATGCTGTAAATCTCTTAGACCTTCTGTATTCGGCGAAGAAATATTAATAGTGATATAACTTGCATAAGGTAACACACGTTTCATCACAAAAAGATAATCATCAAGCGCGTTATCAAGTAAAGTATCACGATTTTTTCCTATATTTATACCTAAAATACCACGGTATGTGGTTTTTTTTAAACGTTCAATTAAATAATCTACGCCTTTATTATTAAACCCCATGCGATTAATAATGGCAGATTCATTGACTAAACGAAACAACCGCGGTTTCGGATTGCCTGGTTGTGGGAGAGGAGTGATGCTGCCAATTTCTAGAAATCCAAATCCTAGCGTTGCAAGTGCATCGATATAATCGCCGTTTTTATCTAACCCTGCGGCTAACCCCACTCGATTAGGAAAGTGAAGTCCCATGACTGTAACGGGATGTTGTATTTGATTTGGTAAAAGACTAGTGATACGTAATTTGTCTAAATAATAAAGCAAGTCTAATGATAAAGTATGGGATGTTTCTGGGTCGAAGCAAAATAATATTTTTTTACATAATGT
>CAZHMQ010000059.1:0-12594 GCA_964533645.1 uncultured Coxiellaceae bacterium
GCAGGTATAGGGAAGCAGCCAAGAAAGTAGTTTTTTTATGGGCATAGTGTAAAATGATGGTTAAAATTTATATTAGAAAGATTCTATCATGACACACAGACATATAGATTAATTTTTTACGAGTCAAGCTATTATGAATAAAGATCATAACCACCCACTCATGCGTGCTATCCAAGAAGAAATCTTCTCGCGCCTGAATCTTGTGGCATTAAAGCCTAAGCGCATACTTGCTGTGGCCTGTGAGGATTTGAAAATACATTACCCCGATGCAGAAATAGTGTCATTCGCTGATACAGAAGATAGCATAGATCTGATCGTGTCAAATTTAGACTTGTCATGGTGTGCGGATATGGATGCTTTATTTCGTGAGTGGCGTAAGTTGTTGCGACCTGAGGGTTTACTCATGTTTACAAGTTTGGGTCCTGCCACTTTATCTGAAATCGAGCTAGAACCGCTACCGCAATGGATGGATATGCACCATGTAGGCGATGCTTTACTTAAAGCCGGATTTGCAGATCCTGTGCTTGATGTGGAGCATTTTGAAATGAAATATCAAGATAAGACACAGGTTTTATCCGACTTAGCAAAAATAGGTATCACCGAAGTGAATACGTCAGCATTATCGCTTTCTTATGAAGTGGTGTACGGCCATGCATGGTGTCCTGCAATAAAAGACAATTTTTCAGCAGATTCTGATGGAGTGGCTAAAATTCCACTGGCAGCGTTACGTGCTCAATTGCGACAGTAGGAGAATGATGCCATGTGTCATATAATAGAACTTACCCATCTTTTACAAGGATTGTAATCGTGGCAACAGATATTTATATCGGTGTCGATGGCGGTGGGACTAAATCAAAATTGCGTGTTGAAGATAGTACCGGCCAGCTTTTAGGTCAGGCAGTGTCTGGGCCTGCAAATATTCGTTTATCGATAGAGGGTGCTTGGGAA
Source organism: uncultured Coxiellaceae bacterium (assembly GCA_964533645.1). GTDB lineage: Bacteria > Pseudomonadota > Gammaproteobacteria > DSM-16500 > DSM-16500 > JABDBK01. The sequence goes on from CAZHMQ010000059.1 coordinate 949, forward strand.
TCGATTTATACCGCGTTACATGAAGTGTTAACATCGCATGGTATGTCTCTTGATGATAAACAATATCATTTTCATGCGGGTTTAGGTCTGGCAGGTTGCGAAGTCGCTGATGCATGCCAAACTTTTTTGCATACACCTCACTCTTTTAAAACGATTAAACTTTTTTCAGATGCTCATGCAGCTTGTGTAGGCGCGCATCATGCTGAAGAGGGCGGAATCATCATCGTTGGTACGGGGGTGGCGGGTTATCAAGTGTATCAATCCAAAGGTTCAAAAGTGGGTGGATGGGGTTTTCCTCATGATGATGAAGGCAGTGGCGCCTGGTTAGGTATGCAAGCCACGCGATTGACGTTTGAGTGGTTAGATCATAGAGCTGAAAAATCACCTTTGGCACAAGATGTTTTTGCTTATTTCAATGATGATATTGAAAAACTGGTTGCTTTTGCAAATCGAGCGACATCCAATGATTTTGCGAGACTTGCGCCTCTGGTCATTAATCACAGTCAACAAGAAGAAATTGCTGCAGTACGTATCATGAAAAAAGCGGCGCATGCCGTGGATCGTATCCATCATGCGTTAGCAAAAATACGTGATGATGATAACGCTGATTTTCCGATCTGTTTATTTGGAGGTATTGCGCCGTTTATTGAACCTTGGCTCTGCGAAGCATTGCGCGCTTCATTAGTGCATAGACAGGCTGATGCAACGGTGGGTGCCATTTTATTGATGCGAGAAGCCATAACGTGTTAACGATTTCTGGTTTAAATGTTTATACATCTGATGGTGTCTTGCAGAATGCGGGTGTTGTGATTCAAGATGGCATCATTGTTGATATGGTTTTGAATAAACCCGGGCATCATGATTTCCCAGCGAATTATCATCTTATTCCAGGATTGATTGATTTGCATGTGCATGGGATTAATGGTCACGATATCATGGATGCAACGCCTCATGCTTTAACCAATATCAGTCAAGCTTTAGCAAAAGAAGGTACCACTGCTTTTTTAGCGACAACGATGACTGCATCGGAACAAGATATTGAAAAAACCTTGCTTGCGGTGCGTGACTACAAGAGTATGCCATATGGTGCAACGCTATTAGGTGTTCATCTCGAAGGTCCGTTTATTTCACCCAAAAAAGCGGGTGCACAATGCGCAGATCATATACTTTTGCCTAGCATTGAAAAAATACATCATTGGCAACAACTTTCCGAAAACGCGATTAAATTAGTGACATTAGCGCCAGAACTTCCTGCGAGCCAGGAATTTATTTCATATTTGAAAAAAAATAATATCGTGGCTTCAATCGGTCATAGTGATGCAAGTTATGCTGAAACTATGGCTGCTATGCATCAAGGTTGTGATTATGTCACGCATCTTTTCAATGCAATGCGTGGAATACATCAACGTGAGCCAGGTGTTGTAACCGCGGCACTTTTAGAAAACGTCTGGACAGAACTTATTGTTGATGGAGTACATTTACATCCGGCTATTGTGAAACTTATTTTAAAAATGAAAGGCATGGAAAAAATGGTATTAGTCACAGATGCCATGCGTGCAACCTGTTTACAGAATGGTGTCTATGATCTTGGTGGACAACAAGTCACTGTTCAAGAAAATACAGCGACGCTTTCAGATGGAGCGCTTGCTGGCAGTGTGTTACGCATGCCGCAAGCGATAAAAAATATGTTGCAATTCACTGGATGTGATCTTTTAGATGCAGTGAAGATGGCCTCAGAAAATCCCGCGAAAGTCTTAGGAATTTTTGATAAAAAAGGCAGTATTGCTATAGATAAAGATGCGGATTTAGTCGTACTTGATGAGCATTTCAATGTTGTCATGACCATCTGTGGTGGACAAAATAGACCTGTTAAAAACGGATATGCTCAACGTTTCCATCGGATTGCTGTACCTGAAGTTTCTAAGTCACGATCCAGCACGTAAGCATCACGTTCTCTTCTTCCATAATATTCTTGTCGCAAATAACCTTTTAGTTGGCGCTTATTATATTTTTGGTCTTTGGGGTTGAAAAAACCACCTTGCATCCGAGATAAACGTTGTATATCAGCTTGTTTCATGCGTTGGTTGACGTATTCTTCTTGAGCTTCTATTTCGCGAACACGTTTCGCGCTAGGATGATTTCCCATGTGATGTTTCCTTGTCGTTTAAGGCCGTTGAATAATAATGAGAAAGCCATAGGTAATCAACAAGTTTTAACATAATATTTGGTCTGTAAGCACGCGAAATCAATAGAAATGATTGAATAGCATACTTGATCTGTGTAAAGTTAGTTCTTTTAAGATTATGTAATCCGAGGATATGTATCATATGACAGCTTCAAGAAAATATATATTATTAACAGATTTAGATAGTACAGCAGTAGCATTTCAAAAACTTGACCCTGCTACTTTTTCAAAATTCTTTCCTAAACGTTTATCTCCCCAGTTTCTTACATTTATGCAGCGCAATCTCGCTCAAGATGCCGATGCTCCACCCACTTTTTATTCGGGTTTTTATGTTTGTACGCATCGTGCTTTATGTAGCTATAGTGATCCTTTACGTTTTACCTATGCGTTTGATGACTTTAATCGGTACAATAAAATTTTATTTGGCATGATAGAGAAAATTGATAAAGAAATTCCTCATCTAACTCCGCAGGAAGTAGAGAAAAAAAACGAGAGAAAAGCTGAGATTAACAAATTTTTAGAACAATCGGGTGATTGTAGTGAAGCTCATCCAGATGAAGATTTCACTTTTCGTATTGTGGCTAACCTTAAAGATGCAACTAAAATGGAGTGTTTTGCTGTTTCAACCCCTGAAGATGACGGAGCGGAATGTGGAGTGGGTTATGAAGCCATTCTCAAACCTTACGAGCTTTATGTGATGGAGAATAAAACGGTGCGTGAAATGCGGAGAGAAGATAGTGACGAGATGATGTCTCGTATATGTTATCCTTCTTCAGATGATTGCAAGATAAGTTATTCAAAAAGACCTATTACCTCTTTTGATCCTAATACCAAAAATGAACAAATTTTTTCGATTGTAGAGCATATTAAAAAACAGAAAGATTTTGATCTTAAAAAAACGTATATCCTTGACTTTGCGGATGATAAAGATGCGATTCGCAAAGCTGCTTTAGCGATATATCCTACAAGTCTTCCTGCAAATATGATATTACGAGTGTTTAAAGCTAATGCAGAAGCTTGTGAAGACCTCAGATTAGTGGGTGAGGTACATGGTATAAAGCCTCTTATTCAGACTACACCATCACCCTCTGTTGCGAACTTTTCTATCTTAGGACGATGGATGTCGATAAGAAAACGCCATATTAATGGTTCCATGTCTGAATCAAACACAGCTGAAAAAAATCACGGCATGTCGTCAAGCAGATAACTCATATTTTCTTGGTAAATGTAGAAAACAATCATAAAATTCATAGATTATGTATCAAAAGTGAGGAAAAAATGGTTGATCAAAAATCCGTGAATTTTAAGACAAGGGACCATATAAACTTACGTGGTTGGTTTTACATTCCAGAACATCTTCCTGCGCCCTGTATCATCATGACGCATGGATTTACTGCATTAAAAGAACATTATTTATCAAAATTTGCGGATGTTTTTGCACGGGCGGGTATGTGTGTCTTAGTGTATGACAATCGCAATTTTGGTGAGAGTGATGGTGAGCCACGTTTTGAAGTGAATCCTGAGTTACAAGTACGTGATTTATCAGATGCTATATCCTATGTTCAAACGAAGCCTGAAGTTGATGCAAAAAAAATAGCTCTGTGGGGTACAAGTTTTAGCGGCGGAAACGTTATGGTGGCATCAAGTATGGATAAACGCGTGAGTTGTGTGGTTGCCCAAGTGCCTTTTGTTAAGGGACATCATGAGTTTTTACAAACCACACGTCCTGATCTTTGGGAGATTATCCAAAAAAAATATGCTGCCGATGATAAAGCAAGAGCCGAAGGTAAGTTGCCTGCCATGACGCCGGTGGTAACATCGGATCCTACAAAATCCGTTGTGATGAAACAGCGTGAAGCTTATGATTTTTTCACGAGTTTGCCCGAATGGCAAAATCAAGTGACGTTAAAATCAGTACAGATGTCGGGTGATTATGCGCCTATGGACTTTGTTTCAAAAATAAATGTGCCGGTTTTATTTATTATGGCAGATCAAGATACGATTTGTTTAACCCATGATGCAAAAGACGCTTTTGAAAAAATAACTTCACCTAAAAAATGTGTGATGATCAAAGGCCATCATTTTTCAGCTTTTTATGAACAATTTAACATATGCGCAGACGAGGCTTGTGATTGGTTGAGTAGAATGTAGGGTGGATTGCGATGCAAAAAGCGCATTTCATCCATCCTCATCTTATCGATAGTGTTATTTCAAATGGCGTAGTGACGATATAGTTTCCAGTATTTTATGCGAAGCATGGGTAATTTTTTGTTTAAAGAGAGAAAAATAGCTTACTTCTGGTTTTGCAATCGATTGTGCAAGCGTTTGTTTCTCTCGCTTATCAATCAGATCACAAAGCAAATATGTAGAATTTATTCGTTTAGCCTCATACAATTCATCTTTCCATGCATAATCTGATGGTAGAGATCTAAGGTATTGAATCATAGGCGATACCATAGATTTTTGATAAGACGAAAACTCATCTAAAAATGTCTCGAATGATTTCTCAAGTGCATCGATGGAGACGTATGGGTCTTTTGCAATATCACGCATTGTTTGAATTTTTTTTAAAAAAATATCTTGAGACGATTGGAGTGCAACTCGGTTTTCGTTAGAGATGTAAGAAAAAAATATTTTGTTTGCGTGATTTTCAATTTTTTGAAGTTCGTTTAAAACACTATTGATACCTTTGATACGTTCTTGATAAAGATTTTTTAAAACGCTATCGATTTTATCTTGTGGATTTTTTGGTCTTTCAAACATATGAAACCTCGCTACCTATTTATTATTTAGTATCTCTTGTATAAATAGTATACCAATAATACATTAAGGAAATATTAAGACAAAAAATAACCACCATAACTTATTGTAATTTATACATTTTTTATTCAAACCCATCGATAAGTGCTTGATTAGAAGCCTTCTTAAGGCCCCGAATAGGTTTTTCTTGGTTTAATCTGTGCCTTAATGCGTTTTACATGCAATACGTTTTTATTATTACGGATTTTGCGTAGTACTTTCGCAAGATGTGCTCTATCGCATACGGTGACCGTCATATTCACCGAAAAATCATGTTCATCAAATTCTTCTGCTTTAATGTTAATAATATTGGATTCGGCTTCAGAAATGGTAAGGGCTAAACTTGCTAAGCTGCCGCGTATATTGAGAATATCAACGATTAAATCGACAGGGAAATCGCCATGAACTTTCTTTTCCCAATGCAGTGAAACATAACGTTCATGATTATGATGGAATTTTTCAAGCACGGCGCAGTGTTCGACATGGACTTGCAAGCCTTGTCCTGACTCAATATAACCACCTATAGGATCTCCAGGAATAGGTCTACAACATTTCGCAAAAGTCACAACGATTCCTTCGGTACCTTTAATGGCAAGAGGCTGATGGTGAGGATGAGCTAAAATGTCAGCAGAATGCGTTTCATCGCAAGTATCACATAATCTTGCAATTTGTTTAGCGGCTAATAGAGCAGTTCGATTACCCATACCTACTTCTTCAAAGAAATGTTGGACAGAATCAAGTTTAGCGGCTTTAGCCACGCTATTTAAATGCATATCTTGAATTTGATGCAGAGTTAATCCAAAAGTATGTAAGGCTTTTTCAACCAAGCGTTTGCCAAGTTCAATGGATTCTTCTCGTTTTTGTTGTTTTAAAAAATGCTTAATATTGCTGCGGGCTTTACCTGTTACAATAAAACTAAGCCACGTAGGATTAGGTCGTGCGCCAGGTGCTGTGATGATTTCGACTTGCTGGCCGTTAGTAAGTTGTGTACTTAGCGGGGTGAGACGTTTATCGACTTTTGCAGCTACACAAGTATCCCCAATATCTGAGTGAATCGCATAGGCAAAATCTACCGGTGTTGCACCTGCGGGTAGCTCTAAAATGTTTCCTTTAGGAGTAAATACATAAACTTCATCCGGAAATAAATCGGTTTTGACATTTTCAATAAACTCCAGAGAGTTTTTAGAGCTGCTATGCATTTCTAAAACTCCTTTAAGCCATTCTTGAGCACGTTGTTGTGCATCACTTAACATGATTTTTTCCGTTTTATATAGCCAATGCGCAGAAATGCCATATTCCGCCATTTTATGCATTTCTTCAGTACGAATTTGTACTTCAATGGGTACACCATAAGGTCCAAATAACACGGTATGCAATGATTGATAACTGTTGGCTTTTGGAATGGCAATATAATCTTTAAATCGATTCGTGATGGGTTTATAAAGATTATGCAATACACCCAGGACTCGATAGCAAGTATCAACTTTATCCACAATTACGCGAAATCCATACACATCCATGACTTCTGAAAAAGATAAATGTTTGGTATGCATTTTTTTGTAAATGCTGTATAAATGTTTTTCGCGACTGGTGACAGTGCGTGCATGCAGATTATTTTTTCTGAAAGCATTTTCAATTTCTTGATCGATTAATGACATCATCTCGCTGCGATTACCACGCGCTTTAATGACGGCTTCTCTTAATATGCGATAACGCATAGGATGAAGAATGGCGAATCCTAGGTCCTCAAGTTCTACCCTGAAAGCATGCATACCTAATCGATTCGCAATAGGCGCAAAAATCTCTAAGGTTTCTTTAGCGATACGTCTGCGTTTTGCACGAGGTAAGTCGCCTATGGTGCGCATATTATGTAAGCGATCGGCCAGTTTTATAAGAATAACGCGGATATCTCTGGCCATGGCCATGATCATTTTGCGAAAATTTTCTGCTTGGGCTTCGGCGCGGCTTTCAAATTCAATTTGAGTGAGTTTGGTAACCCCATCGACAAGGTCTGCAATTTCTTTGCCAAATTGAGCAATAATATCAGACTTTGTGATATGCGTGTCTTCAAGAACGTCATGCAAAATGGCAGCTATGATGGTGGGCGGATCCATGCGCATTTCAGCTAGAATGATGGCGACAGAGATGGGGTGGGTAATGTAATCTTCACCAGTGTATCTTTTTTGTCCTTCGTGAGCAATTTTTCCGAGTTGAAAGGCATCTTCGATGATATTTAACTGGGTATCATCAAGGTATTTGTTTAACTCTAGTTGTAGTGTTTCAAACTCATCCAAGCAGCCTGTCCTCGAATAATCATTGTCCTTATGATTATTATCTATTATTTATTTGTGTCATGCCAGCATGCTTTTGGCTGGCATGACAAGATTAGAAAGGCAGGTTATTCTTCAGACTCAGATTCTTCACCCGCTGTTGCAGATGTGGGTGTTTCAGGATCTTCATGGTGAGTTTCTGTAGCCTCATGCATATCAGCGAAAAGATCTTCCGCTTCAATAATAGCTTCTTCCGTAGTTTTTGGGGTTTTGTCGACTTCGTGAGCATCACTGAAGTCCGTATGACCATTCGCAATTTCACGTAGGGCAACAACGGTAGGTTTGTCATTTTCCCATGGAACAGTGGGATCTACACTGCCTCTCATCAGTTGGCGTGCGCGTTTTGCTGCAACGATGACTAATTCAAAACGATTTGAGACGTGCTCTAAACAATCTTCAACGGTTATACGTGCCATGTGTCATACCTCGCTAAATATACTTAGGGCGCATTTTACCGATTTTTGAGTTTAAATGCATTATTTTTGCTTAAGTTCATTCAGTAAATCAGCATATTGTTCAACCTGTCGTTTTTTTAAGAGTCGTCCCGCTTCCGTAATGACTTTTAAATCATTTACCGCACGGTTAAAGTCTTCATTAATCACAATATAATCGAATTCATTGACGTGAGTGATGGTGTCACGCGCATCGGCTAATCTCTCTTTGATGACTTCAGGTTTGTCCTGATTGCGTTTATGTAAGCGTGCAGAAAGCTCTGTTAAAGAGGGTGGTAAGACAAAAATACTGATGCAATCTGGGAATTTAGCTTTGATTTGTTGACTACCTTGCCAATCGATTTCTAAAATAACATCTAAACCTTTGGCCAAAGTTTCTTCAACCCAAGTATGGGATGTTCCATAATGGTGATGAAAAATGGTGGCATATTCTAGAAAATCACCTTGATTTATCATGCGCTGAAACTCGGTTTCAGTTATGAAATAATAATTGATGCCCTCGACTTCGTCGGGTCGTTTTTGCCTCGTGGTATGAGAAATAGACACAGTGATGCCAGGTTCAGAGTCTGTGAGGGCTTTTACAAGAGAGGTTTTTCCAGCGCCAGAGGGGGCTGAAATAACAAAAAGATTACCGGGTATGATCATATTGTTTCCTGTTCTTGGGTCTGTAGGCTTTTCACGATACGTTCTATCATAAGGCTTGTTGAGATATTTTTAACAACGCCTAGTACACGGACTTCGCCGCCGTAAGCATATACAATGTCATGTCCTACGACTTGATCAGGAGTATAGTCGCCGCCTTTTACTAAAATATGGGGTTGTATGATTTTAAGTAAGCGTTCAGGGGTGCTATCTGCAAACGATGTCACTAAGTCAACTGCGCCTAAGCTTGCGAGTACCGTCATGCGTTGCGCTACATGGTTGATAGGGCGAGAAGGTCCTTTAAGTTGCTTCACAGAGGCATCATCGTTGATGGCAACGACTAAGTAATCGCCTAATTGTTTGGCTTGTTGCAAATAAGTGACGTGCCCTGCATGTAAGATGTCAAAACAGCCATTGGTGAATACGATTTTTTTGCCTTGTAGTTTTGCTGATGTGACAGCACTTAATAATTGTTCTTCATTCACTATACCAAAAGATGCATTGTGTTCTGCAGTCTGAAGCGCGGCTTGTAGTTCCCCATCGCTGACTGTAGCAGCACCAAGTTTCGCTACCACTAAGCTTGCAGCGAGATTGGCAAGCTTCATTGCATTAAGCAAGGTTTCTCCGGCAGCATAAGCCGAAGCAAGTACTGCAATCACTGTATCTCCTGCGCCGGTGACATCAAAAACTTCGCGTGCATGGGCGGGTAGATGTATTTCTTCGGCATCTTTTTGTATCAGTGTCATGCCGCGTTCGCCACGGGTGAGTAATAGATTTTTTATGCCAAAATTCGTTAAAAATGAACGTGCTTTATGAAGTATTGTTTGTTCGTTATCGCAAGCACCCACAATAGCTTCAAACTCTTTAAAGTTCGGAGTGATAGCGGTTGCACCTTGATACACGCTAAAATCCTGTCCTTTCGGGTCTACAAATACTGGAATTCCTGATGCTCGAGCAAGTGCAATGAGCTCGTTATTGCAGCTTAAGGTTCCTTTGCCATAATCTGATAAAATGACAAGGCTGGCATGAGTTAGGTGTTTTTTGTAAATGTCTATCAGTGCATCGGAGTGCGACGTAGGAATTTTTTCTTCAAAATCCAGTCGAATCAGCTGTTGGTGTCGACTGATAATACGTAATTTAGTGATAGTAGGAATATCTTGTAACTGTAGAATCTCATGCTGAATGCTTGCGGTGCTTAGTTGTCTTTTGAGTGATTCACCCGCTTCGTCGAGGCCTGCTATGCCTAATAGGGTGACTTTTGCACCTAACGCAGCAATATTTAACGCAACATTACCCGCGCCACCCGGGCGCTCATCGTTTTGTTTAATTTTAACGACAGGTACAGGAGCTTCAGGTGAAATCCGTGCTGTATCGCCGAACCAGTAACGGTCGAGCATGACATCGCCTATGACAAGGATATGTGCTTTGCTGAAATCAGGTAGTTGTATGTGCATGATTTTTCGTGTTTTTGCTAAAAAATTGCGTAATTCTAGCATAGTGTAGACGGGAATAACATGATTTTACTGTTTCCTTGATATATATCTTCTCGGCGGAAAGTTATCAGAGTAGTAAAATCTTTTTTCACCCTTTGGCCTGGTTTTAAAACGCTTATATTGCCACACATATTGCTCAGGTTTTTCTCTAATCATTTTTTCTAAAATGTTATTTAATCGTGTTGCATCGTTTAATTTATTGCCCATAGGAAAATCGTCAAGTGCAGGAAAAAAATGTATTTCATATCCTGAGCCATCTTCTCGCCTAAAATACTGCATAGGAATAATGGCAGCTTCACTTAAACGCAAAATATCGGTCACTGTCGTCAAGCTTGCGGTCGGTATACCGAAAAAGGGTGCAAACACGCTGCGTTTACCGCTTTCATCAATATCATAGGCATACCATATTGCTTTATTTTCTCGTAGTGTGTGTAAAAGCATTCTGATTTGGTCGCTCTTAATGCAACAGATAAAATGCCGTTTACGAAAATAGGTTTGTATAGATGCTAACCAAGGTTTTTTATGTGGACGGTATAAAATACCAAAATTTTCTTCAAGACTAAGAAAACGCGCGACCAATTCAACACAAGTAAAATGTGGTGTAATTAATAAAATACCTTTGCCTTGTTGAAAAGCTTTTTGGATATGTTCATGTCCATATAAAGTATAGAGTGATCGTAATTGTTTTTTTGACGCAAGCCATGCCATGGCAGATTCCACGAGGGCGATGCCTAGTGATGCAAAATTTTTTTTTGCAAGTATCTCGCGCTCCTTTGCAGAAAATTGGGGAAAACAAAGTTTTAAATTGAGCTCAGTCGTGTATTTTGCTTGAGTGGGAAATAGAAATGCTAGTCGGCCCAGCATGTTGCCTATATGTATCCTAAGAGTATGTGGAAGTTGTATGAGTACCCAAAGCATTCCAAGCGCGATCCATGCGGGAAGTAAAAAGCATTTCCATGGCTTCATACCGTGTTACCTATAAGTTATAATACTTGCTTCAAACAGCAAATTAACAAGGAGCGCTCAATCATGCAATCAAAAATATGCATGCGATATATTGTTTCGGGGCGTGTGCAAGGTGTTTTCTTTCGTGCGTCCGCTCAAGAAGAAGCAAAAAAATTGGGTCTTACCGGTTGGGCGCGTAATTTACAAGATGGTCGTGTGGAAGTATTAGCCTGTGGTGATGAAGAAAAGTTGTCTCAATTTCATCAATGGTTGCATCAAGGCCCTGAATTGGCAAAAGTGGATGAAGTGTTGAGTGAAACATCTTCCTGGGAAGATTTCGAGCGTTTTTCAGTGAAATAAGGTTGTGTATATGATAAAAAAAATGATATGGCTAGTGATCATGAGTACCTTATCTTCTTTTGCTTTCGCGAGCTTGGAGATTCCTATCTGTTCACTTCAAAGCGGAAAAGAGCTGGGTTATGTCACCGCCGATGATACGATTTATGGCGTATTATTCACTCCCCATTTAAAGAATTTGGCGCCAGGAATACATGGATTTCATGTGCACTCCTGTGCATCATGTGCGCATCAAGGCGAATTGGCGGGTGATCATTTGGGTTTGCAAGGTATTCATACACACAATGGACCTTATAAAGGTAATAGCCACTTAGGTGATTTGCCTGTTCTGATTGTGAATGCAAAAGGCAGGGCCGTATTGCCGGTGTTAGCGCCACGATTAAAGCTGGAAAATATTAAAGGTAGAACCTTAATGATAGATTCAGGCGGGGATAATTATTCAG
>CAZHMQ010000060.1:0-12576 GCA_964533645.1 uncultured Coxiellaceae bacterium
TTCGAACCAGGGTGTCGGGAGTTCGAATCTCTCCGGGCGCGCCAGTAGAATCAAGCAGTTAGAGCATGTTTTGAAAGGCGGTGGTTATGTGAGTGTAGGGAAAATGCTTTTGTCCAAGCTTTTGTATTGCATTGAAGAATTGGATTACCAGCATAAGTGAAAACGTACTTTAAATGCTTCCCCAGCTGTTTACGAATTACATTGATTTTTCAATTTTTGCGGCATTCTGGAGATATTGATTAATATCTTCAGAAGTTGCATTAAGCCATTTATTTCGATTTTCTACATTATTCAAAATTTCGGTATGCTTGTCAGATATATCTATATACAGCTTACCATTGAGATGATCAATTTCATGCTGTAAAATTCTTGCATACCAACCTTCAGCATGAATAATTTTCTTTTCTCCATTTTCGTCATAACATTCCACGATGACTTTTTGAGCACGAGGCGTGATACGGCTAACACCATTCACACTTAAACAGCCTTCAAAATAGGTAGCTTCAGTAGAGTTTATTATTTTTAATGTTGGATTAATGATGACATGAAAAGGAATGGGTACACGTCCACGTTCTTTTCTAATTTCTGGCGTCATTGCGGACATATATTCTTCACGATCTTCAATCACTGCAATTTGCAATGAAATCCCGACTTGTGACGCCGCTAAACCAACGCCTGGTGCAGCATGCATGGTTTCTTTCATGGATGAAATAATATCTTGGATACGTTTGCTGGTAATTTCTTCAATGGGGACTTCTGCTGCGATTTTACGCAGTATAGGATTATTGTGTTGTAAAATTTCGAGCAGCATGCTTTTCCTTATTCTGAATTTTAGTTATTATTTCTCATATGAACTACGCACGCCATATCGTAAGATTGGCGGGAGTAGTTCAGTTCTTTTAATTCATCATGTTTTGCAATGACTATACTTGATAATTTTCAATGCTCCATTAAATTATTTAAAATTCATCATGCATTATTTTATTTAATATTATCTTCACTTTCAATACGGCTTCCTGAAACCTCGAAAGGTTTGCGTCGTGAAATATAAGCGGTATGTGTTTTGGTTCTAGCTAACATAGAAATCCTTATTAAGGAATTTTGATAAAACGCTCATTTAAACATCCTCCTTCCACTTCATGCAAGTAAAAAGTAAAGCCTTATTTGGAAAAATCAAAAGCATTAATCTTATATTCGTGCAACAAATAACAAACTATGGCACTTCTTATCACAAGAATACTACCCATCAACCAAAAAATATGCTGTACTAATACTCAGAAATAAGTCTATAACCACTATAATGACCAGGAAGAACTAATATGCTAACTAGACCTGCATTATCGTTGAATATCAAAGATCTTAAGGATATTAAAGGACAAATCATTGACGGTACTCATGACGTTGCAATTGTTACTTTTAAAGATCACGATGGCAAAATAAAACGCGCATATAAAAAACCTTGCACTCCTGATTATTACCCGCCTTTGTCAGCCAAATACGTTGTGGGATTCAGCACTCTTGCGCGCGCAGCTTTAGGTAAAAAAGCATGTGAAGATAGACTTGTTTATAATGATGCGGGTGAAATAGTAGCTACTGTTTCTATTGAAGTACCTAATTTTGTTTCTCTACTTACCTACTGGAACCACTACGATGACCCCGAAAAAGAAAAAATGGGTTGCCCTACCAAACAACTGCTTATTAAAAAAAATGTTGCTGCATTACTTATTTCAGCCTACATCCATAAAAATCATGACCTACATCCCTCTAATCTCAGTCTAAACGGTATCGTTGATTTGGACGAGCTCTACCCCGAATTAACACTTATTATTAAAAAAGGTGAACGTTTTGTATGTGAGTTAAAAGAACATGAACTGCGGTTTTTTCCAATCATAGACCGCAAACACTGGCCAGCAAACTTTATACCCAAGAATTGGAATATAAAAAAGATTTATAAAACGGCTGCTTTTGCAGAACTACAAGGAGATAAAGATTTTATATATCAATTCTTCACTGCTATTCTTAAAGAATTACTTGCGTTTGATAAAAAAGTATTAAAAGAACGCATGTATCTTAATCTAGGCAATGAAGACCTTTCACTACATACTCTGCCGCCAAAAAAACGGGCTGATTTATTGGATTTTGGGCGTGCTTCCAAATTATTTTTTGATGAAAATGAAAAAGAAAGAAGGTTTGTCGAACACTGCATGCTCTTCTTAGAACAAGAACATCTTAAATTCAGAAATCTTGTATTAAACATGCCTGAATTTAAGGAATTTTTGGAAATCTTAAATAAAAATCCCGCAAAAATGTTAAAACTAAAAGAATGGTTTATTAAGCAAAACAACAAAAAAACAAGTTTGGTACCTTATAATTTAGCTTTTATCGACATAGAGCTGCATGCGCTTTGGCGTGAATCTTTTAAACAAAAATTTGCAGATAACATGAAAGACTTTGATATTGATATCAAACTATGGATGTTAAATAAAAATAATCAAGAAAATGATATGAGTTATGAAGAACTTGATCTCACCATCACCTCATTTATTAAGCCTGAAGATATTAAAGAACAAACTAAAACTCCTTATCCCCAAAACCAAGAAATGAGCCCTGAAGATAAATTATTATTAAAGAATGCTATTTTTTTAAAAATTAAAGCGCAAGCTACTCAACTATTCAAAAGAATTTCACAATTAATAAATCAATATCAAGAAAAAACTAATGCTACTATTGAAGACAACCATGTGTTTATTGAAAATATAAAACAAGCCATCAAGAATAATGAAAACAACAGAAATCAACTTGATATTTGGTTAAAAGCATGGAGAGATAAACCAGCAATCAAAAAAGATCTACAATTTATTTTAAATGATCAAATTTATGATATGAATATATTATTTCATGACATTAAAAAATTTATAGCAGTATTAGAAAATACGCTACATAATTTTCATATGAATCCTCCCATTGTCCCTGCATTAACCCCGCTCACAAGTATTTATGCAAAAGAACCTAAAACAACAGAGCTAGCAAGTCCATCGGCATCCCCAACAGATGAAACAAAAAAATCCCCATTTTTTGCTTTAGCAAAACCCATAAATATCGAAGAATATCTTTTTTATCAAACAGAAACGACTATTATTCATCATTTAAGTATGCACTTAAAACGCTGGATAACCCCAGATAAAAACGCGCTTATAAAAAAACTTATAGAAGAAGTATATAGGGATGATTATGACGCTCGAAAAAAATACCCCGTGACAGGAGTAATTTATAATCTTTTTAGAAAAAATGGCGAAGAAGTCTATCATAAGTCACTTGATGAAATCTTTTCTGACTCAAGAACTCAATGGCATGCGACATCCTTTAAGACCCTGCTTGTTAAAAAATTATGTTTCAAATTATTAGAATTAGAAAAATATGACCCTTATATTAAAAGTATTTATGATAGAATCGTTCATCATGATGACACATGGTGGAGCACAGTAGCATTAGAAATTGCTGAAAAAAGTAACCTAAAAAAATCTATACATTCGACAAGTGAAATTGCTAAAACTACTGCGTATTAAATTTGGTTTGATTTTTCTGTCGTACAAAAGAAACCATATAATCATTTTGTTGCTCTTGAATATATCCAGACTTAATCCACTTTTGAAGTTGTAATGACATATTTTGCATAACTTTTTGTTGGTTACGCTCCAATAAAAATCGAATACTATCAAGAGGCGCTCGTCCTTCAGCGTAAAGGTATAACAATGTATAACTAGTCTCTTGAGAAATAATTTTATTCCATAGTAATTCTTTAACAGCAGCAGCATAGTCTTGCTGAGTAGTATTCATTTTTTGAAGCCATAGCAATAGCCTGGCATCATTGTCCTGCACTTTTCCTTGAGCAACCAAATCAAGCACACCAAATGTATTTAATTGCGTAGTAAACACCATTTCAAATTGCGCAAAACGATAAAATTGATCTAATTCTGGATTGACCTGATTAAACCAAGACCAACTTGAGGCAACATCTAGCCATCGATTCATAAGTGGTTTAGCTATCTTCAAATAAACCTTAGCATCTGCAGCAGATAAAATATCTCCGATTTGATCCGGAATAGAAGCCTTATCCATATTCCAAACCATTTCACCATTGATATGCAGTTGGCCATCTTGTGTTTTTAAATCAAAATTATTTAATGAAATATGTGTTCCTTTATTTAAAACGTCAGGAAACATCATTATCATTTTTTTGGTTAATTGAGATTGATACAACTCCCCTCTTCTCATAATAAGATGATATGATTCGATCATATTATTAACTGCCGTTGCATTAAGTTTATTGACACTTAACTTAAGATGAAAAGGTCCTGCTTCATAATCACCTATATTTATTTTATGGATAAACAGATCGTTAGCACCATTCATCATATCATTCGCTACTTCTGAATACCCTTGATAGGCAAGGTCTCGCACATTGATCGTCGTGTTTCCATTTTCTATTAAAGAAACACTCGGAATCGTTAGACTATTGTTTCCCAACCATAAGCTAGTTCCATTATCAAATTGCACTCTAGCGCTAGGAATTAACATCGTATCATCAGCATTGTGAAATGCTATACCTTGCAGGAGCATATTACCTTTTACGTTTTGTTGTTTTGTAGATATCCAAGCTTTCCCTTCCATATTATCTATGTTTATTTTTATATCTGTTTTGGGATATATCAAATTTATCGAAGCGAGTTTGAAATATTTATGATAACTACCTCTAAATGACAAATAATCTATATCTTTTATGACATGCATAACCTTAGTAAGGTTAACCGTAGGATGAAGATTATTTTGCATACTTGCCAATCCTATAAAATAAGGTAATTCTTTTAAATCATGATAAAAAAATGGACCGTGCTGTATACGTTGTTCTATCATTAAGGATTTATCTTGCTCGGGAAGGTTTATATATTCCAACATAGTAGGATAGCCAATATGCACGCGTATCTTTGCGACAGAATGAAACCATCCTCGATAAAAATGATCAATAGCTACATCCTGTTGAGAAAAAACAGTATAGGCATTCAAGATAGACTGGTAATTACGCTGAAGATAAAATCCAATGATAAGTGGACTTATTAAAATAATCATCCCAAGTACACTTAAAATTATTGCAATCCTTGCATAATTACGCATTATATTTCCTATATCGAGAGTAATTGGTGGGCACCCCCGTAACAAGTACGGGGCCACCCTACTAATTAATTTATTGCTTTTATATACTCCACAATCAACTGTACTTTACGTTTTCCCTTATACTCATTAACATCTAATCGAAAAACTATAGTAGCATAATCACAACGATAATTGGGCCATTCATTTATATCCACATTAAAAGCAATAGCATCTACTATCTTATCATCTTTGACGACTGTCATTTTCAAATGTTTGCCACCTACTAAACGTTGATCAATCAACTGAAAAACACCATCAAATAAAGGCTCAGGGAACGATTGCCCCCATGGGCCTGCTTCACGTATTAAACATGCTAGATCAAGCGTTAAATCTTCCGCATGTAATTCACCATCTGATAAATAAGCATGTTGTAAGTCACTTTCCTTAAGTTGGCTACTAATAATATTATTAAATGCAGATGAAAAAGCTCTAAAAGCTGTAAGTGGTACTGTTAACCCCGCAGCCATAGCATGCCCCCCAAATTTAGTAATTAAATCGGGAAATTGGCTTGCAAGATGCTGAAGTGCATCACGTATGTGCACCCCCGGAACAGATCGAGCTGAGCCTTTTAATTCACCCTCATTCGCGAGGGCAAATGCAATCACAGGACGTTGTAAACGATCTTTAATGCGTGAAGCTAAAATACCTATCACTCCTTGATGCCAATCTTGATCAAAAAGGCAAAGACCTATTGGCAATTGCTCTGATTCCGGCTGGTATTTATGTAAAAATTGAAAAGCCTGTTCTTGCATGTCTTGTTCTATCACACGTCTTTCGTCATTCAGTTGATTCAGCGTTTGTGCTAGTTTTTTTGCATGTTGCGCATCATCCGTTAATAAGCATTCAATTCCTAAAGACATATCATCCAATCTACCTGCGGCATTAAGTCGAGGCGCTACGATAAATCCTAAATCCGATGCCACTATAGTGGCTTGATTCTTACCACCTACTTCCAACAATGCTGTGATTCCTGGAACGCAATGGCCTCTACGTATACGTCTTAAACCTTGAGCGACTAAAATACGATTATTATGATCAAGTGATACGACATCTGCGACGGTACCCAACGCTACGATATCTAATAAACGTGACATAGTAGGCTCTGGAATACCTTGCGCTGCAAACCAACCTTGATCACTCAAGTACCGTCGTAAGCCCAACATGACATAAAAAATAACTCCTACACCCGCCATATGTTTAGAAGCAAAATTATCGTTAGGCTGATTCGGATTAACAATGGCATCTGCAAGTGGCAACGTGTCGGAAGCCAAGTGATGGTCAGTAATGATCACATCTATTCCTAAAGCTTTTGCGGCAGCGACTCCAGCATGATTTGCTATACCATTATCCACTGTTACAATTAATTCTGGATGAAATGCATTGGCTGCGACTTCAACCAACTCTGCTGTTAATCCATAACCAAATGAAAATCGATTGGGCACCAAAAAACTTACTTTTTTAGCACCAAAACTACGCAATGCTCGGATAGCAACTGCAGTACTCGTCGCACCATCTGCATCAAAATCACCCACTATTAATATGTGTTTTTGTCGAGTTAACGCTTCAGCCAAGTGATATATAGCTTTATCTATATTCATCAGACTTTGATAAGGCAAAAGACGATCAAAACCATGCTCAAGCTCTACATCATTTTCAACACCTCTATTTGAATATATTTTTTGCAAAATAGGATGGAGATGTGCGAGCGCAGGAGCTATAGCATGTCGTCGTATTATTTTTTTTTGTATCGCCATGGTAAAAACCTAAGAATGGTTAATGAACTTTTTGTACAAGCTTTTGATTAAATCGATTCGTGGCAACAACAGCCCAGATACAGCAAGTCAACCAAACAATAGCAATTGGGACAGGAAGCTTAGTTGGGACAATGGCTACTCCTAGAACTAACATCACTACCCCACCCCATGTCGTTGCGTAAAGCAGACCAATAGGACCAAGAAACAATCCTAGTAAAAGCGCACCCGCTACACTTTTAAAAGGTAGCTGCAATGGATGAGTGGGTATCATATTTTTTTAACTCCAATGAAGATATCATGCTATTCTGGTATGACTGTCAACGAACATCAAGACTAATATTACTATGCCACTCACATTAGACGAAAACAGTGCAAACTACCAAATCAGGTCTTATCAGCCAGGACAAATTCAAATCAATGATAAAATCTACCCACAAAGTGTTATTGTTGCACCGCGGACACTCATTCCGCATTGGCAACCCGATACGATTACTGAACTATCACCCGAACATTTAACTATTATTCTGACCCTAAAACCTGCTATTTTATTAATAGGAACTGGAGAAAAACTGACTTTTCCACCTATTGAGATATACGGTGATTTGATTAATCATGGTATAGGTGTTGAAATCATGGATACACGCGCTGCTTGTCGTACTTATAATGCCTTATCAGCCGAAGATAGAAATGTGGTGGCAGCGTTATTAATAAGATAAACGTGACTGTTCAGTGGTTACCACAGGTCGTGCGGGCACGAATAGACCTGTGATTACTCCAAGGGTATCAATTTAGGAAACACTCTTGCTGTCTTCACACGATTTTCTTTGACATCAAGAATTTCAATAGGATAATCCGCAATCTTCAAACAAGTACCCACCTTAGGAATAGACTCTAAATGCTCAATAATTAAACCACTCAATGTTCTCGGACCACGCATAGGAAAATGCCAATGTGTAATACGCACTAACTCACGTATAGTGACTGCACCATCAATCAAATAACTTCCATCCGATTGTAATTGAATAAATTTGCTTGCAAC
Organism: uncultured Coxiellaceae bacterium; assembly: GCA_964533645.1. Classification (GTDB taxonomy): domain Bacteria; phylum Pseudomonadota; class Gammaproteobacteria; order DSM-16500; family DSM-16500; genus JABDBK01. The sequence continues at coordinate 8,005 of CAZHMQ010000060.1, forward strand.
ATCCACACTAGAAGTAAACTCTCCAACGATTTCTTCTAAAATATCTTTCAAAGTTAATAAACCTTGAATTTCACCATATTCATCCACAATGAATGCCAAACGTTGATTATGTTGTTGAAAATTATCTAATTGAATATTTAAAAGTGTTCCCTCAGGAATAAAATAGGGTTCATGCAATATTTTCATTAATACTTGCTGACTCAATGCTTCCGTTAATGTTGCACCCATGAGTTCACGAACATGCAAAATGCCTATGACTTGATTAATATTTTCTCGATAAACGGGCATCCATTCATACTTACTTTGCGCAATAGTTTCCAAAACATTTTCCCAGGTTGCATCCAAATCAATACCTAAGATCTCATGGCGTGGAATCATCACATCCCCTACCGTGACTTTATTCAAATCTAAAATACCAAGCAACATACTTTGGTATTGATGAGGAACTTTCCCTGTTGCCTCATACACCACACTACGCAATTCCTCTCGAGTTAACGGTTCCACAATATGACTAGAAAACTTCACCCCCAATAAACGCAAAAAACCATTGGCAACTGTATTGACTAACCACACGAGTGGATAAAAAATCTTCAATAAAAAAGTAATAGGCCAAGCTACCATTTTCGCTACTTTATCAGGGTAGAGTGCAGCCAATGTTTTTGGTGCGACTTCAGAAAAAATCAAGATAACAAGTGTTAACACAATAGTAATAATTAAAACCCCAGTTTCGCCAAAAAAATGAACCGTTAACAACGTGGCTAAAGCCGATGCTGAGATATTTGATACTGTGCTACCAATCAAAATGGTGCCAAGCAGTCTATCAGGACGCTTAAGTAATTGAATAATAAGGAGTGCGAAACGCTTTTTGATGCGTGCTTTGTGCTTTAATCGGTATCGATTAATAGCCATCAACGCCGTTTCTGCTGCCGAAAAAAAAGCCGATAACAAAATAAGCAAAAAAAGAATCGAGCTATAAACGACAATATCAGTGTGAGTCAAACGTTTATTCTCTGAGATAATAGAATTTCATTATGCATTATATCACTTGTCATGAGAGAAAACATATAAAAAACATAGTGCAGCACCCCATCTTAAGATATACTTCTTCGCCATTCAGTACTTCTTGGATGAGTTATCCCTCTCGCTATTGAGTTTTAGGTTTTTTAGCGCTCAGATAGCGAGAGATTGGAAGGTTCTGAGGGCGAAAAATCGCAGGTGTAGCTTTTTCTACATCGAGATTTTTTAATCGAAGAACGTTTCAAGATCGATGCTAGATGAGATGCTAAAAAACCTAAAACTCAATAGTGAGAGGTATCTTATGTTTGAAAATCTTTCTGAGCGATTAAGTCGCGTTTTAAAAAATTTAAGCGGTACAGGGCGCTTAACTGAAGACAACATTAAAGATACCATGCGCGATATACGTATGGCTTTACTTGAAGCCGATGTCGCTTTGCCTGTGGTAAAAGATTTTATAGAGCATGTACAAATCAAAGCTATAGGCACCGAAGTCATGCAAAGCTTGACTCCCGGTCAGGCACTTATAAAACTGGTGCATCAAGAACTCATTAGCATGATGGGTGAACATTGCGATGACCTGAATCTCAATACACAACCACCCGCTGTGATCTTAATGGCTGGTCTACAGGGATCAGGTAAAACGACAACGGTCGCAAAATTAGCCCGCTTTTTACAACAAACACGCAACAAATCGGTCATGGTAGCCAGCACTGACGTCTACCGACCCGCGGCTATTCAACAGTTAGAAACACTCGCTAAGCAAATCAACGTGGAGTTTTTTATCCATACTTCTCGTGACCCAGTTGCCATTGCGGAAGCCTCCATGATTGCTGCCAAGTCAAAACTTATCGATGTGCTTATTATCGACACAGCCGGTAGATTGCATATAGATGATGAGATGATGGCTGAAATTAAACGCTTACATCAGGTCACCAACCCTATTGAAACCTTGTTTGTGGTAGATAGCATGACGGGTCAAGATGCGGCAAATACTGCAGAGGCTTTTAATCAAGCCCTCCCTTTGACTGGTGTAATTTTAACCAAAACAGACGGTGATGCTCGTGGTGGCGCCGCACTTTCTATACGCCATGTCACAGGAAAACCCATTAAATTTATGGGGATAGGCGAAAAAATCGATGCGCTAGAACCTTTTCATCCTGATCGTATTGCGTCCCGTATCTTAGGCATGGGTGATATTTTAACCTTAGTTGAGGAAGCAGAACGTAATTTAGATCGCTCTAAGGCCGAAAAGCTGGCCAAAAAGCTCAAAAAAGGCAAAATGTTCGACCTGGAAGATTTTCGTGATCAACTGCGACAAATCACGAACATGGGCGGCATCATGGGTATTATGAATAAATTACCCGGCATGAATAATCTTCCAAAAGCAGCCAAAGACAGCGTTAATGACAAAATGCTTACTGAAATTGAAGCCATCATCAATTCCATGACCAAAAAAGAACGGCGTTTTCCTGATATGATTAATGGCTCACGCAAAAGACGCATCGCCATGGGCTCAGGGACAGATATTCAAGCCATTAATCGCCTCCTCAAACAATTTGGCCAAATGCAAAAAATGGTGAAAAAAATGTCAAAACAAGGCGGTTTAATGAAGATGATGCGGGGCTTACAAGGCAAATTACCGCCTGGAATGATGCCACCTTTACGATAAAATATTTGCAAGTCGGAAAAAGTCGCGTATAATTCGTGACCTTTATTTATCAGAATTAACTTAGGAAATAAGAGCTAATGGTAGTTATTCGCTTATCACGTGGCGGTGCAAAAAAACGCCCTTTTTATCATATTGTTGTGAGTGACAAACGCTGTCCTCGCGATGGTCGTTGCATTGAACGCATAGGTTATTTTAACCCTATTGCTGCTGGCAAAGACATACGTTTAAACTTAAATCATGAACGTGCGCAATATTGGATTTCAAAAGGTGCGCAACCTTCTGATCGCGTTAAACAACTCATTAAAACATTTGAAAAATCAGCTAAAGAAACAGAAGGCACAACAACACAGCAATAATGCTGTGTTGGGTGACCCCTGATGAGTAAAACTAATTATGTGATTGTTGGCAAGTTTGCCTCAACCTACGGTGTCCAAGGCTGGTTAAAAGTCGTTTCTTATACAGAGTCGACTTCTGACATAGCCGAGTACACACCTTGGTTTTTGGAAGAAAGCGGTAGCTTTAGGCCTGTTGAGGTGACGGAAGTTCGTGAATATGGCAAAGGATTGATTGCCAAATTGGTAGGCTATGATAGTCCTGAGAAAGCTCGCTTTTTGACAGGAAAGAAGATAGCTATATTACGCTCGGAACTTCCTGTTTTAGACAAAAATGAGTATTACTGGAGCGACCTAGAAGGGTTAACCGTCGTCAATCAGGACGGTGTAAATTTAGGTCAAATTGTTTATCTCATAGAAACGGGCTCCAATGATGTATTGGTAGTAAAAGGTGAAAGAGAACATGCTATCCCCTATCTACCTAATGATGTTATTAAAAGCATAGACCTTGAAAATAAAATTATGCGGGTTGATTGGGAATTACTTTAGTGTGGTTTGGAGTCATTACATTATTTCCAGAAATGTTCTCCGCATTAGAGTATGGAATTACGGGTCGCGCACTTAGAAACGAGTTAATAAAGGTAAACTACTGGAATCCTCGTGATTTCAGTGAGCATAAACACCGCAATGTGGATGATAGACCCTACGGTGGTGGGCCTGGTATGGTGATGATGGCTGATCCTTTACAAGCCGCCATACTTAATGCAAAAAAGGCGGCTCCTAGCGATAAGCCGATAGTGATTCATCTGTCTCCTCAAGGAAAGTTATTTAATCAAGAGGCAGCAACGGAATTACTAAAAAAAGAGAATCTTATTTTTGTGGCAGGACGTTATGAAGGCATCGATGAACGCCTGCTTGAACTTGAAATCGATGAAGAATGGTCAATCGGTGATTATGTACTGTCTGGTGGTGAATTAGCTGCCATGGCAATGATAGATGCCATCACACGCTTGATCCCCGGAGCGCTTGGTTCTGATGATTCCTGCCGCCAAGATACATTGAGTTCCGGATTGTTAAAATATGCTCAATATACACGACCCGAATGTTTTCAGGGTTTAAATGTTCCAGAAGTGTTATTGGGTGGGAATCATAAAGACATAGATCGCTGGCGTTTAAAGCAATCTTTAGGAAAAACATGGCTAAAACGACCTGATTTATTAGCCAAGGTAAATTTGGATACATTCCAGTTAGCATTATTAATGGAGTTTATTCGGGAAAGAAAATAAACAGGGCTTGTTTACAATTCGCTAGGCTGAGTCTAAAATCCTTTGATTTTAGAGGATCGCAGCGCAGCATACGTTGTTAGTATGTGAGCGTGCTGCCCGCAGAAAATCAAGGATTTGAGACCAGCATAGTAGAATTGTAACTAGCCCGTATTGAGGAAATAAAAGATGAGCAACATAATACAAATACTTGAAAACGAACAAATGCAAGCTGTCGCAAAAAATATCCCAGATTTTGCGCCCGGTGACACCGTTGTCGTCCAAGTCAAAG
>CAZHMQ010000061.1:0-12365 GCA_964533645.1 uncultured Coxiellaceae bacterium
AAGGCAAAATGGCTTGAGATTTTCTATCTCTTGCTTGTTTTGCCGATCCACCTGCTGAATCACCTTCTACAAGAAATAATTCTGATTTACTTGGATCTTCTTCCTGACAGTCTGAAAGCTTACCAGGCAGGCCTGCCATATCTAACGCACCTTTTCGACGCGTCATTTCACGTGCTTTACGTGCGGCTTCTCGTGCGCGTGCAGCATCAATAACTTTTGAGACAACGGCTTTTGCCTCAGCGGGAAACTCCATTAAATATTCTTGTAATTTTTCAGCCATCAGTGATTCCACAATAGCTTTGATCTCAGATGAAACCAGTTTATCTTTGGTTTGGGACGAAAATTTAGGGTCAGGCATCTTAACTGATAGTACAGCGGTTAAACCTTCTCTAAAGTCATCACTGGTAGTCGCAATTTTTGCTTTCTTCAAGTGACCTTCATTTTCGAGATAATTATTCAAAACACGTGTTAATGCGCTTCTGAAACCAGCAACATGTGTACCGCCATCTTTCTGTGGAATATTATTCGTAAAACAGAAAAACTGTTCATTAAAAGTATCATTCCACTGCAATGAGGCCTCAACAATAATACGATCTTTTTCGGCCGAAAAGTAAAAAGGCTTTGAATTTATTACAGTTTTATTTTGATTTAAGTCTTCGACAAAAGCTCTTATGCCGCCCACATATTGAAATGTATCATTTTTACCTGTACGTTCATCCGTTAAGGTAATTCGTATCCCAGAATTTAAAAAAGATAATTCTCTAAGTCTTCTAGCTAACACATCGTAGCTAAAATGAATATTAGAAAAGGTTTCTTTGCTAGGTTTAAAGCGTATTTCGGTACCTTTTTCTGTCGTATCACCTGTCATTGCTAACGAAGCATCAGGATTGCCATGCCGATAAACCTGCTCATAGAGCTTGCCATTTAATCTGATCTTCAAATAGAGCTCTTCAGATAATGCATTAACAACAGAGACCCCTACACCATGTAAACCACCGGAAATTTTATACGAATCATTATCAAACTTTCCGCCAGAATGCAGCACAGTCATAATAACTTCAGCTGCAGAACGACCTTCTTCAGGATGAATATCGACTGGAATTCCACGGCCATTATCTTTAACGCTAACTGTTTCATCTGCATGAATAACAACACTAATAGTGTCACAGTAACCACCAAGCGCCTCATCTATGGAGTTATCTACCAACTCAAAAACCATATGATGCAAACCAGTGCCATCATCGGTGTCTCCTATATACATACCAGGACGTTTTCGTACTGCATCTAGCCCTTTCAAGACCTTAATTTTTGATGAATCATATCCAGCAGCTGTATTCACTTGTGATTACTCCACATAAAAAAGTACTGTCATTCTTAGGGCGGTCTACTCGCTCACATGACCATGTTCCACGTGGAACACTTTTATAAAATCATTCGCTACAGAAGACCCTAAACTATCTCTATCTACAGAGGTAACAAAAATTTGTGCTTCTTGCTTAGAAAGTAGAGCTAACAACTTGGATCGACTGGTAACATCAAGCTCAGACGGCAGATCATCAACAAGGTAAACTGGTCGTCTTTTTGTACCATTCCACAATAGTGTTCCCCGGGCAATAATCATAGCACAAACAAACAATTTTTGCTGTCCCCTTGACAAAATATCTTTAGCCGGAACGCCATTAATTAATATCTTTAAATCTGCTTTTTGCGGCCCATATTGGGTATAACCGAACTGAAAATCTTTAGCTATAGATTGCTCTAAAACATGGGCATAATGTTGAGATTGATCCCAGCCGGATAAATAACTTATTTTCAAATGAGCAATATCTAACAATTCCGTGATCGTTGCTTGTAAACAAGGGATAAATTGCGCCACATAGTTTTTACGCATTTCATCTATGCTAATGGCATGCAATACCAACTCACTTGTCCATGCAGATACTTCCTTCCTTGGTCTTTGACCTCGTAAAGCTGCGTTTCTTTGCCGCAACAAGCGCTCAAATTGCCTCCAACCACGTAAAAAATCAGGATTTTTATAAAAAACACCCCAATCTAAAAATTTACGTCTTATAGCAGGACCTCCATCCAGCAAATGATGTCCGTTCGAATCCATCAACTGAACTGGCAGCAAACTTGCCGAATCTGTAATAGAAAAAGCATCTCTTCCATTAATGCGTATTTTTAAGCCGCCATCAGCTTGTCGCTCTAAGCCTATTGCATCACAAACAGCCTGCTCAGAAGCAATATTTGCAAAAATTGATAATTTTTGGGCAGAAGAATTGATAATACGGTCCGTAATACTGCTTCGAAATGAACGACCCAAGCTAAGATAATAAATAGCCTCAAGCATGCTCGTTTTACCGCTGCCATTATGACCGACAATAAAGTTAATCCCTTGAATAATAGGTTGAAATTGTGCAGAAATAAGATTACGGAAGTTGGAGATTTTGAGGTGAAGCAGTGGCATTATAGACTCGCATTAAAAGCAAAACCATATAGATCAGAAGCACCCTCATCCGTCCTTCGGGCACCTTCTCCCAAAGGGGAGAAGGGAAGTAGTCATGGCTATAGACGCATAGGCATAACAACATACAAACTATCGTCTTTTTCGTGAGCTTCTATAAGAACGCTGCCATTAGGATCTGTAAAAGACCAGCGTATATTTTCAGATGCAATCGTTGAAACGACATCAAGCAAATAAGCCACGTTAAAACCTATTTCCATGCCATTTCCTTGATAATCTAAATGCACTATTTCTTCAGCCTCTTCTTGCTCAGGATTATTGGCCAAAACTCGTAACACATCTCGATCAAGCTGTAAGCGCACCCCACGAAATTTTTCATTGGAAAGAATAGACGCACGTGCAAAAGCTTGCTTTAAGGCTTCCCGACTCGCTATTGCCGTATTTTCAATAGTGCGTGGAATCAGTTTCTCATAATCAGGATATTGCGCATTAATCAGTTTAGAAGTAAAGGTAAAATCGGAAGATACCACTCGAAAATGATTTTCACCTACACATACTTTTACAGCAACTTCATTATTCGCATCCAGCAAGCGCATAAGTTCCAATACACTTTTACGTGGCAAAATAACACGTAATTTTTCATTACTCAACGCAACATCATTGATGGAGCTATATGCCAATCTATGTCCATCGGTGGTTATGCACTTGATAACTCCTTGATTAATATCAATCAATGCACCATTAAGATAGTGTCGAACATCTTGCTGACCCATGGCAAAATGAGTCTTAGCAAGCAAACTTTTCAACTTAGCCTGATCAATCGTAAATTCCGTTATAAAATGACTATCTTCTATTTTTGGAAAGTCCTTCGCCGGTAAGGTCGTTAATATAAACCGACTTTTCCCCGAACGTAATAATAATTGCTCCCCTTCTAATGTGAGCTCTAACAAAGCTTCTTCAGGTAATGCTCTGCAAATATCAAGTAATTTTCTAGCTGACACCGTAATAGAGCCCGGCGTTGCTAGTTGATCTAATTGAGCTGTTCCAATAAGCTCTACCTCGAGATCCGTCGCAGTAAGCGATAGCCTATCCTCTGTTAACGTCATTAAAACATTCGCTAAAATGGGTAGGGTTTGTCTACGTTCGACAACGCCACTAATCATTTGTAAAGGTCTAAGCAATGTTGCACGTTGGATGGTTACTTTCATAGTATGTTCTTCTCTCGAAATCCTGTTAAGTAGTTAGGGTTCGCAGCAAATTTGTATAATCTTCTTCAATATCCTGGTTTGTCTTTTTAAATTCTGCAATAACACGACAGGCGTGAAGCACTGTCGTATGATCTCGTCCGCCAAAGGCATCGCCGATTTCGGGCAAACTATGGTTCGTAAGTTCTTTAGCAAGAGCCATGGCCATTTGCCGAGGACGCGCTACAGATCGGCTACGACGCTTAGAAAGTAAATCAGCCACTTTAATTTTATAGTATTCAGCAACCGTTTTTTGGATATTTTCAATAGTAATAAGCTTATCTTGTAGTGCTAATAAATCACGCAATGCATCTTTTACAAAATCCATTGTAATAGGCTTACCCGTAAAATGGGCATTTGCAATAACACGCTTTAAAGCACCCTCTAATTCACGAACATTAGATCGAATGCGTTTTGCGACAAAAAATGCAACCTCATACGGCAATAGGATGTTAGATTGCTCAGCTTTACTCATTAAAATAGCTACGCGAGTTTCTAATTCTGGCGGCTCTACGGCAACAGTTAAACCCCAGCCAAAGCGTGATTTTAAGCGCTCTTCAACGCCGTTAATCTCTTTTGGATACCGATCACAAGTTAATATGACCTGTTGTTGGCCTTCAAGTAAGGCATTAAAGGTATGGAAAAACTCTTCTTGAGACCTATCTTTACCTGCGAAAAATTGAATATCATCTATTAAAAGTGCGTCAACCGTCCGGTAAAAGCGTTTAAAATCGTTCATCGCATTCGTTTGTAATGCCTTAACCATATCCGCAACAAATCGCTCGGAATGCAAATACAAAACCTTGGCATGGGGGTTATTTACCATGATTTGGTTACCAATGGCATGCAAAAGATGGGTTTTCCCCAACCCAACGCCACCATATAAAAATAAAGGGTTATAAGCTACTGCAGGATTTTCTGCCACTTGAATGGAAGCCGCTTTTGCCAGTTGGTTAGATTTGCCTTCGACAAAATTATCAAAGGTAAATTTAGGATTGGTATTACTATGATGATTGGGTAATTCTGGCGCTTGAGGAGCCGCCTTGGTGTTACGAGTCGCAACGGAAGGCGCGCCCGCGTGAGCCTGCTGCGTTGCTTTGCCAACATCTGTTTTACCCCCTGAACCGCTACTACTGCCACCTTTACTGCCTATTTCAAGAAAAATCGGGGGCGGAGGAGCAGGTGGATCACAATATTGGGCTACCAGCTCGGTAATGCGACTTAAAAAGCGCTCATTAATCCAATCAAGCACAAAACGATTAGGCGCAAACAAAACCAGTCTATCATCGGTATGCTCTACTTGTAGAGGTCTAATCCAGGTATTAAATTGCTGCGATGGAAATTCATCTTGCAAACAATCTAGACATTTTTCCCAAAGCGTCGCCACAGAGTGATCTCCCAACCTTGCCTCATATCCAAGCAATTAACAAAAAAGATAAAACGATTCGAACTCGTAACACTAACACATTTTGCCATCTAAGATAATAGGGCTTGTTTACAATTCGCTAGGCTGAGACCAAAATCCTTGATTTTCGAGGATCGCAGCACAGCATACGTTGTTGGTATGTGAGCAGGGAACCGCAGAAAATCGAGGATTTTGAGCCAGCATAGTAGAATTGTAAACAGCCCGTAGGTTCTGTTGACAACATTTCTTAATGGTCGCATTAATATCAGTCCCGAAATGGCCATTAGAATATCCATTGTTTTCAGCACATCTGACAAACTTTGGATTGATCTCCAAGCCGGTTATGATCTGTGGAAAGCGCAACAGAGGAAAAATAAATTACATCTCAAGCCTTTAGTGATACGAAAAGAGGCCGCGTGACACGCAGGAATATATACCAGTTAATTTTAGAGGCTCTTGAACAGGCTCTAAGATGTTGAAGATAACTGAGATTTTTTAAAATTTTAAAAAATCTCGTTTAGATTCAGCATATTAAGCAGTCGCAGTAGGCTTGTACTGCCGAATCTAGGTTTATACATAACTTCCAAGAAGCGCTAACTAGGGCTGTTATCAACCCCCTGCAGATGTGTTATAATTTGTACAGAAGAGGACATTTTCACCTAGTTACGACATCCAAGGGGCAATAAATAGATTTTCTATTGGATACGTAGGTGTCATATTTGAACAATCTCTTATTAGGGAGTAAAGTAACATGGCAAATTCAGCGAAAGATTTTTCGGGTGAGCCAGGACTGAAACAACTCCTAGAAGCATTAGAGCCTTATGCACATAGCAAGCATTCAGTCCCTCATTCGAGACACACAAAGCTACAAGCAATCACTCGCAAACTATCACGTGCTGTGATGAGATACCCTAGCCAGGAAGTTAAAGAACAGTTATACATTTTACATGGGATTTTAAAAGATCAATTTTCAACAATGTCTACAAGTGCTATCGAATGGTTATTGGGCGGGGCACCCGCTTCAAGGGGAAGATTCAAAGATGGTGGGAGTTTTAAAAGTTTTTTTGATGCAGATCCCAAAATAATTCCACCAAGCCGGTTAATTACTGGTCTTGAGACCATCGCAACAGCGATTAGTTATAGGGCCCTTGATGCAAATTGGGCAGCCCCCCCCATCAACCCTTATCCAAATCAGCATCCAGAAGAAAGCTTGATGCATAGAAAAATAAAAGCCTTGTTTCCTAAAGATATCTTTGTCCCTTGCATAGGGGCAGCTTATAATATGAGAGATGAGGACCAAATAAATAATAACCCATTCTCTACATCAACCGAGCAAAAAAATCAGGTGCAATTTTTTCCTGATGATATATCCGATGTATCTGACGCTGAGTATCCAAGCGCGGAAACAAGGCCTAAGGAACTTCTTCCTGTAAGATCTTTTAAAGAAAAACCCATTCTCGGCATGCCACAGCATACCTGGCCTGCTGGAGCACATCACGGCAACATTCCGTCACGCTCGCATGTATCTGGTACCGCGCCTCTTGTGTTAGGTGTTATCAATAGATTATTCGCGATAAAAGGACATTCATGGATTGAACAAGATAATAACGTTCGTAAATTAGCAGGAGCTATCTTATGTCCTACGTATGAACGAGGTGATTTTCACACTATCGCTGAAACCGCCGCTGGCACAGAGTATTATTTAGAAGCAAGACAACCAGGAAATACTAAGAGCGCACTTTCTCCTCAGGAAGCTTTTAAGTGTGCTTTACAACATATGACATCAGCTACTGAGGAAGAATTACATGCTATTTTAAAAAAAATATCTCCGCTCTTAATCAGTAAAACTCGAGATTTACCCGTATTAAGTAGAATAGACTTCAAAACTTTAATAAATATTTTAAAGAACAGCACTGCTTTAGATAAATTCCCAATAGACAAATTTATGTACAAAATATTAAATTTTGATTTTGTTCTTTTTGAAAATAAGGCCGTCGAAAATCTAGATAAGCTAGCTGAGTTGTATACAGCATTTAAAAACACACCATATTACTCTTTTTCTTCGATGGATTTTAATCTACTGAGGAAGCTTTTTGAAATATTAAACAATTCAAACTTGAAAAGATTTTCACCAGAAGAAGTTGCAAAAACAAAAGCACTCTTGAGTACCATGGTAAGTGAGTTCCAGTTTGATTTGCATGACACGAGCACGATAGAGTTTTTATCTTTAGATGTAATAACACTTTTTTGTGAAAGTCTTCAATCTAAGTTAGCTAAAATTAACCCATATGAGTTAGGTTCGTTGTTATCCCTTTATCAGCCAGATCAAGCTAATGCAATGTGTAAAGGTTTAAAAACACTATTACCAACAATCATCAAGACCCCCAAGGATGTAGAAACAATAGAACGATTGCTTACTCCTGAATTGAATCAAGTATTGCATGAAAATCTTAAAACTTATCTACCTCATTTAATACAAAACGAGTTTGATAAAAATCCTATGACAGCAACTTTGCCGCTGGGCACCATGTTTTTTGGGGCACCTCCGGTTCAAGATCAAAATGAAAGTGTAACAGCAACGATTCATATCGATGCATCAGTAACAGAAGAAAAAGGAAAAGGAACTGGCACCTCTCCTCAAAATAGGGATGATAATGAAACAGGTGTTTCCTCCAGTAAAAAATCTGATAAATCCTGAAGTTCTGTCAAAACTGAGCGCCTAATCAGAACTATCATCAGCCTGAATGAAAGTCAACAAAGGTCGCCTTCGGCGTAAATAGCCTAAAGGGGGTTAAAATTGTTCAATTTTGAGCCCGATCGCCCTAGTACCTTATCAACTTTAATACTTTTTTCTCGCAATTACTGGTGCTTTATAAGCCAAATAAAGTAAAATAAGTGACTTTTTTAAGCGATCACATACCATGCTAGATTTAAAACAAACATTTGATGTCATTGTCATCGGTGGTGGACATGCAGGAACTGAAGCAGCCCTTGCTTCCGCACGTATGGGGGCCAAAACCTTGCTCTTAACCCACAACATAGAAACCTTAGGGCAAATGTCCTGCAATCCCGCCATTGGTGGCATTGGCAAAGGCCATTTAGTCAAAGAAATCGATGCGCTAGGCGGCATCATGGCCCAAGCTATCGATAAAGCAGGCATACAATTTCGTATGTTGAACGCAAGCAAAGGTCCTGCCGTTCGCGCAACACGCGCTCAAGCGGATAGACAGCTTTATAAACAAGCTATTCGTTATGCATTAGAAACCCAGCCCAATTTACTTATTTTTCAACAAGCTGTGGATGATGTCATACTAGATCAAGATCGTATCTCAGGCGTTATCACTCAAACCGGCTTAACCTTCATGGCTAAAACTGTCGTATTGACTGCAGGAACGTTTTTAGCCGGCAAAATCCATATAGGCATGAAAAACTATGAAGGCGGCCGTGCCGGTGATCCGCCTGCAAAAAATTTAGCGCATCGTTTACGTGAATTAAATCTTAGAGTCGGCCGATTAAAAACAGGTACACCGCCTCGCATCGACAGTCGTAGCATTGATTTTAGTGTCATGGAGAGACAGGATGGCGATACGCCCACACCCGTGTTTTCATTTTTAGGTCATGTGAGTCAACATCCGCAACAAATACCTTGTTATATCACGCATACCAACGCTAAAACCCATGATTTAATCCGAGACGGCCTCGGGCAGTCACCTATGTATGCGGGTGTCATTGAAGGCGTAGGACCGCGATATTGCCCTTCTATTGAGGATAAAGTGGTACGTTTCGCAGACAAAGATTCCCATCAAATTTTTGTCGAACCCGAAGGCTTAAACACTTTTGAAATTTATCCTAATGGCATTTCAACAAGTTTGCCCTTTGAAGTTCAAATAGCATTTGTTCGCAGCATGCGCGGATTTGAAAATGCCCACATCACACGCCCAGGATACGCCATTGAATACGATTATTTTGATCCTCGTGACTTAAAGCCTTCCTTAGAAACCAAAGCCATCACCGGATTATTTTTTGCGGGGCAAATCAATGGAACGACCGGTTACGAAGAAGCTGCGGCCCAAGGTCTCATCGCTGGCATGAATGCTGCATTACAATCTCAAAAGCGCGAAGCTTGGACACCACGACGTGACGAAGCCTATATGGGCGTTTTAATCGATGATTTAATCACGCGTGGCACGTCAGAACCCTATCGTATGTTCACAAGTCGCGCAGAATATCGATTATTATTACGTGAAGATAATGCAGATCTACGTTTAACACCAAAAGGCTATGAGCTAGGCTTAGTCAATGAACAACACTTTCAACAATTTGATATAAAACGTCATGCTATCACCACCGAAAAGGCTCGCCTTTACTCAAGCTGGGCGCGCCCCGACACAAAAATAGCAAAAGCCATAGAAGCGTTAACAGAACAGCCTCTGGTTCGCGAATATAGACTTGAAGAATTATTACGTCGTCCTACCATTAGCTATCAAGATTTGATGGCCATAGAAGATATTGGCCCTGGGGTCTCAGATGATAAGGTGGCTGAACAAGTTGAAACACAAATTAAATATGCAGGTTATATTGAGCGTCAACACGATGAAATCGCAAGACTTATTCGCAATGAAGAAACTAAAATTCCTACAAAGTTAGACTATACCCATGTCATTGGATTATCCACTGAAGTAAAACAAAAATTACAACATGCAAAACCTAGCACTATAGGTATGGCATCACGTATTCCTGGCATAACTCCGGCTGCTATTTCTTTACTTCTAGTACATTTAAAAAAATCGAGTAACCCATGACATTCAATCAAACTGAATTTTTACAAAAAGCGCTACTCCATAATGGACATGATATTCCATTGTCAATCCAAGAAAAGATGCTGCATTATTTGCACTTAATGCGTGAATGGAATCGTGTGTTTAATTTAACAAGCATACGGGACCCCAAGGAAATGATTATTTTACATCTTTTAGATAGCCTTTCTATTAATGCACATTTGCACGGGAAAAATATCATTGATATAGGCACAGGCGCAGGTTTGCCCGGCATACCTCTTGCGCTTACGAATCCTACCCATCATTTTGTATTATTGGACAGTAATCATAAAAAAACTCGATTTTTAAACCAAGTTATTTATGATTTAAAGATAAATAATGTAGAAGTCGTTCATGCACGAGCAGAGGATTATCATAAACAACAATTTGATAGCGTTCTTTCTCGCGCTTTTTCGGAGCTTTTGGTAATGTTATTAGGAACGAGTCACTTAATTAACGAGACAGGCCAATTTTTGGCAATGAAAGGAACCTATCCTGAACATGAAATTCAGAAAATTCCTGCTGAGTTTAGGCTTATTAACGTATATAAATTAACAATCAAAGAACTGAATGCAGAGCGCCATTTGGTTTGCATGGAGAAAAACATCGATGGGAAAAATAATCGCGATCGTTAACCAAAAAGGTGGAGTTGGCAAAACCACGACTAGCATTAATCTTGCAGCGGCTTTTGCTATGATGAAACGCAAAGTGATGTTGATTGATTTAGATCCACAAGGAAATGCTACAGTGGGTAGCGGCGTAGATAAATCTATGTTTAAAGCAGCAAGTTATCATGTGTTATTAAATGAAGTTTCTATTGCAGATGCGCTTGTCAAAACTCCTGGCAACTATGACTTGCTTCCAACCACTCATGAATTGATCGTTGCCGAAGTTCAATTAATGCAAGCCAGCCAACGCGAAACACGCTTGAAAGAGGCTCTACATACTGTTATTGATAATTATGATTATGTTTTGATTGATTGTCCGCCATCATTGAATATTTTAACAGTCAATGCCTTAGTTGCCGCAAACTCTGTGCTTATTCCCGTACAATGCGAATACTTCGCACTTGAAGGGTTGACCGGATTGCTTCATACGATTGAGCAAATGCAAATAACCATTAATCCGACCTTACACATTGAAGGCTTGTTACGCACTATGTACGATGGTCGCAATCGCTTAGCACTTGATGTTTCTGCACAGTTATTACAACACTTTCCCGGACGCGTGTATCGCACGGTTATTCCACGTAATGTTCGCTTGGCAGAAGCCCCAAGCCACGGCGTATCTATATTACAATACGATGAAAAATCACAAGGCGCCATGGCTTATTTAACTCTAGCGGGTGAAATGTTACGACGCGTCGATGAAAAAAAACCTGCGCGTGAAAAAGTGAGCGTTTAATCATGAAAAAATTTGTTTTACTTATTTCATTTATGACAAATCTCATATGTTTTTCTAATGTTTTTGCTAATGAAATGAATTATTATTTAATTGCAGATGCAGGTAGCGCAGGAACACGCATACACCTGTTTAAATATAACAATGATAAAAACATGCCTGTCATTGAAGATATTTTTTCTGAGAAAAACAACATCCCGCTCGCATCATTCGGTGATCAACCTGATAAAGCCTATGAAGAATCTATCGGTTCTTTGATACAAAATGCTGTGAAAAAAATTGAAAATAGTCATATTAAAACTCCAGTATCCATTTCTGTTTTTGGTACAGCAGGTATGCGTTTGCTTTCTTCTGATCAACAACAAAAAATCTATCAAGAATTAAAAAGTAAAATCATAGATCATTACAAAGATATATTAATACCTCGTGATATTCAGACTATTTCAGGAAAAATGGAAGGTATATATGATTGGTTAGATATCAATTATCTAGCTAAAAATTTCCAAAACAATACTCCAACTTCTGGAAGTATAGATATAGGCGGCGCTTCTACTCAAATTGCTTTTGCGACCGACAAGTCAACGAAATCCATTGACGAAGTTTTTTTAAAAATAAATAAAGTGAATTATATTGTTTATAGCAAAAGCTTTTTAGGTCTTGGCTTAGATCAAGCACGAGAAAGCATGGATATCGATGAAAACGCGGGCTTTTGCTATCCTAAAGATTACAACAATACATCATTAAAGGGTAAATTTGATCTTGCATCATGCAGTATTATTTACAATCAAGTGATAGAAAATTACCACATTGATCAACTTGCTATGCCTACTTATAAAATTCCATCTTTTGTGGCATTTTCAGGTGCTTATTATACTTATCATTTTTTCGGTATTGATCCTAGCATTCCAAGTCAAGATACCTTAGAACAAACGATTATACAGCCCACTTGCAGCAATACTTGGGAAACCTTAAAAGAAGCCTATCCTGCTGAACCTCCGAATTATCTTGCAAATTATTGTGCTAACGGTATTTTC
>CAZHMQ010000062.1:0-11959 GCA_964533645.1 uncultured Coxiellaceae bacterium
AAACATTTTTTGTCATATCGAGATAATGCACTTCGGCATCGGGGGAAATGCCTTTCAGTGCATCAGCAGAATCTTTGAGACTGGAATCTACAAAAACAAGTTCTTTACTCGTAAGGGTGAATTCATGAAACTCTACCAGCTTATCAGCGTTGCTTGTTTTATTAGTCACATCAGTCGTGGTTTTTTGTACGTCGGTTTGTTGAGGTACTTCATCAGGATTAGTTGGGGCTTTGTTAGTGTCTATAGGTTGAGCTGAGTGATCAGGTGTTGGGACGGAATTCACGCTTGTATCTGCTGTGATTTCATTAGTGCCTGTGACAGATGCATCCGTGGGAGGAGGCACAAGAGCAGCATCGTATAGCATACGCGGCTCGAGCGCCTGCTTGAATGATGCATATTTACCATTTCGAGGCGTTTTACGAAACTTCTTAATGTCGGTTACCCCATAACGATTCCCCCTTTCCTCTTTTGATTATAAACCATATTTAATAAATATCTGGTTTTTTAAAAAATTTTAATACTAATAAAATCAACAAGTTATCGAAAAAAGAAAAGACTTGAGCTGTTACAGCAGTTAATGATAATCTTTAATCAATGAGCAAAAACGGGTGAATTTATACTTTTTTCAATAAGTTACCTGTTTTCTTATGGCAAAGGATTGCACCGATGCTTAATAAAATGATCATTTTTGGCCTTGCAATTATGTTGACAGCATGCAACATAACGCCAAAGCCTATGGCTATTCAAGACCGTTATCGAGTCGCCACAACAACCATGCATGAATTATTCAAAGATCAATCGCGAGAAGCCATGACGATTGATTATTATGAAGCTTTAGCAAGAGGCGTTAAATACAATCTCGATTATAGAATCAAACTGGTCAACATTGCTGTGCAAGCAGGCCAACTCGAAGTCGCTGTATTTACCATGTTTCCTGCACTCAATGTGACAAGCAAACTTTATAGCAGAAGCAATGATTATCAAGTTGCAGGTATTACCGCGGCAGGAGTTCCAACCGGATTATCCAGTTCCACACCTAGAACATTACTCACAGCACGTGAAGCGATGAGTTGGAATATACTGGATTTCGGCATGGGTTATGTCAAAGCAAAACAACAAAGTAACCGCGTACTTTTCGCTCAAGAAGAAACACGAAGACAATCGCAACAACTTGCGCAAGATGTGTTAGTAGCGTATTGGGTTGCATATAGCTCGCAAGAACTACTGTCTGAAACACATGAATTCCAACGATTACTTACAAGTTCTAAAATGATTTTAGATAGAGCCATACGTGACAAAACCGTACCCAAAGAAAATCTATTAAATTACCAAGCTGCTATATTAGATGGTGATCGCAAATTAATTCAACTACAGTATAAATACGATAAAGCCATGCTTGATTTAAAACATTTACTGTTTTTACCTGTGGACCAGAAAATTACTTTAAAAGCACCGCCTAGAGCATTATTTCACGCATATGATTTAAGCAGTTTAAATATACATAAAATGGATGCTGTCACACTAGTCCATCATCCAGAACTACGTGGACAAAACTATCAAGAACGTATAGCAGAATATGGTTTGAGCACAGTTTTATTGCAAGCATTACCCGGTCTTACCATAGATTATGGTAAAAACTACGATAGCAATCAATTTTTATTGAATAATCGATGGATAGATAAATCCGTTGAGGTTGCATGGAATTTACTAAATGTTGCATCACTGCCTGCAAACTATAAAACAGCAAAAGCTCAAATACAGTATGAAAAAATTAAATCCATGGCCATGACCATGGCAGCACTTACTGAAACACGTTATGCTTATTCGCATTATCAAACACTACGTCGCGAATATTATTTAGCACAAAAACAAACAGAAAATGCGAGAGCTCTTTACAGCCTTAATCAAAACAGAAGATTGGCCTCTATCGCAAGTGATCAGCAAGTCATTTTAGCAAAATTAAAATCTATCGCATCGAAAACGGATGAAGATTTATTACTATCTGATTTATCGGTGGCATTAGGTCAACTTTATTTATCAGTGGGGGTAGACCTCGTACCTGAGGAAGTTATTTACCAACCACTGCCTGAAGCTGTCACTGTGCTACGTGATAAACTTATACGCACTAACAATTTTACATCTTACATCGATAACACTTACGCTATGCTATTTCCAAGAAGCATTATTGTATGTAAAACATGCTCAGTAAATAATAAGATTCCGCAAAATACTAAGATCTGTCTTCTTAAACAAGATCCATATTATATTAAGGTTAAGCAAAAAATATGTCAAACCTCACCTCAACGCACAAAAAATTGGCATCTTCGACATGTGCGACATCTTAAACACAAGAAACTATATGTCAAATATCATCCTAAACACCATCCCAAACACCACTCTTCAACGGTAAAAACATGATATAATTCATCTATGAATGATGTTTAAGGGAATAGGAAAACAACCATGTTAACCCACATCATGCGTAGCATTTCGAATACAAAAAATACATCCATAAAAATTTTGTTATTTATTTATCATAATATGCTTATGATAGTTGCTCTATCTCTGACACCACTTTGTCTTATGGCTGCTCCCCAACGCTTGCCGCCCTCACTGCCCGATGCAGATAATATATCGCTTTCGACTGTCCCAACACATATTAGCATGCCTGAATATGTCATTATTCGCTCAAATGAAGAAACTATGTTTTCAAGCGAAACAACTGGTCAAATCATATTCCTACCTGTTCAAGAAGGCAGTGCATTTAATAAAGGCGACACATTACTAAAATTAGATTGTCGATTACAAGCCGCTGAGTTAGCAAAAGCTATTGCTGAACAAGAAGCTACCTCAAAAGCGCTGGAAAGTGCAAAAAAACTCAAGGGATATGGATCCATTAGTGAATTCGAATATGTAAAAACGAAGTCAGAAGCCGATGCGGCCAATGCTACTGTACAAAAATTAAAAGTCACTGTGGAAAAATGTACTGTTATTGCACCTTTTGCAGGAGGCGTTGCCGAAATCAAAGTGCATTTGTACGAAACCGTCAAACCTGGCGACCCATTGCTCAAGGTAGTTAATACAGAAAACTTAACTTTTGAAGTCCAAGTCCCTTCGCAATGGTTATCATGGTTGCATATAGACTCACCATTTAGTGTACGTATTAATGATATTAACAAAACCATACCGGCTAAAGTGACACTTATTAATCCTGAAATTGAACCCATCAGCCAAACAGTAAAAATTGTAGGC
The DNA here is from genome assembly GCA_964533645.1 of uncultured Coxiellaceae bacterium. Classification (GTDB taxonomy): domain Bacteria; phylum Pseudomonadota; class Gammaproteobacteria; order DSM-16500; family DSM-16500; genus JABDBK01. Next base: position 3,253 of record CAZHMQ010000062.1, read on the forward strand.
TTAATATCCCCCCCTAATCCATTGCTAAGACCTGGCATGACTGGGCAAGCGATTTTTGACGATAACCCTGATAAAAGTAATAAGGAATAAGTTGTGGCTACACCGAAGGATAATACACAAGCTCAAATCGAAGGCTTAGCCACCTTGCTTGTGCTCGACGATGAAATTAAACGTTTAGCTAATTTAAGAGAGTTTGGATTCTTCTCAACGAATGAAACCCATAGACTTATCCCCTATCACACGGCTTATTTATGGGAGAAAAAAGATTTTGTAGGCACAGAAATCGTCACCCAATCAGGCACCGCCGAGCTTGATCCCCATACCAGTATAAATCTATGGTTAAAAGAAAGAATACAATTGATTTTATCAGGTGAATATGCAAAACAAGTTCATTCTTGTAACATTACCGATTTTGAGAAAAGTGTTCAAGAAAGTTGGCCAGAAAGTCTACCGCACTTTTTTTTATGGTGTCCATTCACAGAAAATCAACTGGATCCTACAGGCGGTCTGTTATTTTTTAAAGAAGACGCATTCAAAGATTCTGAAATAAAAATGTTGCGCTGGTTGCTAGCGAGCTACCAATATACATGGAATCTTTTAATTAAACCTAAGACCATAGATAGATGGCAACAGCTGAAAAAAAAGCCTTATTTCCTCACATTAATCATAGTGCTAGCTTGTATTTTATTATTTCCAGTAAAGTTATCAGTGGTAGGTACTGGCACCGTCATTGCCAAAGATCCTGCGCTTATTAATGCTCCCATGCAAGGTATTATAAAATCATTTACTGTAACGCCTGGAAGTTACGTCAAAAAAAATCAATTATTATTAATCCTCGATGACACTGACTTACTTTCCGCCGCAAAAGTGAACCAACGTGATTATTCCTTAACTGAAACAAAATTACGTACTGCTATTAATGAAGCTTTTACCGATCAAGAAAAACGTACTAATGTACCGGTACTACAAGCACAACTTGCCATCGACAAAGCCAAACTTGATTACACAAATCAACTGCTTGAAAAAACTCGCGTACGAAGTCCTATTGATGGCATAGTGATTTTTGATAGCACTGAAGACTGGGTGGGTCAACCTGTACAAACTGGAGAGCGCATTTTATCGGTTGCAAATCCTAATAATTTAAAATTAAAAATAGAATTACCCCTTAATGAACGCATATATCTAGAAGTCGGAAGCAGGGGTAGTTTTTTCATGCAAGGACAACTTGCTTCCATACCAATAAAAATAACCACTTTAGGTTATAACGCTAAACTCATGCCTAATAAAATACTTGCTTATGAAATGCAAGCGGACATCATAGAACCCGATACTATGCCCCAAATCGGTGCGCAAGGAACTGTTAAATTGTACGGTCAACGAGTACCGTTTTTTTATTATTTAATTCGAAGGCCCTTACAATCCATTAGACAAGGATTAGGAATATAAATGCCACTCGATAATGAATTTAGCTCAATAACATTGCCGCCTTTACGCAAAGGTATTACATGTACTTTTTCGGAATACGATGTCCATGGAAAACCTCAATGGATGATCAATGATGCAGGTCGCAATAAATTTTTTATTATTGGCTGGGCGGAACATCAAATTCTAAAAAATTGGCACATTGGAAATCCTAACGATATTATTGAAACAATTAACAATAAAACTACTTTAAATGTCGAAGTCTCTGATATTGAAAGTTTTTATCATTTCCTTAAAAAAAATTATTTGTTAGAACAAAGCGGATATGACATATATAAAACAGCAAAAGAGCAACATCTATTTGCAAAAGATAATTGGCTAACCTGGTTAATTCACCATTATCTTTTTTTCCGTATCCCTCTTTGGCATCCAGATAATTTTTTAATCCGTACAAAATCCATTGCGAATTTTGTTTTTAATCGCTATGTGTTTTATGCAATGCTGATACTTGGCACTATTGCCGTTTACCAGGTGAGCACGAAATGGCAACTGTTCACGCATACTTTTACGAGTATTTTTACATTAAATGGTGTAATTTATTATTTTATAGCATTCACCATATGCAAGTTTTTTCATGAAATGGGGCACGCTTATATGTGCAGGCGTTACGATATTCCTGTACAGTCCTTAGGTGTCGCATTCTTGGTTTTTTGGCCTGTCTTATATACCGACACTACATTAAGTTGGGTATTAAAAAGCAAACAACGCATGAAAATTGCACTTGCTGGTGTTTGGATTGAAACCTATGTCACTATCATAGGAGCGCTCATTTGGTGCAATACAGATAGCTTAACCATCAAAACTGTTTGCTATATGACAATCAGCATTAATTGGATTGCAAGCTTATTAATTAATGTCAGTCCATTCATGCGATTTGATGGCTATTACATTTTAGCTGATTATTTGCATATGCCTAATTTGCAACCCCGTGCTTTTTCTTTAACACGTTGGCAAATCAGACGTTGGCTGTTCGGTTGGCCTGATTCGCCACCTGAAGTTTATGCCAAAAACTTACATCTATTTTTAATCGTCTACTCCATATCTACATGGCTTTATCGATTTGTTTTATATATTGGTATTGCGTTATTGGTTTATCACTTTTTTATTAAAATCGTCGGTATTATTCTACTGATCATTGAAGTATATTATTTTATGTTAGGTCCAGTTATCACTGAATTTAGAACCTGGTATCTTATGAAAGAACGGTTCACCTGGAATAACAGGACTAAATTCACTACGGCCTGCGTGATCATCATGTTGCTGTTATTTTTCTTACCTATACGCATGACTATCACATTACCTGGCACCCTTAGTTATTTGCATGGATTTATTATCGCACAAGAAGATGGAATGATAGATAAAGCACTGCCTAAAGCAGGTTCTTTAGTAAAAAAAGGTGAAATCATTACTCAACTTAAATCAGATGATCTTGAAAATGCGCTTGACTTAGTCATACTTCAATATAAATTAAAGTTAGCGCAATTACGCAATGCTAAAATTAACTTAAGTAATGCTAATGAAAAAAATACTATTTTATCTGACATCAATAAATCACAAGCAGAATATAGCAAGCTCTATGCTATGTATGATAAATTAATTTTACGATCTCCATTTAATGGAATTTTATATGAGACAAAAACCGATTTACGTCCCGGTGTTTTTGTCGCAAAAAATGAATGGATTGCTGATGTCATCGATACTTCTAAAACCTTTGTTGAAGCCTATGTGAATGAAGAAGATTTATATCTCATAAAAACAGGCTTAACAGGTTATTTTTATCCGGAACATTTAAGCGAACGTAAAATTCCAGTACGCATCATTGAAATTGATACTTTAAATACAGATGAATTGAGTTGTGCATATACTAAAATGATCAAACAAAATAAAGATCAAAATGTTGTTGTGGATACACCTTGTTACAACTCTAACGAACTTGGTGGTTATATTCCTACTTATCTTACTGAACAAGGAAAATATGTTCCGGTCAAATCCATCTATCGCATTAAACTTGTCACACTACGACCAGTCCATATTTCTTATGTAGAACGTGGGAGCGTAGAATTAACCACAAAATCATACACTTATGCTGGTAGAGTATTTTATTGGATTAGAAATATGTTTGTTCAGCAAACTGGATTTTAACCTAATCTAGGTTTATAGCGGTTACAAAGGTCTTAATCCAGCGATATCTCTTTAAAAACCTTACCTTGCATCAACAAACAATTCATTGATTCGAGCAGCTTTTTTTGATCCTCAGCATCTACACCTGTGGTTAAGGTTTTTAGCTTCAAATTATCAACCAAAGATAAGATACGAGTTAAAATAATCTTGCTTTCTTCACGCGTTGTTAAATCTTGTACTAATTGTTCATCAATTTTTAAATAATTAAAATGCACTTGATTAAGCTTATGGAGCGCAAAATGTCCCAAAACCAAGATACCAATAACTAAAGGAATTTCGGCATCGTTAAGTTTGGCAATAGTCTCTCGATATATTTCCAAGTTTGCATGGTTATCTCCATCTATTAACTCAATCACAATCTGATCTTTATTCTTTGTAATCTTCTTGATAATTTCAATAATTCTTTCTGCAAACTTAGGTGTATCAAATTGTTTTAAATCAAACTTAAAAATCAAATGAGAATTTTTCAAAGATAAATTGTTTGCTTTCATGCATTGTTCAATTGCATTTTTCATCATCCATTCATATAGCTCAAACATTTTAGATGAATAGTGAGAAACTCGCGCCAATTCATTGAAAGATATATTTCCCAGCTCAGGATGATTAAGTAATGCCAATATTTCAATGCAATCTATTTCATTGGTTAAAATATTATAATACGGCCTAAATTCTAGCTTTATGTTTTTCAAAAAATCATTATTTTTTATAGCGGCTTTTAAATTTAACTCTCTTTCACCCAATACTTGTGTTTCTTCTTGATAAAATTGAAATATGTTTTTGCCCGTAGATTTAGATCTTTTTAGTGCTTCATTAGCATGTTTTATTAAGGTTTCTTTATCTTCACCATCGAAGGGATAAATAGCAATACCCACACCTATAGTCAATTCCACTATATCACCATTGATTTCAAACGGTGAATTCAACGTATGAACAATACGTTCAACCGCATGAACAATCACTTCAGGTTTAATCATATTAGGTAATAATATAATAAATATATCCTTCTCATATCTTGATAAAACATCCACATCACGTATTGTTTTCTTTAATCTCTCGCCCATGTCAATCAGTAATTTGTCTCCTCCCTCACGTGAATATTTTTCATTAATATGTGCGAATTGATTGATATCTAAAAGCAATACTGCAAACAAGCTATTCAGTCGTTTAGACTGATTTAATAAATGCGCATATTGACTATAAAAAGCTTCTTTACTCAGCAAGTGGGTGTGCGGATCAATCAATAAATTTTGAGAGTCTTGTTGTGCCTTTGACATAGCCATGGCGAATTCTTCCTGTTTATTTTTATAGTGAAGTAGTTCTGTTTTTTGATTTGAGATGATTTTTTTTAAAGTTTGTATTTTATAAGAACGCTCAATCAGCAAAATGACTGCTGCCACAAATAGGATAGAGATGATCGCTAGCACGGCAAATCTCCTGGCTCTTGTTCCTAATACTTATATTCTACCATTTTGTAGGTGCATAATCGTCAAAAACAGGAAAAATAAAAGTACAATATATTCAAATAGATAGAACTCAAGATTTCGGAACTTTACATGATAACATCATGAGTTAAGCAAATACTTTACCGCATCTGCAGCTTGCTCATTCGCATGACAACGCAATTGTTTATGGATGTCTAAAAATGCTTTTTCTAAGCCTTCAGCTTTTTCAGGATGATATAGATAATCTAATAAAGCATTCGCAATCGCATCAGGGGTAGCTGCATCTTGAATAAACTCAGGAACCAAGGATTGTTTAGCCAATAAATTAGGTAAGCCAATAAAAGGCAATTTAATTAAACGTTTTGCTATCTGAAAAGTAACATTCCCAATGCGATAAACAATGGCCATAGGACGTTTAAATAACATAGTTTCAAGCGTTGCCGTGCCTGAAGTCACTAATACCACATCGGATGCCGCCATGACATCATGGGATTTTCCTACAAAAAAATGCATGGGCAAACCTTCACATAAAGTTCTGAATTCTGCATCACGGATTGTATTGACTGCAGATGTAATAAATTGAATAGCAGGATTTTGTTGTAAACACTTTTTTGCTGCAGTCACAAATAACTCGCCCATGTTTTTTAATTCATTACGTCTACTTCCAGGTAATAACGCAACATATTTGATATGCGGATCAAGCTGTAAACGGTTGCGTGCTGCAAGTTTATCAATCTCTAATGGAATTAAATCTGCGAGAGGGTGACCTACAAATCGCGCGGGCACGTTATGTTTTTCGTAAAAGTCGACTTCAAATGGGAATAAAGTCAACACTAAATCAGTGGCTTTAGCAATTTTATGGATACGTCTTTGTCGCCATGCCCAAACCGATGGGCTCACATAATGAATAACAGGAATACCCGCTTTTCGTAATTTAATTTCGAGACTTAAATTAAAATCTGGAGAATCAATGCCTACAAATACATCGGGTTTATTTGCAATAAAATACTTAATCAAACCACTGCGCATTCGAATTAATTCACCAATACGCATGAGAGGTTCATAAAAACCCATGACAGAAAGACGTTCCATTTCATAAAGGCTATGACATCCTGCTTTTATCATAGCAGGGCCACCTATACCTGTGACATTACACTCTGGGTATGAAGATTTTAGTGATGTTATTAAACCTTGGCCCAACAAATCGCCCGATGCTTCCCCTGCCAATATTCCTAATTTCATGGTTTATCGTACCAATCCACGTTCTGAATGTTGAATAAAATCGATATAAAGTTGCACTTCAGGACATTCAACAGCCATTTGATGCAATTGTTCAAGTGCATCTTTTATAGTTAAACCTTTTCGATAAATGACTTTATAAGCACGTCGTAAATACAGCATGGTTTCTGAGGCAAACCCACGACGTTTCATGCCCACAGTATTCAGTCCAAAAGGTTTAGCATAGAATCCAGCGACTTTCACAAAGGGTGGAACATCTTTTTCTACTTGAGCACCCATCGATAAAAAGGCATGCGCACCAATGCGGCAAAATTGAAAGGAACCTGAAAAACCACTTAATATTGCATAATCTTCAACCGTAACATGACCTGCAAGCGTGGCATTATTGGCAAAAATCGTATGATTCCCGACAATACAATCATGCGCAATATGCACATATGCCATGAATAAATTATCGTTACCAATAATGGTTTTTAAGTCAGATCCACTACCACGATTAATAGTACAAAATTCTCGAATGACGTTATTATCGCCTATTTCCAGCCATGCATATTGACCGTGAAATTTTTTATCTTGCGAATCTTCACCCACGGATGCAAATTGATAAATTTTATTATTTTTACCTATTTTCGTGGGTCCTTTTATCACCACATGCGGACCAATCCATGTTCCTTCACCAATTTCAACATTAGGACCTATGATACTCCACGGTCCTATTTGTACATTTGGAGCGATGCGTGCATCTGGGTCAACAATAGCTGTTTGATGAATCATGATCTTAACCTCTTCTTGTTCGTGCACTTAATAAATCAGCCGAGCAAGCCAACTCATCACCCACATAGGCTTTAGCTTCAATCTTCAAAATTTCACGCTTTTGCCATAAAAACTTCACTTCTAAACGTAATTGATCACCCGGTAAAACAACACGACGGAAACGTACATTATCTATGCCCGCAAATAAATATAAAACGCCATCGCTAGGTAAAGTATTTGTCGATTTATAAGCTAAAATACCCGCTGCTTGTGCCAACGCTTCAACAATCAAAACACCTGGCATCACAGGATGATTAGGAAAATGTCCAACAAAGAATGGTTCATTCATGGTGACATTTTTTACAGCTACCAAAGATTCACCTTCTTTCATTTCGAGAACCCCATCCACCAAAAGAAAAGGTGGGCGATGAGGTAGATGTTTCATTACCTCATGGATATCCATTATAAATTTCATTCTTCTTTACTCTCTGTTAATGCTGATACCATTGTTTCTAACGCTTTAACCCTATCCATTAGCTTATCTAAGCGATTAATGCGCGCACTATTTTTCCGCCACTCACTATTGGTTACTACCCCACCTACTCCTGACGAGTAGATGCCTGGCTCACGTATAGAACGGGTTACTGCGGTACCACCAGTGATCACCACATTTTCAGCAATCGTAAGATGTCCTGAAAACCCAGCTTGACCACCTACTAAACCATTTTTACCAATTTCCGTACTTCCAGAAACACCTACAAATGCCGCAATAGCGGTATTCTCGCCAATGCGCACATTATGCCCAATTTGTATTAAATTATCGAGTTTGACACCTTTTTCAATCACGGTATCGCCTATAGCTCCGCGATCTATGGCACAATTTGCACCAATTTCTACATCATCGCCAACAATAACCCTACCCAACTGTGGAACCTTATGCCAAACACCTCGATTTTTAGCAATACCAAAGCCATCACTGCCAATCACCGTTCCACTTGCAATAACCACACGTTGGCCTATCTTAACCTTGTGGTAAAGCGTCACATTTGGGTATAAATACGATGACTCACCAAGTTCTGTGTGCTCACCCACCACACAACCCGCGTTAATCACAACCTTAGCGCCTATCTTAACGTGATCACCGATAACACAATACGCCCCAATACTCACGCTGGGATCCATTTCACAATGCTTCCCAATGACAGCAGTGGGATGTATACCCGATACCGAAACCGGCCTATCATCAAAATAGGTCGCTATCTTAGCATAGATATAATACGGATCTCTAGCGATTAGTGCATTAACTGGGCAGATAACAGCATCTTCCTGCTGAAGTATAACTGCAGAAGCCGCAGTTGTTGAAAGATGTTTTTTATACAGTGGATTCATGAGAAAGGCTATATGTCCGTTCTGTCCGTCCTGTATGGTACAAACACCATGTATGACACATTGTGGATCGCCCTGGATAGTGACATCTAGACCGTTAGCTAATTCAGCTAAGGTATATTGAGATTTTTTCATGGTTTAAGACTTACCCCATTTTTAACATGTTCATGTATATTGTAGGGTGGGCAAAGCGTAGCGTGCCCATCATTTTGTAGGAAAATGTT
>CAZHMQ010000063.1:0-11872 GCA_964533645.1 uncultured Coxiellaceae bacterium
AAGCCGCGGGACGACGTGGGTGGGGGTTAATTGACGACAGACCCTAGTTAATTTTTTATGTTATCATCTTCTTTGTTATGGCATGACATAGTCTTAGGAGTTAATCTATGGATAAGCGTTTGGATGCGCGACTCTATACAACATGGCAGCTAATTAAGCTTTATTGGCAATCCGAGCAAAAAAAATCAGCTTATCTTTTGTTACTTACACTTTTGATATTTACCGTGATTCTTGTAGCCTTCGATGTCGCTTTTACCACATGGTATAACTATTTTTATGATGCTTTACAAGATTATGACATGCGTGGTGCGATTGATTTGCTGGCTATATTTTGTTTTATGGCGGGTCTTTATATTGTCTTAGCTGTCTATCGATATTATGTACAACAATACTTAGCGCTAAAATGGCGTCGCTGGTTGACATGGCAGTTTCTTGATCGTTGGTTGGACAATCGTAATTATTACTATTTAGAAAATTTTGATGAAGTCACGGATAACCCTGATCAACGTATTCAAGATGATATAGGGAGTTTAGTTCAATTCTCCATTTCTTTGTCTTTAGGATTAGTGAGTGCATTTGTCACCGTTTTTGCTTTTATTTTTGTGTTATGGAAATTGTCAGGTACTTTAATGATTCCTTTAGGAAGTTTGGGTACTTTGCATGTTCATGGTTATTTAGTATGGGTGGGCGTGCTTTATTCAGCTATTGGAACTTATTTCACTTATAAAATCGGTAGGCCTTTAATAGGTTTGAATTTTGAGCAACAACGACGTGAAGCGAACTTTCGTTTTGCAGCTATTGATGTACGTTCGCATGCTGAACATGTGGCTTTGTATAGAGGAGAAGAGGATCAAAAAAATATATTGAGAAAGATTTTTTCGGGGGTGTTAGATAATTGGTATGCCATTATTTTGAGGCAAAAATTATTATTATGGTTTACCGCTGGCTACAATCAAGTGTCTGTGATTATTCCTTTAATCGTTGCATTGCCGAATTATTTTAATAAAGTGTTCAAGTTGGGTGGTTTGATGCAAGCTTTGTCTGCTTTTGGCAAAATTCAAGATGCGTTTTCTTTTATTGTTAATTCTTTTACAACGATTGCAGAATGGCGAGCAGTGACAAAACGTTTGCTCACTTTCTTGAATCATATGTATGAATTAGATCAAAAAATTGAAGGGCAAAATAAATTTACTTATGTGCCCTCTATAAATAATACCATTATGGCGAGTGATGTATCTATTACGACCCCTACTGGCGATATCTTGCTAAAAAATGTAGCCCAAGATTTTATTCATGGCCAACATTACGTGGTAAAAGGCAGGTCAGGTATTGGTAAAAGTACTTTTGTGCGTTCCTTAGCGGGTATATGGCCATTTGGTAAAGGTGAGGTCAGTCGACCTCCAGTAGAAAGTATTATGTTTATTCCCCAGACCTCGTATATGCCATTAGGAAGTTTGCGCGAGGCATTAATTTTTCCTGATAAAGTGATGGATGTGACAGATAATATATTAGTGCAATTATTAAAAAACTGCGGTTTGTCGCATTTAACTAATCAACTTAATACAGTAGCGCGTTGGTCTGAGCGTTTGTCTCCGGGAGAATTACAGCGTATTGCTTTTGTGCGTATTTTGATTCATAAACCCCAGTGGGTATTTTTGGATGAGAGCACTTCTTCGCTGGATATAAAATCGGAGAATCAACTTTATTTATTGCTCAAAAAAAACTTGCCTAACTGTTCTGTCGTTAGTGTAGGTCATAGACCCAGCTTAGATCAATATCATGATCATGAAATAGATTTAGAAAAATATGCGAATCATCGATCTTCACAGGAGGTTATGATGTAGGGCGGGCAAAGGAGAGTTTTTTGCGATGTGCCCACCTAGATCAATTGAATGTATAAACTGCACCTAAAGCAAACGTGTCTGACACGGGCGTTCCTACATCTTTGGTAGCGCTATAAGTGGTATAATAATATTCCCCGCGGATATACCAGCAATTTAATATAGCAAATTGTAAGCCAACCCCTATTTCTCCACCTGATACAGTGTCATTAGGTGCTGAAAAATTGGAAGATACGACGCCCAATCGTATAAAGCCCAAGGTGTTTTCGCTAAACAACATGCCTGGCAGAAAACTGAAGTCATAACTTCGATTAACTCTAACGCTCGTGCCTGTCGTGTCAGTATTGTTGGATAATTCGACAGTGCCTACTGTTGCGCTTACTTCACCAGCAAGAAAATAGCTTTGACCTAGTATCGTGCCATATCCTAATGCAAGTTTAGGACTGATACCACGATAACTGCTATCGTCTGACGTGATGCTTTGTAATAATACGTTAGGATAAAGATATATACTGCTATTGCTTGCATAACTCAAATTCGTGTATGTTACGAACAGCATGAATAAGATAGTTTTTTTTATGAAATTGAATTGCATGAAGTATAATCCATTATTTTGGAATGATGCTAATGTATAAGTGTAGTTAAATAAGGATGAATTTACTAGGTAGGGATATCTATCCATGAGTTTTTATCTAATCAATCAAGACCCCGAATCGCCTATTATGGCTATTAAGTCTTCACATTTAGCCAGTTTAGAACTGGTTTTTAAAAAAAGAGAATGTAGTAAATGGGTTGGTACTATTACCGAATGGTTTGAGGATAAGGGGTCTTTTAGGGCTGTCTGGCAGCGAGGCGATGAGTTGAGAATAAGAACCATCGCTTTCCATGATGATCATAGTTTTGAATCGCTTTTTTCTCATTCCATTTCAGAGCAAGACATCGAAGCTTTGCTTAAGACTTTAGTGAATCGCAACTGTCTAGGATCACAATATAAACAAGATATGTTTAACGAATTGACTAATCATTTCGCAATAATGCGTCTTGCGTCATTACAAAAACAGGCAAAAGTTCTTTTGGAACAACTTGTGGAAGGGGATATGAGAGGCTATGTTTATCTAAATAAGGTAGGTATGACGGAAAGATTTTCTATTACGTCTGAAAGTAAAAAAAATATTTTAACTTCCATAAAGCAATTGAAACAAATGATAGATATCATTGCTAAGATGATGTCAGATAAAAAAACTCTGATCACCAAAGAAGAAATAACCCTTTTTCGAACTTTCAAATCTTCTTGCTATATTAAGAGCGAGTCTCCTTTGGGAAATGGATGGTTTGAGGATAAGGCATTTGCTGATGAGCTTGCTGTATTTGTGCAAGACTTTGATTCATTTTTAGCAAGTTCTCTCGCGCGAAGTTTATCTGAGGGAGTCACAAGATTTGGATTGTACAAACCAAACTCGGAACAAAAATTATTAACCCAAGACATTAAGCCATCTTGGAAAACAACGTGCACTATTCTTTAGTGACTTTTTGACTAAAAGATTTCATCAAGACCTTGCATTTTTCTGCAAGTGCCCACAAATAATGAGTGGAAAACTACTTGGATAGTGGTTCGGGTCTAACTGAACCGTTTGTTCTTTAACTAATTGATTAATATGAGGTTCTATGGGCCATCGCAAGCGTGGATAGCGAACGATAACATGAGAAATAACTTGATGTAAGATATGCGGTTTTATACCGCGTAGCGTAATTTCAACTTCAGGTAATCCCGGCATAATATTTATGTCATTTCTCATCTTTTGGCGCTGAATTATGCTATTATGACACCGCTCTGTCGAGCCATTTAAAACTTATTAAGGTATAAATTATGTACGGATTATTAGAATTACCTTGGTGGGGTAATCTTATTGCCCTGCTTGTTATGACACAGATTACTATTTTTGGTGTCACTATTTATTTGCATCGCTGTCAGGCGCATCGCGCGCTAGAGCTACATCCCATTGCGAGCCATTGCTTCCGGTTTTGGTTATGGATGACAACAGGTATGGTCACCAAACAATGGACAGCTATCCATCGTAAGCATCATGCTAAAGTTGAAACGCCAGACGATCCTCATAGTCCACAAGTCGAAGGAATTTGGAAGGTATTGTTTCAAGGCGCTGAGCTATATCGCAAAGAAAGTCGCAATAAAGAAACCATGGAACGTTATGGTCAAGGAACTCCTGATGACTGGATGGAGCGAAATGTGTACACCAAGCACAGTGCTATGGGTATCACATTCATGTTGATTATCGATTTAGCTTTATTTGGTACCATTGGTCTCGCGATTTGGGCTATGCAAATGGCATGGATTCCTTTCTGGGCTGCGGGTGTCGTAAATGGTGTAGCTCATTATGTGGGATATCGTAATTTTGAATGCCAAGATGCATCGCGAAATCTTACGCCTATTGCTTTCTTTATTGGTGGCGAAGAATTACATAATAACCATCATACTTATGGTACATCTGCGAAGTTTTCTGTGAAATGGTGGGAGTTTGATATAGGTTGGATGGTGATTCGCACCTTGCAAATTTTTGGACTTGCGAAACCCAAGCGCATTCCTCCGCAGCCAGAGCTTGTGGCTAATAAAGCAGTGGTTGATATTGAGACAGTAAAAGGCATTATTACTCACCGTTTTCATGTGTTGGCTCGTTATTGCAACGATGTGATACAACCTGTTTTTAGAGACGAAAGTCATAAAGCCAATGAATCTGGAAAAAGTTTACCGCAAGGTATTCGTACCGCATTAATGCGCGAACAATCTTTGGTTGACGCATCAAGCCAAGCGCAATTAAACACGACGCTTGAACAATATCGCTCGCTTAATGTGGTTTATCAATTTCGCATCAAGCTACAAAATATTTGGGCAAAAAGTACGGCAAGTCAAGCTGAGTTATTAGAGTTATTACAAGACTGGTGTAAACAAGCTGAAGCATCAGGTATTGCTGTATTGCGGGATTTTGTGGCGCATTTGAAGGGGTATGTGCCGCAGAAGATTTAGTGACTAGTCACGGGGGAAGGAGGGTTTGCCCCCCCGTCCCTATCTAGCAGTTAGATCTTACCTTCTTCAAACAACACATGCATGCCGGTTTTGCCGGTTTCTGGGTTGTAAGCACGACGATCAAAGTGCTTTTGCTTTAACTTTTCAGTGGTCGTACGTTTGTTCTTGGTAGTGGTACGAAAAGTGCCGGTTTTTTTGCCGCCTTTTGTCAAACCTGTTGAAACCATTTTGATTTTATCGCGCATATGAGTACCTTTTAAGCTCTATCTTGCTTTTCGCGTTTCTTGATCATTTCTAAAACTTTTTCCAAGCCAAGTTTGTCAATTATTCGCATGCCTTTGGTGCTGACGCGTAATTTAACAAAGCGTTTTTGACTTTCTAGCCAATAACGATGCTCCTGGAGATTTGGAACAAATCGTCTCTTGGTTTTATTGTTAGCATGGGAAACGTTATTGCCGACTAAAGGGCCTTTTCCCGTGACTTGACATACTTTTGACATACTTACTTCTCCAATCGATATATTTTGCGCATAGGCAGGGGGCGATTTATACCAGAAATTGCTTAGGGAAGCAACCATAACCGATCTCCTTTTTCTGCGCTTATATAACTTACTGATCTATGTAGATTATTTGAGTTTCATCTCAAAAGATGTTTGTTTAGCTTTTTCAATCAAAATTTGGACATGGCTAGCCTGAAAATTTTTTAATGTATCAATGATGGCTACTTGGTCATCTGAAGCGGTTAATTTAAAAGGTGATGTCGCAGAGAATGTAAGCGGGTTTCTATCTGCTACGAAGACAGCTGGCCATGGCGAATTTTTTTCTTTTTCAAAAATTTTTTCATAGGTAAACAAGCATGCATCAATGCGTTGTTCTAGGCCATATACGCAGGCAAGAAAAGGAAAGAAAGGGGTGGTTTTTGTGATTTTATAGTTAGACGCAATGGGTTTTTGTTTTAGTAAATGTTCAATAAGTTCTTTCCCGACATTTATCCGTTTGCAGTCTTCGATAAGCTGTATTAAGTTTCGAACTTCATATTCACGCGGCATCTTGTTTCCTTTAAATTAATTTTGATTCAGCAAAAGAAAAGCTTTTTTGGTTTCCCACAATAATATGATCAATAATGGGGATGTCAATAAGTGCTAATGCTTTTTTTAATAATTGTGTCACCTCAATATCAGCCTGACTGGGGGTGGCACTTCCTGATGGGTGATTATGCGCTAAAATAATTTTAGCCGCATTATGTTTTAAAGCACGTTTAACCACCTCGCGTGGGTAGACGTTGGCTTCGTTGATAGTTCCATAAAACAATTCATCAAAGCTAATCATGCGATTTTGAATATCTAAAAACAAGCAAGCAAAGACTTCGCTTTGATAATCGCTTAAACGATTGACGATAAATCGTTTAGTCAGCACACTGTTATTTAATGGTTCGCCTAGCGTAATATCTTCTTCAAGATAACGACGGCCTAGCTCTATGGCTGCTTTAAGCATGGCATATTTTGCTTTTCCTAGACCGCGTTTTTGAAATAATTGATGAGGGTCGGTATTAAAGAGCTTTTTTAAGCTGCCATACTCGCTTAATAATTCGCGAGCCATATCAACAGCAGATTTGCCGCGAACACCTGTGCGTAAAAAAATGGCGATTAACTCTGTGTCAGATAAGTGTCTTGCGCCATGTATTAAAATTTTTTCTCGTGGTTGCTCATTAAGAGGCCAATGGGTTATGGTCATGGGGATTTCCAAATTCTAATGAAAATAAGCATGTGTTTTTGTAGGGTGGGCAAAGCGCAGCGTGCCCACCCTACGATCTGTGCGTAAGGCGGGAGTTGAAGCGAGGTTATTTAATGCTAATCAAATGTACTTTAAAGACTAAGGTTTCATTGGGTCCAATAAGGCCGCCTGCGCCTGCTTCGCCATACGCTAAAGTGGATGGAATATAAAGTATCCAGGTAGAACCTTCCGGCATGAGTTGTAAAGCTTCAGTCCAGCCTGGGATGACGCCATTGACAGGGAAAACAGCAGGTTGCCCACGTTTGTAAGAGCTATCAAAAACTTGGTTATTGAGTAACTTACCTTCATAATCGACAGTCACCATGTCATTTTTACCCGGTTTTTTGCCAGTACCTTGGGTAATCACTTCATATTGTAAGCCGCTGGGTAAGGTTATCACGCCTTTTTTGCTTTTATTTTTTAGCAAAAAAGCATCACCTTGTTTTTTAGCCGCCTCAGGGGTGGTGTCTGCGGCCATAGCGGGAGACATAGCTAAGCTTAAGAAAAGGCTTAAAAACAGAGCACCTATATAAGAAAAATATTTCATGATTAAAGTCCTTCTTGTTGAGACTACAGGGTTTTTTAAAGATCAAAGTGTACAATGTTAGATGGTGTTAGAAAACAGATATTTCGACATTTCATCAAGATGCGATACAATTCTCTCCTCACTGATAGGGAGCGGGAATATGCAGTCTGAAAAAAGGTTAGATACAGAAAAACAAGGTATGCCTCATGGGGCCTCATCTATACAACTAAAAATTTTAGATGTGCGCATAGGCACGGAATATCCATTACCAAGTTATGCCACTAGCGAATCGGCAGGCTTGGATTTGCGTGCTTGTTTAGATAAAACGCTCGTTGTTCAGCCGGGGGAAACAGAGCTTATTCCAACAGGTATTGCTATCTATATAGGCGATCCAAATGTAGCCGCTGTTATTTTGCCACGATCGGGTTTGGGACACAAACATGGCATTGTATTGGGCAATTTAGTAGGTCTTATTGACGCAGACTATCAAGGACCTCTCATGATCTCATGTTGGAATCGTGGAACAAATGCTTATAGTATTGAGCCGGGCGATAGAATTGCACAACTGGTTTTTCTTCCTATCATGCGTGCAGCATTTCAGGTGGTGACAGATTTTCATGAAACCACTCGTGGTGTCGGCGGTTTTGGACATTCAGGGAAAAATTAATGCTGACAGAACATATAAATTCAATGATTCACCCATCGATTTTTCGTGCCTACGATATACGAGGCATTGTGGGTAAAACACTTACGGAACAAAGTGTGCATGCCATTGGGCGTGCATTGGGCACTATGGCCATAGAAATGGGCGAAAAATACATGGTGGTAGGTCGTGATGGTCGTTTATCAGGTCCCTCTTTATTTAATGCTTTATCTGTGGGTATTTTATCCACAGGTTGTGATGTCATCGATATTGGCATGGTGCCAACCCCTTTGCTTTATTATGCAACTTTTGTTTTACAAGCAAGCTCAGGCGTGATGTTAACGGGCAGTCATAATCCAGCGGAATACAATGGCTTAAAAATGATGCTGGGTAGACAAGCCTTGACAGAAGAGCAAATTAAAAAGCTTTATCAATATGTGTTAGACAACCATTATTTGCAAGGTGCAGGTCAGATGAGTTCTCTTGATATGAGGGAACGTTATATAACCCATGTTTCACAAGCGATCACATTAACTAGACCACTTAAAATTGTGGTGGATTGTGGTAATGGGGTTGCAGGATGTGTCGCGCCTGATTTATATAAAAACATGGGCTGTGAAGTGATTGAATTGTTTTGTGATATCGATGGGCAATTTCCCAATCATCATCCAGATCCAAGTCAAACTGAAAATTTACAAGATTTGATGACTGCGGTATCAGACCATAATGCTGATATCGGATTAGCGTTTGATGGTGATGGCGATAGATTAGGTGTCGTCACAAATCGAGGCGAAATCATCTGGCCTGATCGACAGCTTATGTTGTTTGCAAAAGCTATTTTAGCTCATACGCCTGGTGCCAAAATTATTTATGATGTGAAATGTAGTAATCATTTGGCGACGTTGATTAAAGCATTAGGCGGCGAACCTATCATGTGGAAAACAGGGCATTCATTTATTAAAGCTAAGTTAGGAGAAACGCAAGCGGCTCTTGCAGGAGAAATGAGTGGGCATATTTTCTTTAAAGATGGTTGGTATGGATTTGATGATGCCATGTATGCAGGCGCACGTTTGTTGCAAATTTTAGCGAGTGATACGAGAAACATAGGTGACATATTTGATGATATTCCAAATAGCATTAATACGCCGGAATTGAAAATTTATGTCGATGAAGATAAGAAATTTACCTTGATGGACACATTAAAGCAATCGGCTACATTCGAAGGTGCGGAAAAAGTTACTATTGATGGTTTGCGAGTTAATTTTCAAGATGGTTGGGGATTGGTAAGGCCATCGAATACTACCCCTTGTTTAGTGCTGCGATTTGAGGCAGAAACAGAAAAAGCTTTATTGCGGATTCAAGCAGCATTTAGAGAATTACTCTTATCGATACAATCTGATTTGGTATTACCCTTTTGAAAACTGTCTATGATGTTGTGATAGTAGGTAGTGGAGTGGTAGGTGCTGTAGCGGCACTTGCCATTGCTAAACAGACGTCCCTCACTGTAGCTGTCATTGAAGCTAAAGAAAACTATCATGCCGCTCGAGTGAGCGCTGTATCGCATGCATCTAAGCATATATTACAACATCTTGGTGTGTGGGAAACAATCCTATCAAAACGTGTAAGTCCTTATACAAAAATGCGTGTGTGGGATGCCGGTGGTTCCGGGTTAATTATGTTTGATTCAGCTGAAGTGGGTGAAGCGAATTTAGGTTATATCATTGAAGATCATGTGATGCGTAGTAGTTTGATAGAAAAATATTCGCATTATGACAATATCCATTATTTGTGTCCTCTTAAGATTATAGCATTAAAAGAAACAACCGAGTTTATGACACTTAGTTGTGATGATGGTCGTACGATAGAAGCAAAACTGCTTATTGCTTCGGACGGCGCGGATTCTTATTTACGTCAAATGAGGCAAATTGATATGACCTCATATGATTATCAACATACGGCTATTGTTGCAACCGTACATACTTCTTTGCCGCATCAATATACTGCCTGGCAACGATTTTTGCCGTCGGGCCCGCTCGCGTTTTTACCTTTGGGAGATACACATGTTTCCTCCATTGTCTGGTCTGCTACGCATGACTATGCAAAGCAGCTTATGGAATGGGATGAAGCTCATTTTAAGATTGAATTAGCAAAACAATTCGAGTATACCTTGGGAGACATCACACAAGTGACAACACGGCATGCTTTTCCTTTGCGTATGCGACACGCAAAAACCTATGTACAACATCGTTTTGCTTTGATAGGTGATGCAGCACATACCATACATCCCTTGGCGGGTCAGGGAGTTAATCTTGGTATATTAGATGCAGCAGCTCTAGCAGAAGTGATCGCTTTAGCATGGGATAAACAGCGTGATTATGCTCATCTTGCCACATTGCGTCGTTATGAGCGTTGGCGAAAAACCGATACAATCGCGATGCTTTCCATGGTGGAATTTTTAAAACAATTATTTGCTAATCAGTCTGCGGCAGTCACATGCATTCGTAATATGGGATTAAATGCCATGAATCAAATGCCGTGGGTTAAACAATTTTTAACGCAATATGCATTAGGTAAGCGTTCAGACCTACCTAAACTCGCTCACAAATGGGAGGAATTATGTTTTTAATCAAAATTACTTATACTAAACCGCTAGATATGGTTGAGCCGTTTGTTGCTCCACACAGAGAATTTCTTAAGCAAGGCTATGAAAAAAATTACTTAGTGGTATCCGGTCCACAAAACCCACGGGTAGGTGGGATCATTATTTCGCAATTAAAAAATCGTGAGCAGTTAGAGGCTTTTTTTAAGCAAGATCCTTATCAAATGAATAACGTTGCTGATTATGAAATAATCGAGTTTAATCCAGTTATGCATCATCCTGATTTTGCTTGTTTTATTTAGACTGTTCTAAAAAAAATCAAATATAATTAACGAAACCGCCATTGCTGAGGATTTCGTTTATTCGCCTTGTAAAATTCACCCGCCGTACGCCATATGCACAAATAAAACTCATATAAACATATAACGATCAATATTTTGACACTCATAAAAAGGTGTGCTAGAATTGCACAATCTATCAGTTTAGCACCGGAGAAATTTTGTGTTAAGAAAGTTAAATAATGAAATTAAATTTCAAAGTAATGTCGCAAGAAGCAAATCCGCTAAGGCTTTTCTTAACGCAGCTCATGCCGGAGATGTTACTGAGATTCAACATTATATAAACGCTCATGCGCACGATAAAAACAAAAGCGCAATGCATGTCTACGACAAAGTCGGAACTAATGCTCTTATGTTTGCTGCGGATGCTGGGCATGAACATATTGTGCAATTGTTGCTTGATGCAGGATTGAATATTGATGCGCAAAATAAATCCGGAGTCACGGCTTTGCATTGTGCTTCTGTTGCGGGACATTTAGCTATTGTTAGGCTGTTGGTTAAGCATGGTGCAAATTTAACTCTTGAAACGAATGCCGATTTTGATTCTACTACGAATTTTACAGCAGAAAATTTAGTATCGATAAAAAAAGGAAAAGACCATAAAGATATTGCTGCTTTTTTATATATGAGCCATATTTTAAAAGTTGTATGTAGTAAAAATAAAGAGGATTTACAAAACATCCAATGCTATATAAAAAATAACCCTGACATACTGCATGTTACTGATGAAAAAGAAAATACTATTTTAGATACAGCAGCGATGTCAGGTAATTTTTCTATAGTGCAAGCTATCATTAAGGAAGTGAAGAATGTGCCTACGGCTTGCATTTATGAAGCAATAAAAAAAGCAAAAACAACAGAGAATAATGAAAAAGTTATCTGTTTTTTGCAGGCAAAGTTTTTGATAGACGCAGTAAAATCTGGCAATTTAAAAGAAATTGAACGTTATCTCATAGATTATCCTGATGCTGTGAATGTGATGGATGCGTATAGAAGTAATGCATTGATGGTAGCAGCTGAGTGTGGTCATGAAAAAATTGTAGAAATGTTGCTTGCTGCGCATATCAATATAAATGCAAAAAATCAATTTGGTGATACAGCGCTACATTGGGC
>CAZHMQ010000064.1:0-11707 GCA_964533645.1 uncultured Coxiellaceae bacterium
TCACCCATTGAAATGCTGATGTATGTTGTCTGTTATGCTGGTGTTGTATTCGCCAGCATAACCATTGGGATTTCTAACCATGACGAACTTTTTTGGGCGATCCTTGATTTTCTTCGGTTAAATGTTTGTGGTTATGAATTTCCTTATTAATAAAGTTTTTTAATGCTTTATTATCAAAAAATTGGCATCTTTGGGATAATGAGCCTATTTTAGGCCCTATTTCAGCGGGGCGTGGTGCACGACATCCCGTGTTTTGACTATAATAAATAGGACGCTCTAAATCGATAGGCTGAATTGCAAGTAATTGCTTAAATTCTTCAATATTGTACCAGCGGACCGCATAATCATATAAGTGATCGACAAAGGCTTCTTTGATTGATAATTTATCAGCTAAGTCATTCATGGCTTTTATTTGATCAAATTGTTTATTAGAAATAACATGAAAAAGACAGTCGTCAAAGCTCGTAGGTAGGTTATATCTTGTCCATGTTTTGCCTTTAAGTTTCACCCAAGATTCCACTTCTTGTTTTAAATCTTCTATTTTAAGATCGTTAATCGGGATGTTACGTCTTATTCTTATCTGGCTAAACATTTTTTTATTCCTTTTAATGATACACTTTTGGCTATTATTAAAATTTGTTGGAGAATGATGCCATCCTGAATGGCTAAAGTCCAGAGATCATAAGGGTCAAAGCTACGTTAAGGTCTTGTTTTATCAGCTGACCTTAACGTAGCTTTGACCCTTTTGAGACCCTTATGACTTTAACGTAGCTTTGACCCTTATGACTAAAAATGGCCAAAGTCCAGATCAATAAAGTCTTTATTTTTTTATTACTCCTTGATAAATAATGAAAAAATCAACCTACATAAATCATTGCCAATGATATATTTATCATGTTTGTTGCGTAAATGCTGCGGTTCTATTGGAAAGTATTATTGGAAAATAATTGAAAACAAATCCTGGACAAAATTTAACTATATGCATATAATATGATCAATTTAAACTTTTCAGAGTGTATTTCAACATGGGTGGTTATAATTCCAAAATGACAAATGGGGGGGATGAAAAAAAACAGGCATCCCATGTTTCTCTTCCTAAAAGACAACCAATCGATAGCGCCGATGAATACTTGGATTCCGCAATAAAATATATAAACCAAATACGTAAAGGCTATATTATTCAGATGAATGAAGCAGATATTGCCATAAAGCATTGTGATGATGCTATTCGTTTAAGAAACAATGATCCCAATGCTTATTCTATTCGTTATTATTTTCACTTGATTAAGGGAAATCTTTTATTAGCGGAACAAGATAAAAAAGCGGCGGATGATTTGATACATGCAAACGAACAGGATGTTAAATCTACGTTTTTCCTTCAGCCTCATTCGAAATTTTTTCAACGGATCGGTAATATTAAATTTAATCGTTGCTCGTATCGAGAAGCTATCATTAATTATACGATGGCACTTCATTTAAACCCAAATAATCCATCTGCGTATCTTTTTAGACTTAGAGGTATAGCGAAATGCCGAGAAGGTATACTAGATGAAGCGATCCTGGATTTTAATGCAGCGATTCAGATGGATCCTAGATTAGCCAAAACTTTTGCTTGTCGCGGCTGGGTTTATAATTTATTAGGTCAGTATGAAAAAGCGTTAGCAGATTACAATACATCTCTTGTATTAAATCCACAAAATGAATTAACACTTTTTAATCACTCATTGATTTCTAGTGTTCTAAAAAATTTTTCAGATGCAGAAAATGACATCCAGAATACAAATCTTGATGCCGAGCTAAAACAATATCCAGGATTAACTCGAGAAATTAGAGAAGTCATAGCTAGAGATTATATGGCTTGTGCACACCATGAGGTAAGACGACGACATCACAAGATGGCTGACATGTACTGTAAAATCGCTATTGCGTTTTGTAAGAATGATGTTTTTGCTAGCATGAATTTTCGTCAAAGTTTAGCAAATACACGAGACAATGAAAATGTACATGAAGCTAAAAAACTTTATACCGCTATTGAAAACAATGAAAAAGATAAAGCGCTTAGCTGTATGCTATGGTTCGATAGTAACCCATATACATCCAATGCATTTACTCTCGAGCCTTCAACTTCATGGATAGATAATATCACATCGAGGGAATCTATCGCATTTACTTTAATTCGTTATGGACGAATCAGCTGGTTGAATGATTTTTTAACTCATGAAAGTACTAAGCTAGACATAAAAGATTGCCATGGTAATTCTGTGCTACATGTTGCAGCTAGAGAAGGAAATATTGAATTTTTTAATGTTTTAATGAATAAAAATTTATTCAATGAAAGCAAATCGGAAAGTGATTTCATGCCTTTAAATAACAAGGGTGAAAATCCATTGCATAGTGCAGCCATCGCAGGCAAAACGGAATTTTTAATCTATGCTTATCAATCTGAAGTACTGCAACGACATTTCCAAGATCGAACTCCCATGGGCGATACGATTTTACATGTATTGGCTGATCATGGACATAGGGAAGCATTACTTACCCTTCTAAAACAAATTCCTGAGCTATCTGTTCAAGCTACGAATCAAGCGAGCCAACATACGTTAATGCGTGTCATCATGAATAAACCTTCGAAGGAAAAAGATAGTAAACTTCAATTAGAATTACTTGTATTATTAATAAAACATCATATTGATATCAACGCTCATGATGCTCAAGGCTCGACCGCATTACATTTCGCTGTTCAAACGAATCAACCTGAAGTCGTGAAACTTTTACTTGCTCATGGCATTTGTATGATGAAAGATCATAGCGGAAAGCTGCCAAGCGATTATACGACTCCGGATAGCCAAATAGGTTTGCTACTTGCTTCAGCTCAGAAAGATTCTCCAAAAAAACGCACTTCATGGGAAAACTTGGTTTTTGAAGGCGGCGGTGTAAAAGGTTTAGCTTTTGTTAGCGCACTTAGAACATTAGAAGAAGAAAAAATTATATGTCTCGAGGAAATCAAGCGAGTGGGTGGAACATCTGCTGGTGCGATCACGGCATTGCTCGTTGGATTAGGATTTAGTTTTGATGAAATCGAACATCTTTGTAACATTAAAACATTACAAGGCTGTGATTTACCCCAAATAAAATTCACTCAATTGCTTGATGGACCCCATGGATCCGCTATTCTTGCGGCGAAAAACAAAGATTGGAGCCAAGAAGAAAAACTTTATGGAGAATTGACGGCTGGATTTTTTAGTGGAATCAAAACGGCGGTAAAAGGAACGGTTAAAGTGATGGTTCATGCAAAAGCATTAAAAAATGATTATTATCCTGTGTATCAATATTTAAAAAATAATTTAGGTTTATGCTCAGGAGATACATTATATAATCTGGTTGATATGTTGATTCGAAAACAATATGCAGCAAAAATAGGCAAAAAAATAGAAGATATTGACCAACCTGTTACCTTTCAACAGTTAAAAGACGCAGGATTTAAAGATTTATATTTTGTGGGTGTCAATACTGAAACAGGGTTTGTTGAGTATTTTTCTTATGAAAATACACCATCCATGCTTGTTGCAAATGCTGTGAGAATATCGATGTCCATTCCGGGGGTCTTTACGCCACAACCTAAAATAGTTAAGGATGAGCATGGTCAATTGCAATCAGGTCAAGATTTGTATCTCGATGGCGGTGTGTTGTGTAACTATCCTATCAAATTATTTGATTTTGAAACGGATCAATACGGACATTTTAATAGAGAAGGGTGGCAAAAGGTTAATAAATCCACGTTAGGTTTACGTTTAAATCCCAAGAGTGCTCCGACCCAATCTAAGAAACAAGAAAAACCATCCTTATCCATGTGGACTGCAAACACCATGAAATGTCTGGGCGCGAATTATCAAGAAAGTGATTTTAATGGCGATGCTTTTAGAACGGTTTATATTGATGTGCCAAGTGTAGGTGTAGGCACATTAGATTTTGAATGTGTCGAAGAAACATCGGTTAAACAAAAGCTCACTCAAATAGGAAAACTCGGCGCACAAGCATTTATAGGTCGCACCCATGCACATCACATGATGCCTATTGAGCTGCCTTCTGATGTTGAGCAAGCATGTCAAGCTCATTTACAAAAAGTAGGTTATAAGCAAAATGGTAAACCTAAATATAAATTAAACCTCAATTGTCCTAGATTGGTATTGGCATTTTACAAGCATGCTAGAGAAGATTTGCATCATTATTTGGAGAAACATTTAGGTGTTTCATTATGGGCAAGAGATGAAGAGGGAAGATCTGTTTTTCATATGGCAGTTATACATAGGGAAATAGATGCATTAAAATATTTGCTTGAAAGATTCCCGAATGGTGCTCAAACTAAAACAAACACTGGAAAAACCCCTTATCAACTGGCTGAAGAAATCGGTGATAAAGAAATTATCGTATTATTAAGACATTATAATAATGGTGATGCGCAACAAATGCCATTTTCGCGAAGAGTAGCATAAAAAATACTGCTCATTCATTTGCTGATGTGTCATTCAATGCCTGTTGAACAAGAGCCGCTGTTTTATCCCAAGAAAAATCGTTGGCGCGTGCCAATCCTTTAGCAATTAAATTCTTTCGTAAGTCAGTATCATTTACAATTTTTTCCATTCCATCTCGAATAGAAGCAGTATCCATAGGGTTCACTAAAACTGCTGCATCTCCTGCAACTTCCGGACAAGAGGTTGTATGAGAGGTTAAGACAGGTGTGCCTGATGCCATGGCCTCAAGAATAGGCAAACCAAATCCTTCGTATAAAGATGGAAATACAAGAGCTATTGCGCCGCGATAACAATCGGCTAATGCATTTTCCGTAAGCGTATTAAGAAATACGACGCGATTTTCAAGCGCTTTTGATTGAATGAGTTCAGCAATACTAGGTGTTAATTGACTGGTAAAAAGTAATTTTATGGACGAATCAATGTTTGCATCAGCAAATGCAGTGATCAGTCGCTCTATATTTTTATGAGTTTTAATATTTCCCACATGTAATAAATAAGGATAGCCTGGATTGAATGTTGGTCCTTCTGGACGAAAAATCTCACTGACACCACAACTTATATTAATTACTTTTTCCGCTGGAATCTTTGCCCATTCTACAATAGATTGTTTTGAATACGCTGAAATGGTAAATATTTTTGAAGCTTTTTTTATGGATGATTTGATACATAGTTCAAAAAATATTTTTTTTATAAAACCTTTTAATCCAGGAGTATGTAAATAAATTAAATCGCATATGGTTAAAATATAAGGAAGTTTAGTACTAAACACAGGATTAAATCCCGGAGTAAAAAAAACGCGGTAATTATTTTTTTTATGATGAAGATGCATGGTTTGCCAAATAAAATTTTGGATGGATAAAGGTTTGGGACCCTGTTTGATAATGTCGGTATTTTTTAGACGAGCCAGTATTTCTGATGAAAAACGTCCAATGCCATGCTTTCCAATCCAGCGCCCATCGGCGAGAATATTATTAGTTTGCATCGTCATAGTTATGTTTTCAATTTGATGGCGATTTCTGCAAGACGTTTCCCCATGGCAAAGCATAAACGCTGTTCTTCTTCGGTGAAAGGTTTTTTTCCATCAGGACCTGTGACATGGGTTGCTCCATACGGTGTGCCGCCACTCACAGTATGATTCAAGTCAGCTTCTGTATAAGGTATACCAAGCACAATAAAACCTAAATGCATCAAAGGTAACATCATGCTGAGCAATGTGCTTTCTTGACCGCCATGTAGACTTGCTGTTGAGCTGAACACGGCAGCTGGTTTGTTGACAAGTGCGCCTGACAACCAAAGACTGCTTGTGCTATCCAGAAAATATTTCATAGGTGCAGCCATATTGCCAAAACGTGTTGGGCTACCCAGCGCAAGACCATCGCAGGTTTTTAAGTCTTCAAGTGTCACAAAAGGTGCGCCACTTTCAGGAATGCTTGGTTCAGTGGCTTCATGGGTGGGCGAGACAGAGGGAACGGTGCGAATACATGCTTCTGCATTAGGCACAGACTCGACGCCGCGTGCAATATATTGAGCCATTTTTTTTACAGATCCGTAGCGGCTGTAATAGAGTACAAGAATAGTTGCCATGGTTATTTCCGTTCATCGTGCTATCTTTTTCGTGAATTTAGCATAAATTATTTGTAAATTCACGGAAAAGAGGGCTGGTGGCCAAGCATAGGTAAGGTCAAGGTGAATTGACGCTAATAAATAGGTTTGCTATCTTGGTAATGAATTTAATCACAGGGAAGTCGTATTATGGACATGATAGGGTTATTCATAACACTCGTGAGTGGGGCAGTAGGTGGAAATTTAGCAGGTTGGGCTTGGAGTGAAAAAAGCCTTAGGGGTGTAGGCAACACTATAGTAGGCATCATGGGCGGTTTAGCAGGGGTTTTTGTAGTACATGCGCTTCATATATTAGATATATTAACACTCCCAGGCATGTCGGTCGGCGCAATTGTGGGTGTTGTTGCGATAGGTGTTTTTAGTGGCGGAATATTGACAGGTATTGTGGGTGCTATTACGGGCGGCGCGAAAAAGAAGTAACGCTACGGGCTGTAAAAATCAAGGATTTATGGCTCAGCCTAGCGAATGGTAAACAAGCCCTAGTCATCATTCTTTATAAAGCCTCATCATGGATTTACAGATGGGGTTTTTCATCATGTAATCTTCAACCTATCATGTCAGTTAGAATCTTGTTAGAATGAGCCATTTTCGTATATATCACGTACAAAGTAAGAGGTGTTCATGCCAATTTATGAATATGAGTGCAGGCATTGTGGCCACAAGCTGGAAGTCGTTCAAAAAATGAACGACCAACCCTTGGTTGACTGTCCTGATTGTCAGAAACCAGGCTTGCAAAAATTGATTTCTGCGGCAGGTTTCCAACTTAAGGGAACGGGATGGTATGCTACAGATTTTAAGAACAAAGGTAAGCCGGATTCAAGTAAAACGGACAAAAAAGATAGCAAATCCGATACAGGTTCCGATTCAAATTCAGGTTCTACAGATACGGCGGTCAAATAATGAAAATGTCAACTTTACGAAGGTATTTTATTTCCGGTTTGTTAATTTGGTTACCTATTTGGATAACTATATTGGCGCTTAAATTCCTAGTTGATATTTTAGGTGCAACACTCACTTTATTGCCTGTAAAATATCAACCCGATGCTTTATTAGGTGTACATATCCCAGGTATTGGTGTGGTTATTACGCTGGGCGTGATATTGATTACAGGCTTCCTAGTAGCCAATTTTATAGGTAGACAATTAGTTGCAATATGGGATTCTTTTATGGGGCGTATCCCTTTGGTGCGTACCATTTATATGGGTGTTAAACAAGTATTGAATACTCTATTCACCCCAGGCGGACAATCGTTTCGTAAAGTTTTATTAGTGGAATATCCGCGTGCAGGTATGTGGAGCTTGGCTTTTCAGACAGGCGATGGTACTCCGGAAGTTTCAAAAGCACTTGATGGTGAATCTATGGTAAGTATTTTTATTCCGACGACACCTAACCCAACTTCGGGTTTTCTCATGATGGTTGCACGAAAGCATGTGATTGAAATGAATATGAGTGTGGATCAAGCGTTAAAGTTTGTGATTTCATTAGGCGTGGTTCAACCAGGTACAAATGGTAATAATACAAAAAAATAAGGTTTAGGTATGCGTAGTCATTATTGTGGGCAAGTTACAAAAGAATATATCGATCAAGAAGTACAATTAGTAGGGTGGGTACATAAACGTCGTGATCACGGTGGCGTGATTTTTATCGATTTGCGTGACAGAGAAGGTTTAGTGCAAGTAGTGATTGCGCCATTGAATAAAGAAACTTTTAAACAAGCTGAGTTGGTTCGTAATGAGTATGTCATTCAAGTGAAAGGTCGTGTTCGTCGTCGTCCAGAAGGCACCATTAATAAAGATTTGCCAACCGGTGAAATTGAAGTAGATGGTTTGGAGCTTACCATTTTAAACACCTCTGAACCTATACCTTTTCCTATCAATGATTATCATGAAGCAGGTGAAGAAACCCGTTTGCATTATCGTTATTTGGACTTGCGTCGTCCTGAAATGTTAAATCGCATGGTATTTCGCGCGAAAATTACCCGTTATTTACGTCGATTTTTAGATGACAATGGATTTTTAGATATTGAAACACCTTTTTTAACCAAAGCCACTCCAGAAGGTGCACGTGATTATTTGGTTCCAAGTCGTACCAAGCCAGGTAGTTTTTATGCACTACCGCAGTCACCGCAACAATTTAAGCAATTGCTCATGATGGCGGGGATGGATAGATATTATCAGGTGGTACGTTGTTTCCGTGATGAAGATTTACGGGCAGATCGACAACCTGAGTTTACCCAATTAGATATAGAAACATCTTTTTTGAATGAACATGAAATCCAGCATTTAATGGAAGAAATGATGCGCGGCATGTTTTCGGAATTGATGCATGTAGCATTACCCAACCCATTTCCAAGAATGACATATGCCGAAGCTATGTCGCGTTATGGTTCAGATAAACCGGATTTACGTATTTCGCTTGAGTTAGTCGACGTTGGCGATTTGTTGAAAGATATAGCATTCAAAGTATTTTCAGATCCTGCAAAAGATCCGCATGGACGCGTGGCGGCATTATGTGTTCCAGGTGGCGCAGATATAAGTCGTAAAGAAATTGATGATTACACGAAATACGTCGGCATTTTTGGTGCAAAAGGACTCGCTTATATTAAGTATAATGCAGACGGTTTACAGTCGCCTATTTTGAAATTTATCCCAGAGTCTATGGTTAAAGAGATTGTCGAGCGTACCCACGCAAAACCTGGAGATATTATTTTCTTTGGTGCAGATTTAACGGGAATTGTGAATGAATCCTTAGGTGCGTTAAGAGTTAAAGTCGCACATGATAGAGGTTTAGTGGAAAAAGCTTGGCGTGTGTTGTGGGTAGTTGATTTTCCTATGTTTGAAAAAGGTGAAGGACGCTTATCGGCATGTCATCATCCTTTTACAGCGCCTAAAGTGAATAGTATTGAGGAGCTCGAGAAAGATCCCATTCATGTATTAGCACGTGCTTATGATATGGTACTCAATGGTACTGAAGCAGGTGGTGGTTCTATTCGTATTAATACCACGGAAATGCAACAAGCGGTATTTCGTGCGCTGAATATCCAAGATGATGAAGCGCAAGAAAAATTCGGACATCTCTTGGCCGCGTTGAGTTTTGGGTGTCCGCCCCATGGTGGTATTGCATTTGGTTTGGATAGGTTAGCCATGTTAATGACAGGGTCTACATCGATTCGTGATGTGATTGCATTCCCTAAGACACAAACTGCAACCTGTCCTTTGACGGATGCACCATCGACAGTGGATACAGCTCAATTGATTGATTTAGGCATTCGAGTTGTAAAAAAAGATATGGAAAAACAAAAGGAAAAGTAATATACCTCTCGCTATTGGATTTTAGGTTTTTTAGCGCTCATATAGCGAGAGATTGGAACGTTCTGATTGAGAAAAATTGAAGGTGTAGCTTTTTCTACATCGAGATTTTTCGATGGAAGAACGTTTCAAGGTCGATGCTAGATGAGATGCTAAAAAACCTAAAATTCAATAGTGAGAGGGATATATGGCAGGGCATAGTAAATGGGCGAACATCAAGCGCCATAAAGCAAAAGTGGATGCAAAACGCGGTAAGCTTTATACCAAATTGATACGTGAAATTACCGTATCATCTAAGCTTGCCAATGGAGATGAATCCAATCCTCGATTACGCGCTGCAGTGGATAAAGCACTAGGTGCCAATATGTCACGCGATGTCATTGATCGTGCGATCAAGCGTGGTGCCGGCGGCATGGAAGGGGAAGTCGTTGAAGAAGTAAGATATGAAGGTTATGGTCCCTCAGGTGTTGCCATCATTGTAGATTGCATGACAAATAATCGTAATCGTACCGTTGCAGAAGTAAGACATGCCTTCACTAAATGCGGCGGTAATTTAGGTACGGACGGATCGGTAGCTTATCTTTTTCAAAAAAAAGGTCAAATTACCTTTGCGCCTGGCGCTGATGAAGAACGTGTGATGGACATCGCCCTTGAAAAAGGTGCAGAAGATGTGCTTGTGAATGACGATAACAGTATTGATGTTGTGACAGCCCCCGAAGATTTTTTGAGTATTAAAAAAGCAATGGATGAAGTGGGTTTGCATCCTGATCAAGCTGAAATCACCCTGGCTGCTGTCACGCAAACCGCAATTGATGATAAAGATGTCGCTGAAAAAATTATGCGCCTCATTGACATGCTCGAAGATTTAGATGATGTGCAAGAAGTTTATTCGAATGCGGATATTGCTGAAGCGATATTGACTGAGTTGGGGTAGATTACTTTTATAGGAGTATACCTTGATCATTCTAGGGATAGACCCAGGTTCACGATTAACCGGTTACGGTATCATTCGTTTTGAAGGCAATCAAACATCTTATATCGAAAGTGGTTGCCTAAAAGTTACTGCTGACAATGTTGCTATGCGCTTACAACAAATTTCTGACGGTATCAAAGATGTTATGATGCGTTATCAACCGGAAGAAGCCGCCATTGAACAAATCTTTATGCATCAAAATCCCAACTCTGCGCTTAAGCTAGGCCAGGCGAGAGGTGCTGCTATGGCAGCCTTAGCGATACCCGTGGTCGAATATACGGCAAGACAGGTAAAACAGGCTATCGTGGGTTATGGGGCAGCTAAAAAAGAACAAATTCAACATATGGTGACCCGTTTGTTGAATATTCAGGAGGTGTTACAAGCTGATGCGGCGGATGCCTTGGCGGTTGCATTGTGTCATGCGCACTCGCGTTCAGGATTGATAAAATTAGGCGTAAAAGCGACGCGTAAAAAGCGTAGCAGTTGGCGGAATTACCCCCTTTGAAAAAGGGGTCGGCGCTATGCGCCGGGGGGATTTTTATGCGCATGACAATGAAGATAAGCATATGGAGTAGAACATGATAGGTCAACTACGCGGTATTATTTTAGAAAAACAGCCTCCTTTATTATTATTAGATGTCATGGGCGTCGGTTATGAAATCGATGCACCTATGAGCACGTTTTATCGTTTACCCGATGTAGGCCAAGAAATTATTTTGCATACGCATTTAATTGTGCGTGAAGATGCACATCATTTATATGGTTTTAGTGATAAAAAAGAACGTACGATGTTTAGAACCTTGTTAAAAGTCAACGGCGTGGGTCCGCGCATGGCATTAACTATTTTATCAAGCATGGATACGCAAGCATTTGTGAATTGTATTGCGCAAAACGATGTCGCAAGTTTAGTTAATCTTCCCGGTGTCGGTAAAAAAACTGCGGAACGTTTAATCATAGAAATGCGCGATAAAATTTCGCATTGGCAAGATCAGATATTTGTACCTATCACGCAAGCTAGCGGTACACGAAATGCAATGGTACAAGATGCTATTTCTGCTTTGATTGCATTAGGCTATAAACCCACTGAGGCGAGTCGTGTGGTATCTAAAGTTGATGATGGAATATTGAGCAGTGAAGGTATGATACGTCGAGCATTGCAAGAGAGAGCTATCTCATGATTTTGAATTGCATTAAATTTTTTATTTATTTAACTTTTTCTAGGGCGTGTCGTCAATTAACCCCCAGCCACGTCGTCCCGCGGCTTGTCCGCG
>CAZHMQ010000065.1:0-11660 GCA_964533645.1 uncultured Coxiellaceae bacterium
TCCATTTCATTGGCTCGGTAAAGATGTGAAACTTTAACCAAACAGCTTCTAAGATATATCATTTGCTAAAAAAACAGTGTCACTACGAGTCGTGTAGCGACGTATCAACCAGAATAATTTGTGTTGATGATCCGCTAACATATTGAATACTATTAGATAATTTTAATTTTTCCGTCATTTCCTCTTAAGAAAATCTTAATATTATTGTGTAATAATACCGCAGCTGTTGATTAATAAATGCATAAAATACAAACGAGGTACTAAACATGCAACGCAACGATTTTAATCTGTATATTTTAAAAAATGGTGAAACTATTTCATCACCAGAATGCAATAAACTTCCCTTGAATACGATCATATTATATCCAAATCCCGATGATAACGGCCTTGAGTGCTCGACAGGAGATCGTCGATATAAAGCCCGATTTAGAATAATAGATCCAAAAGATAACACTACTAAGGTTATTGATGTTTCCATGGAGGGTTATATGAAGTTTACTACAAAAGGTTTTCTACCAAAAGATACTTCAAACTATGCTGCCATCGTCACCAACGCATTAGAAAAAATCAACGTAGTATTAGCAGAAAAAGACATAAAAATTCCAAAAGATATAAACACTCGGTTAGCCCTGAACGACATACAAGCTAATCTTGCTCAGTACAGTACAAATCTCCAGAAACATGCACATGAACTGAAACGAGGACAAGAAGAAGAGCAAAAGAATAATGCAGCCAAACAAGCAGAGAATGCAGCCAACGACAAAGCCATAGCTGCTGTCATAGCTGAGAGTCTCCAGGATATAGATCGCCTTGGATCTGTCGAAGAAAAGAAGTCAAATATAGAAGAACACAAGAACCCACATACATCAGAGCAAGAACATAAAAGCCCGAAAACTGATGCTAGTGATGATCATCCAGCTGTGGATGAAGTAGGTTATAAAAAAATGCCTAACGTTTTAGGGAAACTTATTCTTGATTTGACAATGGATGATCAAAGTAATGGTTTTCCTAATGAGTGCGCCACACCTTCGCATGCCCAGCTTACTCTTTTCGGCAGACCGTTTTTAACTTTACCAACGACTCTTGGAAACATGATTTTACGTGGTGGAAAAAGAAATATTGATACAGTCTTAGCTGCCGTAAGAGAAGATCCGAACATGTTCAATGTAGAAATCACTGCAACAGACCCACGCGGAACACCTGTAAGAGGAACGCTTTTACAAATTGCTGCCATGGCTGGAGATGATGAAAAACAATATGGCATGGTTGATATGCTAGTAGCCGCGGGTAGATTGTCTCCTGAAAAGGTTATAGATGATTTAAGGTGTGTTAGATCTTCTAAAGCACAAGCTGAGAATGAAGCAAGAATTCAGCGTTATGTAAAGATCTTCATAGGGTTCAGTGAAATTATTAATAAAGGATTCGATAAAGATAGGGCTATTAAGATGCTTAAGTCGAGATTACAAAGAGCAAGAAGAAAAGAAATTTGTCTTGGTTTAATCTTTGATTTTAGGATTTTACAAAAAGCAGCTGAATGGTTACATAACAATATTCCGAACTTCACCAAGAGCGATATAGATATACTTTTGATTAATGGCTTTGGAACATTACAAAGTATGTTATCAACATACGATGCTAGAGTGATGATGACTGGTATGAGGGATGTAGTAAATAATCGTATAGTGTTTGCAACTAGTTATGAGTCAAATGATGAGATGAACGAGTTGTTTTCTTGCTTTTATAACTCTGACTCTCAATTGGGTGTTACATTTTATTTAGATGTGTACGGCCGTCGTGTTAGTATTAATACCAGCGATAACTACGATGATGCTGAATGTTCATCATTTGCATCGCTTATCCAGAATTATATTCAACAAAAACAGAATCGCGCTGATTCATCATTTCGCGATGATTCCGATGATGAGATGGATCTAAATGTAGTTCGTCGTCGCTGGTGAGTTTGATGTTCAACGCCTAAAACAATCATGTTTTAGGCGGTAAGTCATCAGCCCGTTGTATGATTGCTTTTACGACTTCAGGATCTGCGAGTGTGGACATATCCCCTAAGTTTTCTAAATCGTTATTTGCAATTTTTCGTAGCAAGCGGCGCATGATTTTTCCTGAGCGTGTTTTAGGAAGTGCGGCGGTGAATTGAATATAGTCAGGTGTTGCAATGGAGCCAATGACACGTCTTACTTGTGCAACGAGTGCTTTTTTTAATGCGGCAGTTTGTTTTGTCCCTGATTTAAGGGTGACGAAAGCATAAATACTTTCACCTTTGATATCATTTGGAATAGTGACAACACCGACTTCAGAAACGGCAGGATGGGTAAGAAAAGCGCTTTCCACTTCGCCAGTGCCTATGCGGTGTCCCGAAACTTTGATGACATCGTCATTTCGACCGACTATCCAATAGTAACCATCTTTATCGCATTTAGCGTCATCGCCGGTAAGATAGTTTCCTGGAAACTCTTTGAAATACGATTTTTCAAAACGTTCACGATTCCCATGAATAGTGTGCATCATGCCTGGCCAAGCTTGCTTGATAATAAGTTTTCCCATTTGATTGGCAGCAACTTCGTGGCCTTGATCATCCACCACAGCAGGAATAATTCCAAAAAATGGGAAGCCGCAAGAGCCTGCTTTTAAAGGTGTGACGCCAGGGATAGGGCTGATGAGAGCGCCACCTGTTTCTGTTTGCCACCATGTATCAACTATATAACAACGCTTTTCTCCAACAATATTAAAAAACCAATCCCATACGTCAGGGTTGATGGGTTCGCCCACAGAACCCAATAATTTTAAACTTTTACGCGACGATTTTTTTACCCAATCATCGCCTTCATGACGTAAGGCACGAATGGCAGTCGGTGACGTATAAAAAATATTGACTTGGTGTTTGTCAATAATTTCCCATGCTCGTGAAGGTGAAGGATAGCTAGGTACACCTTCAAATAATAAAGTCGTCGCGCCATTACAAAGCGGGCCATAAATAGCATAAGAATGTCCTGTAATCCAGCCTACATCTGCGGTGCACCAATAGATGTCACCGTCGTGATAGTTGAAAAGATATTTATGTGTCATAGCGGTGTAAACAAGATAACCACCCAAAGTGTGCAAAATTCCTTTGGGTTGGCCAGTGGATCCTGAAGTATAAAGAATAAAAAATGAATCTTGTGCATCCATCATTTCGCAGGGACAACTGTTATTTACCATTTTAACTGCATCGTGGTACCAAGCATCACGTTTAGCATCCATCGGCACTTCGCTAGCAGTATGTTGTATCACAATGACTTTACGGTTATTTTTATCATTTAATAAGGCTTCATCCACTCTTGTTTTAAGAGGGATAGTTTTACCAGCACGCATGCCTTCATTAGCGGTAATAATAAGTTTGCAGTTAGCATCATTAATGCGTGTTTTTAAAGCCTCAGCAGAAAATCCCGCAAAAACTACGGTATGCACCGCGCCTATACGAGCACAGGCAAGCATGGCAACGGCAACTTCAGGAATCATAGGTAAATAAATACAAACTTTATCGCCTTTCTTGATCCCTTGTTTTTTTATAACATTGGCAAAACGACAAACTTGTTCATAAAGTTCTGCATAGGTCATTTTTCTTGAGTTATGAGGATCATCTCCTTCCCAAAGAATAGCGGTTTGTTTTGCGCGTTTTTCTAAATGTCTATCAACGCAGTTGTAACAAGCGTTTAATTTGGCTGAGGTGAACCATTGTACATTTAATTTAGTAAAATCACCCGTAACCGTTTCATCCCAGCGTTTAAACCAGGTAATAAATTTTTCTGCTTGCTCACTCCAAAAGTTCTTTGGATCGCGTAATGAACGTGCATACATGTCGTGGTATTGTGTGGGAGTGAGATAAGCATCATTGGTTAACTCATTGAGATTTGGATATTTTTCTCGGGTGCTCATGATAGAATCCTTCTGGTCAATACGAGATATATTGAGTACTATTAATAGTAAAAAATAAGGAATAAAAACGTGAGAGTGAGTCAACGTTCATTATATTATGTGTTACCTTTAGTCATCATTATTATATTATTTGTCATTTGGCGAAGTTTATATAAGACTGATTTATTTTTATTCAGCACAGCTAAGCCCTTTCCTTCTATCAATTTACCAATATTCTCGGATTCTGCAAAGCGTTTCACGAATTCAGACTTAATGGGCAGGGTTAGTATGGTTAATTTTTGGGCTTCTTGGTGTGTTGTATGTCAACAAGAGCACAATGTTTTATTATGGATTAAACGAAATTACCCTGTTGCCTTATATGGCATTAATTTCCAAGATGATCCAGACAGTGCTCGCGCCATGCTCATGCGTCTTGGTAACCCTT
Source organism: uncultured Coxiellaceae bacterium (assembly GCA_964533645.1). Taxonomy (GTDB): domain Bacteria; phylum Pseudomonadota; class Gammaproteobacteria; order DSM-16500; family DSM-16500; genus JABDBK01. The sequence continues at coordinate 4,358 of CAZHMQ010000065.1, forward strand.
ATGATATTGCGGTTAAAGATGAAATGGGCGCGACTTCCTTGACCTTAGGGATAGATGTTTTACCGCAAACCTTTCTTGTGGATGCGCGCGGCAGAATACGGTATCACCATGTAGGAGTCTTAGATAGGCCATTTTTTCAGAGCGTTATTTTGCCATTAATACAGAAAATAGAAAAAGAATAAACAAATGTTGGCGATTGCAGCATTTTTAATAATAAGGTAATGTTAAAGGATGGATACTTATGACGAAAAAAGCAAGAAAATACGGCATAAAAAACTGAAAACCATAGGTTGGAGAGAGTGGGTTTCTCTGCCGGATTTGGGGATTCTTAACATCAAAGCTAAAGTGGATACAGGGGCAAGAACATCTGCATTACACGCCTTTGCTCTGCATCCTTTCAAAGAAGACGGTAAAGATAAAATTCGTTTTGATATACACCCTGTGCAGCACAATGTGATGGAAGTTGCAACCTGTGTGGCAGATATCATTGATAAACGTTGGGTAACAGACTCTGGAGGGCATCGCGAAGAACGTTTTGTCATTTTAACGACCTTAATCATGGGCAAACGTAAAATGCCTATAGAGATTACCCTTACTGAACGTGATACTATGCTCTTTCGAATGCTTTTGGGAAGAAGTGCTATTCGTAAAAGATTTTTAGTCAATCCCGCGCGTTCATTTTTGCGAAGAAATAAATAACAAGGTTAGCTATGAAAATTGCGATTTTATCGAGAAGACATGATTTATATTCTACTAAGCGATTGGTAGAAGCTGCAAAAACACGTGGGCATAATGCAGATGTGATTGATACGCTGCGTTGCTATATGAATATTACCTCTTCACGTCCAACGATACATTATAAAGGTGAAGAGTTGGGTGTTTATGATGCGGTTATTCCAAGAATTGGTGCATCGGTTACTTTTTATGGCGCAGCGGTAGTGCGTCAATTAGAAACCATGAATGTTTTTTGTGTCAATGATTCTGTGTCTATCACTCGTGCTCGCGATAAATTACGTTCTTTGCAATTATTATCAAAAAAAGGCATAGGCTTACCTATTACAGGTTTTGCGCATTCACTCGATGAAATAAAAGATTTAATTAAAATGGTGGGTGGCCCGCCATTAGTGGTCAAATTTCTTGAAGGTACTCAAGGGATAGGCGTGGTTTTAGTTGAAACCTCAAAAGCTGCGCGCAGCGTGATTGAAGCTTTTTTAGGGCTTAAAGTGAATATTTTAGTCCAAGAATATATTAAAGAAGCGGCCGGCGGCGATATTCGTTGTTTTGTCGTTGGCGGTGATGTGGTAGCTGCGATGAAGCGTCAGTCTAAATCTCCCGAAGAATTCCGTTCTAATTTGCATCGTGGTGGCCATGCCAGTTCTGTTGAGATTACTGATGAAGAACGTACCATGGCTATTCGAGCAGCGCATATTATCGGTCTTAATGTAGCTGGTATCGATATGCTGAGATCGAATCGCGGACCTTTAATTATTGAAGTGAATGCATCCCCGGGTCTTGAAGGTATAGAGAAAGCGACAGGGAAAGATGTAGCGGGGTCGATTATTCAATTTATTGAGCAAAGTACGGATGCTAATGTACGTAAGTCATGAGTCTATTTATCCTTTCCCGGATTGTAGCATAGATTTGAAATCCGTCGCCATTCTTTGTAAATCAATTTTATTAAGAAAGAGCGAATAGCACATCCATGCACTGAGGGCGGCTAGATCTTGAAATTGCGGCGGTATATATCGTGGTGGAATGATTATGCCTTCCTCCACTAAATCCGACAAAATATGAATATCTTCAAGTGTTGTTTTTCCTATGAAAAGCACCGGAATTTGGCTTAATAGACCACGTTGAACCGCAAGACGAATATAGTTATAGATGAGAATAAATCCTTTGCTATAGCATAAATCTTTAGTAAAAGGTCCTTTATCCGGTAGGCTGCCGCGGAAAACCCGTATAGCTGATTGATAGCTTTCTTCTTCATCCAAGCCTTGCTCACGGAAAAAATGAAATACCTCAAGAAAATTCGCGCCTTCTTCTGCCATATTAACGCCAATAATTCGATTCATAAGACGTTTGAGACGTTTAGGATAGGCCGTAAAAGTAAATACTTCCGTGATAATCGCTAAACCTTCTTGGGTGATAGTAGAAGATGGTGGGCCCTTGCTTAAAAAAGTGCAAGTGGGTTGAGCCATACCATTCAATGTGGATCCTAGATGAACCCAGCCTTCATGCACTTCGAATGTTTTAATTTCACGTTCACTAAACATCATATTGTCACGAATTTTAATACGTTCAGCACCTGCTGCTGCATCTGCGACAATACCGTCGCTTAATTCAACCCGTACATTATGATTTTTATCAGTAAAATAATTCGCGAGTCTTTCGCCTAAGATTTGTACCGTTTCTTCGCTTGTATAAATTTTATCATCATCTTCTGTGATAACTTGATCTTTGATATTAGCAAGTGTTTGGTTAACTAAAGAAGCTAAGTCTTTTAGCGTCGGAGCTCCTATATGGAACGCATCTTCAGAGCTTCCGTATAATTCTTGAGAGATTTCGGTAAATTTTTCTGTTCCACGCCACATTAACAATTCAACAACGCGAGTGTATTCATGACACATGCGAGACATAATGCTGCCTACGCCACTGAATTGTCCCAAAGTGCGACGAATGCTACGTTCAATCTCATGAAATTCTTGCATTTTTTTAAAAGGATCAAATTGCAAAGGGTTTTTGCGTTGATAGTATTCTGCATCAATCTCTGGAATTTTTTTGAACTTTGATTTGAAAAAGTTGGCTTGTATCTCGGTATCCCATTTGATGCTATCAAGAATGCGAATAGGCTTTTGGGCGGCTACGATTCGTTCAGAAATTTCAAAAATGACTTGCTGATATTCGCTTAACATAATCGTCCCAAATATACCCTATTAGATTCATGGTAACAGGAACAAGTTTGGTCGAGCAAGCCTCTTAGACTATGTTAAGATGCTTCTTTATCAACAACTTATCATATAAAGCATCATTCCAGTCTTTATTAAGTAATCCAGACTGATAGACAAATACGGTATTTTCTTTATCATCCCAAGAAGGGCAAGTGAATTCAAAAGATGGCGTCCCAAGTTTTTCTTTGAATTGTTGTATATTTGAAACAACCTGAGGGCTAGTGTCAACAAGGTGTTCTTTACCAATAATAATAAAATCAAAATCCTTGTTTTTGAAATCATGCAGAGTATTAAAGTATAGCTTAGGTATGGGGCCAGAGCTTATGTCAAAATGAATATTGACGATGTTTAGATTTTTTTTAGAAAGAAAGTTATGTGCTCGGGTTTCCCAAAAATAATATGAAACTCCATTTTTTAAATGGTATTTATCAGCATAGAAATCTAAACACGCGGTGCTTTCGGGATAGAAATTAATAATATTGGAAATAGAGCCTTTAGGTGAAAAAAGATAGGCGAAACTTAACATCAATATAATAATATAAATATAATAAGTCGATATGACTTCTGCTAAACGCGTATACCTAATAAGAAAAAGAGGGATTCCCAAAAAAACCGGAAATATAATATAAGGTATGCAGTGTCGTAAGTTGATGTAATTTTTTGCCATTAAATTATTGTCAAAAAACAACAGCGATAAAATGCCAGCGATAATGCTCGCGAATAAAAAGCTAATAGTGAAAATAAAATGTTTATTAGATTCTATGTACTCGGTTTTTTTGAAAGGTTCTTTTATGAAATAAAAAAGTGTTAGGGCTATAAAAAGACTTAAAAAAACGAAGGTTATAGTATTATGATAATGAAATACGGATAAATTATAAATTATTTTTTTTGCGGCTGTGATTAACTCAAACATATGTATGCGTAATAGATGAGATGTGTAGTTATCTAAGTGAATGGGTAAAATTTTACTTTTGTAAATAATATATGAACTCGTACAGCTGAAACAAATAACTAAAATATTTTGTATGTAAATGATTTTTTCTTTGCGATGATTGGATAAAAAAATCATAAAACATAAACTCATGATAGCGGGTACAAAAAACTGAGTTAAATAAAGAATGTCTGAAAATACTGTGAGAAAGCAAATGATAAAGAGAAAGACATAATTCCATGGGTTCTTGGAGGAAAATGTATTGAGCATAAGTAAAAGGCCCAATAAAAACATGAGAGCTGTACCAAAGTGAGATTGAGAAATAAGCCCCATGATCAATGTTTCTTGTTTTAAATGTCCTTTTGCGAGCAAAAGTAAGGATATGAATACACTGAGATGTAATAAAGAAATGTCTGTTTTATTTTTTATAATTTTTTTTGCTATAGCAATGATGAACCAATAATATAAGGTAAGTTGTACGATGGCATAAAGCAGGATAGCCAGTCGTAAATGCTCCGAAATGGTCGCAAGAATAAAATAAATTAACATATCCGGGAAGAAATAAGGCGTAGGGGAAAAAATCCATTCGGAAAGTTTTCCACCACGCATAAAGAGGTCTTGATAAAGATAAGGTAAATAAAGGCTATCTGAGTTATAAAATATCCAGATATGGTCGTCTATGGAGTAATATAAGAAAACAAGATGAAGGAGTAGGACAAAAGCTATACCAGAAAATAACTTCCTCACAACGGGATAGCGAAGTACGTCCATGGGTACTTATCTCCAAGTCATGCCGGCATGTTTAGCGGGAAACATGCCGGCATGACATCGTGGTAACTTGTATTACAGCATTGCGTATTTTTTCAACTTGGTACGCAGTGTTCCTCTGGAGATGCCGAGCATGCGCGCAGCTTCTGATTGGTTATTGCGTGTCATTTTCATGACGATGGCTAAAATAGGTTCTTCGACTTCATCTAGAAAGAAATCGTAAACATGTTTAGGTTCTTCACCTTTTAAATTTGCGAAATAATGCACCATGATTTGCGCAACATTTTCGCGAAATGTTACTTGTTGTACTGATTCTGTAGCTGATTGATCTCTGTTGTGTTCCATAGGATTTCTTTCCTTGATGGTAAGTATAGTTAAGTTTTCGGATTAGTAATCCACAAATAACGATTTGCGTCTTTCTGATTCTTCAGCGCAACTAATGCAAAATGGAAACCCAAGTTGGCGACGAGCTAAGGGAATTTCCTCGCCACATCCTTTGCATTCTTTGGTGATGACTTTAGCCGGATTAGCTCTTTGTTGTCTAGATCCAAGCGCAGCCTCTATTGCATTGGTAATGTAAGCATTTGCAATGTCTGCTTCATCAGCCATATGTTACCTCTCTTTTGAACTAAAAAGGGGCCCATTATACTAGAAATAGAGAAAATGCCAAGACTTGGGTCGGCTAGTTGTCCGATTTATGCAAATCTAGATGCCAGCTCTAACAGTGCTGGCATCATAGATTTATTGTCTTATTCAGACTAACTCAGTGTGAGCGCGTTTTTGCTTGACGCACTATTTTCTTCTTTCGGCGCATCAGTATGTTCAGATGTAGATTGAAGAACAGAGGGTGTTGCTACCACGGGAGCATTATTGGCTACTACCATTTTTTCTCTTCTCTTTATTCCATTTAATGTAGTTTCTTGCGCGCCAAGTAGATTATGTTGACCATTAAGATTATGTACTTTTCCTGCCTTGAGGATTGCTTTTATTTGATTATCTTCCTCATTATCCTTAAGATACAGCATAGCATGGTTAGCTCTTTCTGCTGTTTTTTCATGGTCTTTGATGGCCTCGATGAATGAAGCATAGGGTGCTGGGCGATCTTTTAACACAGGATTTGCTGATCTATCTTGAAAGTTCTCCTTACCATAAATCTTGAATTTTTCAGCATCAAAGCTTTTTTCACTTAATAACTGTTTAATCTCATCAGTGGAATGGGAACGTGACAAAATAACGACATCTTTCTGTATAACGACATTCTTCCGTTCACTCTCTAAACTCAATAACTCTTTAAGATGTTTTACAAATGCCTCTGCCAGTGGCATCTTTGGCGGTGTTTGTGTGCTAAATGTGCTTGCCAATGACACCCGTGCAAAAAATTTTTCAGGGCTAGTGACGGTCGTCTTTTCTTTACAACTTTCTGGTGGGAGGTAGTCTGCTATTCCGCAGCAACTCGACGGAAACATACAAGTGGCTCTATCATCATAGTCTTTCTGGGGTGCCTGTTTTGTTTCATTTTCCTTTTTTGTTTCAGTACTTGCGTGTCGTGGTTCTAAACAGGGTTCTAGCTCAACATATTCTCTAATTAACATGGGTGTTACCTCATTGGTAGTAAATAAGGCCATTATGATACCATTTTTTGTACAAATAGTGCAACTATTATTCAATTTCTCCAATTTTGCCTTTAAATCCGGGAACATGCATGTGTGGTAATTCGAAATCTTAGCCTAAGACATGTCTCCAATATAACATTGCAAAGCCGTGATAGCGGCAATGGCGGCGGTTTCAGTACGCAGGATACGTGGGCCTAAATGGAGTGGTAAGAAATGATGTGCTTGTGTTAACAGGATTTCGTGCTCACTTAGACCGCCTTCAGGGCCTATCAATAATAGCACCGACTGAAACCTATCTATCTGAATAGTATGTAATTTTTGGGTTGCATATGGCGATAGTACAAGGCGCCATGGGGCTTGCAACAAGGGGAGTGCGTTTTCTAGAGTGGTTGGAGGCAGGATATCAGGAATTCTATTGCGACCGGATTGTTCCGCGCTACTTTTGGCAATGGCGTGCCAATGTTCTAATCGTTTGTTTAATCTTTCTTGGTCGAGTTTTACGTTGCAGCGCTCAGTGAATAAAGGGATAATTTTTTTGACACCCAGTTCAACCGCTTTTTGGATAGTGTAGTCCATTTTTTCGCCACGAGAAATGCCTTGTGCTAACCATAAATCCAGGGATGATTCAGCTTCTCTAGGGTTAAATGTAGAAACCCATACATGCACGGCTTTTTTGTCAATCTGAGTGATAGTTGCCGTATATTCACCACCTAAGCCATTAAAAATAATTAATTTATCTCCCTGTTTTGCACGTAGTACACGGGAAAGATGATGGCTTGCATTAGCATCTAATGCCAAGGGTGTGCCTTCAATGAGGGTACAGTTTTGGAAAACACGTGATATAGGCATTGGCTAGTCTTTCTCATTGAGCATGAATGCTTTGACTGGCACACCACCCATGAGATGTTCTTGAATAATCCGTTCCAAGACGGTAGGGGTACAAGAGTGATACCAAATGCCTTCAGGATAAACGACGGCAATAGGACCGCTCTGGCAAACACGCAAACAATTGGCTTTGGTGCGATAAATTTCACCATGTTCAG
>CAZHMQ010000066.1:0-11651 GCA_964533645.1 uncultured Coxiellaceae bacterium
ATGAAGGGAAATAGATAGGATAGAAAACTATTTTAAAGGAAAAATAAGAATGATTGAAGAAAAAAATACATTAATTGAAATTAATTTTAATGAAAAAGTTCATCCATAAAATGAAAAATGGACGAGAAATTATCGAGCATGGATGGATTTTTGAAAATTTAAAAACAAAGAAAGGTTGTGATTCCTATTTTTCTGGATGGTGTAGTTAAAAATATAATGTGTTAAATCAATTGGCAAAAATTATTATTAATACAGAGAAGGATAAATTAACATGTCAGAAAAAAAAACAACTATAAAGTGGGGAATCTTAGGCACAAGCTATATTTCAGAAGTGATAGCAAATGCAATTAAAGCTTCAGAAACTAGTCAACTTGTCGCTATAGGCAGCCGATCATTAACGACAGCTAAAAATTTTTCTGATAAATTTTCTATACCTAGAGTTTATGATGATTATCAAAAATTACTTAACGATAATGATATTGATGCTGTTTATATAGGATTACCTAATCATTTACACAAGGAATGGATTATTCGCTGTGCGGAAGCAGGAAAAAATATTTTATGTGAAAAACCTTTCGTAATCAGCATAGAGGAAGCACGAGAAGTGATTTCTATTATCAAGGAATCAAATGTATTTTGCATGGAAGCATTAATGTACGTGAGCCATCCTTTTACAAAAAAAATACAAGAAATTATCCATAACAAAGTCATAGGTGACGTTAAGCTTTACAACGCTACCTATACAGCGCATATTGCTGATATTGCCAATCCCACTGCTGGCGGAAGTATTCGCAATCTAGGCTGTTATCCCATTTCATTAGTTAGATTACTTGCCAATGCAGAACCTATTGAAATACATGGAACTGGACGAATTAATCATAAAAATAACACAGATAATCAGGCAAGTGTCGTTTTAAAATTTAATGATGAGTCCCTGGCTGTTATATCTACAGCGGATGACATTAAAATGGCTTGGCAATTTGATGTATATGGAACAAAAGGGTCTCTAAAAGTAATTACAAATCCTTGGCTACCTAATTGTGATAACAACAAAATCCTTATTTATTTGAACAACGAAACAACCCCATCAGAAATAAGTGTCACTGCAGAAAAATCACTTTACACTTATCAAATTGACCTTACCAATATGCAAATAATGAGCAAAGGCATGAATGACTTTAACGAAAAAACTTTATCTGATAGTTTGGGCAATACCGTCGTTTTAGAAAACTGGTTGCAACAAGTAAAGACCATGAATCAAAAGTCGGAATGTTTACTCAATAATATGATTGAGGTTACTGGTTAAATCTTTAATTTAATAAAAAAACTATTACTATTATGGTATTTTGTTGCCTTCTTAAAATTTAAATTATAATATTCAATTAATTAACATGACTATCGAGAAGATTGATAGAAAAACTGTTTTGAATTCCCTTCCTCCAACACTGTTGTCAATGATCCACATTGACGATAGCTAATCCTTTCCTAAAAAAAACACCCTCTCTTTCAAAGAAATTTTTCTTTTTTTGATGTTATACTGGAATGATGAATGAATATGAAAAAAAATGAGGCACAACAATCTATGAGCAACGATGCGCGCGTAGCTGTACTTGAGACGGCTTTTATCAATATCAATTCTACATTGCTTGATATAAGACGAGCGTTCGATAAAATGGAAAGCAAATTTGAGTCTAAACTTGATGCAATGGATAAAAAGTTTGAATCTAAGCTTGATGCAATGGATAAAAAATTCGATGCTAAATTTGATATTCTACAAAATCGTCTTTGGTCTAATTTCTTATGGCTAATGAGCATGATCATTGGTCTCGCGGGTCTCATTGCACATACTCAGCATTGGCTTTAAACGAAGAGACTATATTTGAAAAAAAGATCTGAACGGTTTAAATATTCTGGTTTATTTTTACCTAACCGATTGATAAGAATGAAAGTATATATTAGGGCTTGTTTACAATTCGCTAGGCTGAGACCAAAATCCTTGATTTTCGAGGATCGCAGCACAGCATACGTTGTTGGTATGTGAGCAGGGAACCGCAGAAAATCGAGGATTTTGAGCCAGCATAGTAGAATTGTAAACAGCCCGTAAAGTTCTATTGCAAATAAATGCATTTTCCCCAAGAATAAGCTTTCAATCACAGGAAAGGAATTCTTCATGAAACTGTATTACTCTAAAGGCGCATGCTCCCTCGCTATTCGAATTACCCTACATGAAATAGGCATAAAAAGTGAATTTGAGGCAGTCAACCTTAAGACCAAACAAACCGAAACCGGAAAAGATTTTTTAGCTATTAATCCCAAAGGTGCTGTGCCTACCATCATCACAGATGACCAACAAACACTCACAGAAAGCGTCGCTATTCAACAATATTTAGCGGATACTTACCATGCCACCCAACTTTTGCCTGCCGTGAACGATATGAAGCGCTATAAGGTACTTGAATGGTTATGTTATGTGAACAATGATTTACATAAAATTTGCGGGGCCTTATTTAATCCTATGATTCCACAAGATGTTAAAACTCATGTTTTTAGACCCATGCTTGAAAGCAAATTAAACATTGTGGATCACTATTTACAACATCGCGCTTATATTATGGATGAGCAATTTACGGTAGCAGATGCTTATATGTTTGTGGTATTAAACTGGTTACCCCTGTTTGACATGAATGTTGCCAAGTGGCCTGCATTAGCAAGGCATACATCGGTTGTGGCGAAGCGCCCTGCGGTGCAAAAAGCTTTGGCAGAAGAAGGATTAATTCCAGTAAAGGCAAATTCTTAATCAAATGGATGAACTATGAAACTTACGAGCAGTGCATTTAAACATCAGGAGTATATCCCGCGGCTTTATACCTGCGATGGTGGCAATATCAGCCCCCCATTTGAAATACATGATGTCCCCAAAGGTACTAAAAGCCTTGCGTTCATCATGGAAGACCCTGATGTACCCAAACATATTCGAGACGATAGAATGTGGGACCATTGGATTATTTTTAACATACCTCCCGATGTATCCTATATTATTGAAGGCGAAGAACCGCCTGGTTTACACGGCATAGGGACTGGACATAATCTAAAATATTATGGACCTTGTCCGCCTGATGGCGAACATCGTTACTTTTTTAAACTCTTTGCACTTGATACTATGTTGGGTCTTCCCGAAAAATCTACCAAAAATCAGTTGGAAACGGCAATGAAAGGACATATTCTTGCTAAAACTGAACTCATAGGTATATATGGAAGAGGATAACTATAAAAAAGTTAAAGGATAAAGTAGTTAACCTATTGCTTAATTTATCGAAAAACGATTTAATATGAGACTATCATGGACTCGGAGATGCCCTCGATGAACACTGCTTTATTATTAGTTGATATCCAAAATGACTATTTTCAAAATGGAAGGATGCCGTTAGAAAAAAGTACTGAGGCATGTCAAAAAGCACAGGAAGTTTTACAAGTTTATCGCGCTAAACAACTACCTGTTATACATATACAACATATTTCAACAAGACCAGATGCGGTGCACTTTCTTCCTTGCACAAAAGGTGTGGAATTTCATCCCAATGTATTACCTACAAAGAATGAAACTATTATTAAAAAACATTATCCTAATAGCTTCAAAGATACCGCGCTACTCAATCACTTAATTAAACATCAAATCAATCATCTTATTGTGGTAGGGATGATGACACATATGTGTATAGAAGCTACTGTCAGAGCAGCTTATGATTTAGGCTTCAGCTGCACTGTATTGAGCGATGCTTGTGCTACCAAAAATTTAGAATTCAACAATATGTTAATTCCTGCACAAACCGTGCACAACGCTTATCTAGCTGGCTTACAACCTTTGTATGCTGAAGTGATGAGCGTAAAAGAATTACTAAATTCCATGGGATCAAGAACGGCGGTTACTGCGTAGTTGCCACCCTCTTTGAAAAGAGGGTCGACGAGCTTTGCGAGTCGGGGAGATTTTTAGTGCAACTGTGAAATTTGCTAAGATCATAGACATTCTAAAATCCTCCCTAACCCTCCTTTTTCAAAGGAGGAAACTCTACCCAACACTTCTTTCCAGCAACAAATTCATGCCCAAGTAATACACCAATTCTTCCGGATGTTTCACATCCCAAATGACCAAATCAGCAACCTTGCCTACTTCCAAACTACCATGCGTCTTATCTAATCCCAAAGCTTTTGCCGCATGTCTAGTCACACCAGCTAAAGCTTCCTCTGGCGTTAAGCCAAAAAATGTGCCGGCCATATTTAATATAAGCAATAAAGAGGTCACTGGTGAGGTACCTGGATTGCAATCTGACGAAATAGCCATGGGAACTTTATGTTCACGCAACAAAGCAACCGGCGGTTTATGCGTTTCCTTTAAAAAATAAAATGCGCCTGGCAATAACACAGCAACAGTACCTGACTCAACTAATGCTTTAACACCTTCTTCAGAGAGATGCTCTAAATGATCCACTGACAATGCTTGATAAGTCGCTGCTAAACGCGCGCTGCCAGAGTCAGACAATTGTTCGGCATGGCATTTAATGCCCAAACCATATTTTTTAGCTGCTTTAAAAACTTTTTCTGTTTGTGAAAGTGAAAATCCTATCGTTTCACAAAACACATCGACGTTATCTGCTAATTTTTCTCGAGCAATCTCTGGAATCATTTGATCACACACCAAATCGATATAAGCATCTGCTCTTCCTTGATACTCCAAAGGCACGGTATGCGCCCCTAAAAAAGTAGTAACGACATGAATGGGCAAAATTTCGGCTATTTTTTTAGCCACACGCAATAATTTCAGCTCTGAATCCAAATTCAGACCATAACCGGATTTTATTTCTACGGTTGTTACTCCGCTTTGCATCAATGCACAAGCACGCTTTAAACTTTGTTCTAATAACTCTTCTTCAGACGCAACCCGGGTTGCCAATACTGTAGAGCGAATACCGCCACCTGCTTTCGCAATATCTTCATAATTTGCACCTTGCAAACGCATGGCATATTCATGACATCGATTACCTGCATAAACCAAATGCGTATGACAATCGATAAAACCAGGTGTAATGCATTTACCTTGCACATCTTTGACGGCTACAGCTAAGGTCTCTGGCCTCACATGCAAATCCAACATGCTTCCTATCCAAGCAATTTTGCCATCTTTGCTAGCTATTGCCGCATTTTCAAGCAACCCATATGCGACATCGCCTTTTTTCATGGTGGCAATGACTGCGTTAATCCATAAAGTATCCCACTGCTTGTTATTCATATGAAAAGGCCTTATATCACTCGCATAGGCGCAATATGCTTGCCTAATACTTTGATAGTCTCAAAAACTTTATGGAAAGCTTTATGCGAGGGATTAATCACTAAATTAAACTCTTCCGGGATCAAAACGGAAGGCAATGCTAACGCCATGCATTTGTTTGACAAAAATAATTGGGTTTCTGCAAAGTCTCTTGTCAAATCGGTAGCAGGGGTTTTGTTCCATTCTGTTGGTAATGCTTCTTGGGTAAATGTTTTAATCAATTCTTTTGGCACTTCAATTGAATATCGATAGTAATTAAAACCTGATACTGAAAGTCCATTATGTGATAACCACGCTAAGGTGCAAAGTGAAATTGACTCTGAACAATATATTGCTTTTCTACCTAGGTGATTCCATCTTGCAGCCGTAAATAAACCACCTTCGCCCGAAAATACCTGTTGTATACTACTAACTTGCGAAGCTCTATACCATATCGTCATTAAGCATACATACCATATTTAATTTGTAATAAAGCCTGCTCAACAAGACGATGACCCGCTTCGGTATCTAATAAATTAATAGGTGTCTCATTACCTAAAGAAGGAATATTTCTATAAATCCAACTCTTAGCCTCAATCTTTCCCAATATTTCAGAAGCCTTTGTAAAAACTGTAATTAATCTAACAAATTTTTCTGTGGTATAAGTATCTAATGGTTGTTGATTCTTTTTTTTTGAAAAATACGTAGAAGAAGGAATATGCAGATTTTCCAATATATCTTTAACTAAAAGATTTTCTTTGGTTAAAAAGGATTCGATCACCTCTGTAGTAAGACCAGCTCTTATTAAGCTTACTTCTTTAAAAGGGTCTTTTAAATCATGAAGCAAGTTCTGCATTTTTGCTGTCATAATACACCTCCTCACCTACCATGATAACTCCGAAATTAGATATTTTCAAGTCCATTTTTGTAATTTATTCCTTTATCCGCCGACTGTTCTTCCTAGCAAAACACCTTTACAATAACTATCTTTTGATTTGAGCATAAACTTTATGACATGGAACAGATGTTATCAACCCCCAGATAAAAACCTTTGGCAAGGACGAGAGGATTCACCCCCCGAATCTTGCTTTTTCCAAATCGTTCATATGCTAGATTTAGTGAGCAACAAGGCATGGCCTAACGCAAACCATCAAGCTCAATTTGCTATACTGGGTTTTTGCTGTGATGAAGGAATACGTCGAAACCATGGCCGCACTGGAGCTGCAGAAGGCCCTGACATTATTCGACAAGCTTTAGCTAAATTACCTATACACAAACACCACTTCACATTATTTGATGCTGGGAATATCTTATGTGCTGACGGTGACCTTGAAGCATCGCAAGCTGCGCTTAGCGAAGCGGTGCATATGCTTTTAACAAAAAAAATAACGCCAATTATATTAGGCGGAGGACACGAAGTCGCCTGGGGCCACTATCAAGGTATCGTTAAAGCCTTTCCCGATAAAAATCTAGGCATTATTAACTTTGATGCGCATTTTGATATGAGACCTAAACTTGAAGCTAACAAAGGCAGCTCGGGGACACCTTTTTTACAAATAGCAGATATGCATCAATCAAAACAACATCGATTTGATTATAACTGTGTAGGCATTCAACGCACTGGAAATATACAATCCCTACTCGATACCGCCAGGCATTTCAATACGAAGATTTTATGGGCGGATGATTTGCATCTTGAACATTCCGGCATCATGGTAGATTTCATTGATAGAATTATCGATCAAAATGAAATCATTTACTTAAGCCTTTGCCTGGATGTTTTTGCATCTGCATTCGCACCAGGGGTAAGCGCCACACAACCCCTTGGGCTTTTTCCGTGGCATATTATACCCATGATACGAGCACTTGCTGCATCAGGCAAAGTCATCAGTTATGATGTTGCTGAATTATGCCCACCCCATGATATAGCAAATAGCACCGCAAAATTGGCTGCTACTCTTATTTATGAAATGATCCACCATCACAACGAAGAGCCGAGAGACTGGTAAACATGACAAAACAAGAACTACATGCAAAAAATTGGTTAAGTGAAGCTGCATTACGCATGCTTATGAACAATATTCACCCAGATGTTGCAGAAAATCCTAGTGAATTAGTCGTCTATGGCGGCATAGGTAAAGCTGCTCGCAATCAAGCATGTTTTAATAAAATTGTTGAATGCCTTAAAAATCTTAATGATGATGAAACCTTACTTATTCAATCCGGTAAACCTGTCGGTGTTTTAAAAACTCATGTTGATGCACCACGTGTTTTAATAGCTAACTCCAATTTAGTTCCTCATTGGGCCACCTGGGAATGTTTTCATGAACTCGATAAAAAAGGCTTAATGATGTATGGCCAAATGACCGCAGGCTCATGGATATATATTGGTAGCCAAGGCATTGTTCAAGGAACATATGAAACTTTTGTGGCAGCAGGCGCCAAACATTTTAATAGTAATCTTAAAGGCAAATGGATACTTACCGCAGGCTTAGGCGGCATGGGAGGCGCGCAGCCCTTAGCTTCTACCATGGCTAGTGCTTCTATGTTAGCGGTTGAGTGTGACCCAAAACGCATTCAACGTCGTTTAGAGACACGCTATCTCGATCGCAAAACGAATAATCTAGACGAAGCTTTAGATCTCATTTATAAAAGCTTGAATGATGAAAAACCCCTTTCCGTGGGGCTATTAGCAAATGCCGCTGATGTTTATCCTGAACTCGTCAAACGCGGGATTAAACCCGATTTAGTGACTGATCAAACAAGTGCACATGATCCCTTAAATGGCTATTTGCCAAAAGGCTGGACGCTAGAAGAAGCCGCAGCATGCCGAAAGAGCGATCCTGAAAAAATGATCAAAGCTGCCAAAGCTTCCATGGCCATTCAAGTCCAAGCGATGCTTGATATGCAAAAACATGGCTGCCATGTTTTTGATTACGGCAACAATATTCGACAAATGGCTTTCGAAACAGGCGTTACCAATGCATTTGATTTTGAAGGATTTGTCCCTGCTTATATCAGACCCTTATTTTGCCGCGGTATTGGTCCGTTTCGATGGGTTGCGTTATCAGGTGATCCTGAAGATATTTATAAAACCGATGCCAAAGTGAAAGAACTTATTCCGGATAATGTTGCACTACATCATTGGTTAGATATGGCAAAAGAGCGTATCAAATTCCAAGGCCTGCCTGCGCGTATTTGTTGGGTTGGATTAGGAGATCGCGCACGTCTAGGTTTAGCATTCAATGAAATGGTGGCAAACGGCGAATTAAAAGCGCCTATTGTAATCGGCAGAGATCATTTAGATTCAGGTTCTGTCGCAAGCCCTAATCGGGAAACAGAAAGTATGTTGGACGGTTCAGATGCAGTGTCCGACTGGCCATTACTCAATGCTTTGTTAAATTGTGCAAGTGGTGCAACCTGGGTCAGTATTCATCATGGTGGTGGAGTTGGCATGGGATTTTCACAACATGCGGGCATGGTGATTGTTGCTGATGGCAGCATTGCTGCCGCAAAACGTTTAGAACGCGTGTTGACTAACGATCCTGCAAGCGGAGTGTTGCGACATGCGGATGCAGGGTATGAGATTGCAAAAGATTGCGCGCGTGAGTTTGGTTTGCATGTGCCTCTGTAGCCACTTCCAAATCCCTTCTCCCATAGCGCTTTTTGCTATGGGAAAAGGGCTTGCCCCGCACTTGTTGCGGGGTGCCCGAAGGGCGGATGAGGGTGCGTCTGATCTGCACAATTTATAAGGAACAAAAATGAAATTTAAATTAAACCCCGGACATCTCTCCTATCCCGATTTACGTTTATTATTGGATGAATCAACAACTCTCGAACTCGATACAACATATCATGATGCTATTTACGCATCCGAAAAAACAGTAGCTAATATTATTTCGCATAAAAAACCCGTCTATGGCATCAACACCGGCTTTGGCGTACTCGCAAGCACTCACATCAGCGAAGATAAATTAGAAGATTTACAACGCAGTATTTTATTATCTCATGCAGCAGGAACCGGCGAACTTTTATCTGATGAAACCGTTCGCTTAATTTTGGCGCTTAAAATTAATAGTCTTGCGCGAGGTTATTCTGGCGTACGTTTACAAACCATTGAAGCACTCATTAAACTTTATAATGCACACGTTTACCCATGCGTTCCATCACAAGGATCTGTTGGTGCATCAGGTGATTTAGCACCGCTTGCACACTTAAGCATTACTTTATTAGGCGTAGGTCAGGTACGCTATCAAGATAAAATCATTTCATCCGAAGAAGGATTAAACATAGCAGGCATTGAAAAATTAACGCTCGCACCTAAAGAAGGTTTGGCTTTAATCAACGGCACACAAGTTTCGACTGCACTTGCTTTATTAGGTTTATTTCGTGCTGAAAATGTTTTTATCAGCGCGATTATTGCAGGAGCACTGACAACTGATGCCATACGCGGCAGTGATAAACCTTTTGATGAGCGCATTCAACAAGTAAGAGGACAAGCGACGCAAACTACCGCCGCACATATGTTGCGTGAATTATTAGCTCACAGTGAAATTCGGAAATCACACACGGATTGCCATAAAGTACAAGATCCTTATTCCATTCGCTGTCAACCACAAGTCATGGGTGCGTGTCTTTCGCATATATTATTTTGTGGCGATACCTTATTTGCAGAAGCGAATGCGGTATCCGATAATCCTTTGGTCTTTGCTGATAATAATGAGATTATTTCAGGGGGCAATTTTCATGCTGAACCCATTGCTATGGTAGCCGATACGATGGCATTAAGCATTGCTGAAATAGGCGCACTTTCTGAACGTCGCATCGCTCTTTTAATGGATACACACTTCAGCAATTTACCGGCTTTTTTAGTGAAAAATGCAGGACTTAATTCGGGCTTTATGATTGCTCAAGTAACTGCTGCGGCTTTAGCTTCCGAAAACAAATGTTTAGCGCATCCTGCAAGTATTGATAGTTTACCTACCTCAGCTAATCAAGAAGACCACGTAAGCATGGCAACCCATGCAAGCCGACGTTTACTACCCATGACTGAAAATACTGCGGGTATTATTGCCATTGAATTATTAGCCGCATGTCAGGGCATTGATTTTTTAAGACCGTTAAAATCATCGCCCAAGTTAGAAAAAATTCATCATCTTATTCGCGAATATATTCCCCACTATGCACATGATCGATTTTTTGCGCCCGATATTGCTGCGATGAAACACATTATCCATACAGGACAACTAAGAGAACTCTCGGAGCTAAAGATCTTTTGATGAATACTTTTGCGAATACTTTATTGAAATGGTTCGATTTGCATGGACGTAAAGATTTACCTTGGCAACAAGATAAAACACTTTATCGTGTTTGGGTGTCTGAAATCATGCTACAACAAACCCAAGTCACGACGGTCATCCCCTATTATGAACGATTTATGCAACAGTTTCCTGATATTCAATGTTTAGCGAATGCCGATGAAGATACTGTTTTGCATTATTGGTCAGGCTTAGGCTATTATCGTCGCGCGCGCTTTTTATATCTCGCTGCAAAAAAAATCATGAACGATTTTGCGGGTGCGTTTCCCAATACTTTAAATGATCTTATGACACTACCCGGCATCGGTCGCTCCACTGCAGGAGCCATTTTAAGTATTGCATGCCATAAAAAAGCTACCATCTTAGATGGAAATGTAAAACGCGTTTTAACACGCTTTCACGGAATAGATGAATGGGTAGATGAAAAAAAATTATGGCCTCTTGCCGAACAATATACGCCCGAACACAGAGTCGCGGATTATACCCAAGCCATTATGGATTTAGGCGCAACACTTTGTACTCGAGGAAAACCCAATTGTGAACTATGTCCATTTGAACATACTTGTGTTGCGCATGCCAAAGGAATAGAAAAATACTTACCTATCACTAAACCTCGAAAACTCTTACCGACTCGTAAAGCTACTTTTCTTATTCTTAAAAGAAATCAGAGCGTGTTACTTGAAAAGCGCCCTCCTATGGGTATTTGGGCAGGTCTTTGGGCTTTGCCACAAATTGAAGGGCATGTGTCTCAGAATATCATTACAACACATTGCAAACAGCAATATGGGATGACAGTTAACAATATGATCATGGAGGAAACTTTTAAACATACGTTCAGTCATTTTCACTTAATGATTGCACCCGTAACCATTGATATAGCGCAAAATAAAAACAAAATCATGGCTGATGAGCAACAAATTTGGTATAACATGCGGAAATCACCTAAGATTGGCATTCCCGCCCCTGTGAAATTATTATTAGAGAACATGTCATGACACGTTTAATTGATTGTGTAAAATTAAAAAAACATA
>CAZHMQ010000067.1:0-11419 GCA_964533645.1 uncultured Coxiellaceae bacterium
CGCGGACAAGCCGCGGGACGACGTGGCTGGGGGTTAATTGACGACAGACCCTAGTTGAATTTTCCCTTATAAATCTGTAGGGTATCATCCACATTTATACAAGGTTATACATTATGAGTACGGAACTTTCTAGGCAGTTACAGGCCAGGCATGTCAATATGATTGCAATTGGAGGTTCTATAGGTACAGGGATATTTTTAGCTAGCGGCTATACCGTATCTGTGGGTGGGCCTGGCGGATCTTTGTTAGCCTATTTCTTGATGGCAGTCGTGGTCTTTTTTTTAATGACCAGCCTGGCGGAGATGAGTGCTTTTAAACCAACTACAGGGACATTTTGTGAGTACTCCACTCTGTATGTTGGAAAATCCTTTGGTATTGCCATGGGGTATAATTATTGGTTGAACTGGGCTATTACAGCTGCTGTAGATATTTCTGCCGCTTCATTGATCATGAGTTATTGGTTTCCTGCGGTTCATAGTGTTATTTTTTCTATTCTTTTTTTCATAGCTATTTTTATTAGCAATATTTTTTCTGTCAAAGTGTACGGTGAAGTACAGTATTTAATGTCATTTGTGAAAGTGGCAGTGATTATTATTTTTATTGTATTGGGTGCTTGCACGATTTATCAGCAGCCTCAATTTGGAACTCAGCATTGGGTGATGGGTGATGCACCTTTTCATAATGGTTTTCTTGGGTTTATATCAGTATTTTTGTTTGCGGGTTTTGCTTTTCAGGGCACAGAGTTAGTGGGTGTAGCATCAGGGGAAACTAAAGACCCTGCAGTGAGTATTCCTAAATCCATTAAATATGTTTTTTGGCGTTTGTTATTGTTTTATATTTTATCCATTTTAATCATTACCTTGTTGTTGCCTTATAATGATCCACGATTGAATTTTCAAAACGATGTGACGACCAGTCCTTATACACTTATTTTTAGTAACTATTTTTCAACGTATGCAGCAGATATTGTCAATTTCGTTATTCTAGTAGCGGTCTTATCGGCTGCTAATGCTAGCATGTACACTTCAACACGTATTTTATGGTACTTAGGAAAGAGCGGCCAAGCACCTAAGATTTTCAGCAAAGTTAATCCTTATGCGGTTCCTCTGGTAGCTTTATTAACGTCTGCAGCAATAGGATCCTTAGTTTTTCTTTCGTCGTTTATTGGCAATGGCGTGTTGTTTTCTTATTTAGTGCAAATATCTTCTTTATCAGGATTTATTGCTTGGTTTGGCATTGCATTAAGTCATTATAAATTTAGAAAAGATTATTTGCCTATGTATGGTGGTTTAACTGCGCTTTCTTATAAAGCAAAGTTTTATCCCTATGCGCAAATCATTTCTATGGTGATGATAGGGTTTATTGTCATAGCACAATGTTATCCTATTATACAACATGCCAAATATAGCGTTTTGGATTTGGTTGCGACGTATTCTTCGGTAATTTTGTTTTGTGTGTTCTTTTTTGTGCATAAATATTACGCTAAGCGTCACACAATATTGCAGTAAATAGAAAAGCAATCTATGATGTAGGGCCAGCATAGTAGAATTGTAAACAGCCCGTAATCAATGGAGAGAATTTATGAAAAAATGGATAATAGGTTTTGGTTTGATGATAGCTGCCTCTCAGCTAAGTTATAGCGCAAGCATGCAGTCCTTAGACAAAGAAAAAGTCACCAAATCGTTTGAAAATCATACATTAACTACTATTTCCACTGTCACTTTAAATGGTAAGTTAGCCAAAAATACATTTACCGGATATTTTGCAAAAGATGGCAAAATGACTGGACAGCTTGCAAATAAGCCAGATGCTTTACCCCAAGGCGATAAAGGTACTTGGAAAGTTAAAGATAATGGTGAACTATGTGTAAAATGGGATCATTGGGAAAGTGCTAAAGAAGTTTGCATGGATATTTACGAAACAAAAAATATGCTTATTTTTATTAATGTCGCAACGGGCAAATTTGAAAGTGCTGCCGTATTGGAGCATTTTAAAGAAGGCGATCAGATGAATTAGTATCGAAAAGGGTGGATTACGGCAAATACCGTGCCACCCTACATACTCACGATATATGTCTCATAAATGGTACTCAATTATTTTATCAAAAAACCGTTTTCCATGATCTGAAACAAGTAAAGAAGAATTTTCTTCTAATATAATCACATCGGCATGTAACATTTCTTCTAAATGTTCGAAATCTATTGCTTTTGTCCAGTTAGGTTTTTCATCGGCTTTAGAAAGTTTTTGTAATCGTTCGAAATAAAAATAATAATTGATTTCGCTAAAGATTTTATTTTTTAAAAATATTTTATTTAAGCTCCAATTGAAGCTTCCGCCTATGATAGAGGCAGTGATGGGTTTGCCAGTATACACAGGATTTAAAAAATGAATCTGAGGAACTTTTTCTTGAAAAACCCCCTCCCATATTTGTGCCAAGGACAATGCATCACGATCTGTGTCTTCTGTCTGTGGTTTGGTCATGTCATAAGTAAATTGGATTTTAGGTAAGAGAAAATGAGTTTTACATCGTAAAGCATCCACAATAGCAGCAGCTTCAACCGTTGCTCCTAACCAATTCCAATGTACCCCGCCTGGCGGAAACATAGCTGTATGATAGGTATGACTAGCTTGTGTCATGAGATCAGGTCCATTGATATGCGTCACTTTTCTTTCAGTAAGCAACTGATCCATTAAATGAATATCATCTTTTACGCCTGTCTTTTTGCAGTGAAACCGATCTGGGATAGCTTCCGGCATTTGCTCTGCTTTTGAGGGCGTGATGATATAGAGAAATGTTTTTCCTTGAGAGCTAACAAAACGATCTAATAGTGCAATTTGATCTGCCCATGCGACAAGTTCTGCAGAAGTTTTGCTTTTTTTACAATAATCAAGAATATAACTCAACACAAAAAATTGTTTATTTTTACCAACAATAACCAAACTGTCTATTGCAAATGATTTTTTAAATAAAGCGTAATAAAGATGGTTATTAATACTGATAAGTTGTTTTCGCAAACGGATATTTTTTTCAAATAAAGTTTCAGTGTATTTTTGAAATTCATGGGATTGTAAGCTATTTTTTGAAAATCCAGGATATAGTATTTTTTGGGAATCTCCATTAAAACTTTGTTGAAATTGTTTAAGAGCAGGCACTACAGAAAAAGATATAATAAAAAATATGAATAGAAGTGTGATCCATAAAAAAGAATGTCTTAGTAAATTTTTAAGCATGTTTTCCCATCACTTTTTCAAAAAACCGTTTGCCATGGTCAGACACAAGTATCGCAGAATTTTCTTCTAATATAATGATGTCAGATGTTAAAATATTCGTGATAGTTACTTCATTTGACCAGTTAATTTTTTGATCGTAGCTTATAAATTTTTCATATTGATTAAAATAAAAATAATCATTTATTTCAGCAAAAATGTTATTTTCTAAAAATATTCTATTTATGTACCAAGTGAAGCTACCGCCAATGACAGCTAAGGTGATAGGTTTATCGCTATATACAGGGTTTAGAAATTGAATATGGGGTACTTGATAGCTAATAGTCCCTTCTCGCAGTTGTGACATGTTCAATAAATCACGATCCGAATCATAGTCAACTTCTTTTGGTTTACCCATAGTGAAAGCAAATTGTATTTGAGGAAAAGGAATATGGGTTATTGATCGTAATTTTTCGACAATAGCTGCAGCTTCTACGGCTGAGCCTAGCCAATTCCAATGGATGCCCCCGGTGGGAAACATGGGGGTGTTATAGGTATGAGTTGCATTTTTTATAAGTTCTGGTCCATTAATGTGAGGAATGCTTCTTTCAGTAAGTAATTTATCCATTTGATACACAGCATCTTTTATTCCGTTGTGTTTGCAGTGAAACCTATCTGGAATAGTTTCTGGCAAATGCTCTGCTTTGGAAGGCGTTATGATATAAAGAAATGTTTTTCCTTGAGATGTAAAGTAATGATTTAATTGAGCGATTTGGTCCGCCCATGCAGTAAGGTGAGAGAATGCTTTGGTTGAATTGCAATAATCAAGAATATAGGATACTTCAAATAACTGATTATTTTTACCGATCACAATGGTGCTATTAGCAAATGCTTTTTTAAATAATGTATAATAAAGCTGATTGTTGACAGTGATGAATTTTTTTCTGAAACGAATATTTTTTTCAAATACTGTTTCAGTATATTTTTGAAAATCATGCGATTGTAAACTTTTTTTAGAAAATCCAGGATACTTGATGATCTCTGAATCTCCCCGAAAATTTTTTCCAAAATCTCTCATCGAAGGTAGAATAGAAAAACACCCCACCACAAGAATAAAAATGAGCAATGACCCCATAAAAAAATATTTAAATGATTGAGTTGTCATGGTATCAACCTATGATCATTTTATAAAATTTCCTACCATGTTCGGATATAATTACCGCAGAATTTTCTTCTAAGATAATAACATCAGATGTTAAAATATCAGCAATTTCTATATGGGTGGTCCAGTCAAGCTTTTGATCGGATGTTAAAAATTTCTCATGTCTGTTGAAATAAAAATAGTAATTTATTTCAGAAAATATTTTATTTTTTAAAAAAATCTTATTCAAACTCCAGTTAAAACTTCCGCCAATCACAGAAAGTGTTATCGGTTTTCCTATATAAACAGGATTTTGGAATTGAACTTGTGGTACTTTATATGTAAAAGAACTTTCCCATAATTCGGCTACGGATAATATATCATTATCAGTATCACCTTTTTTTGGTTTTCCCATGGTATAAGTAAATTTAATATCCGGTAAAGGAAGTTTGGTTTTATGTTTTAATGCATCAATAATGCTAGCTGCTTCTATGGTTGAGCCTAACCAATTCCAATGAATCCCACCCGGGGGAAACATATCCATTTTATATTGATTCATAGCATGGACCACAAGGTCGGGTCCATTAATGTGGGTAATATTTCTTTCGGTAAGTAATTTATCCATTTGATATACGGCATCTTTTATTCCATTATTTTTGCAATGAAATCTATCTGGAATAGTTTCCGGCATATGTTCTGCTTTCGAAGGCGTCATAACATAAAGAAACGTTTTTCCTTTCGAAGTGAAGTAGTGATCTAATTGGGCAATTTGATCCGCCCATTTCGTAAGCTCGGGAAGTGATTTGGTCGATCTGCAATAATCCAGTATATAGTTCAGTTCAAAGAGTTGATGGTTTTTACCGATAACAAGCGTGCTATTTTCAGCAAATGATTTTTTAAATAAAGCATAATAAAGTTGATTGTTAATGCTGATGAGATTTTTTCGCAAACGAACATTTTTTTCAAATAGGGTTTCCGTGTATTTTTGAAATTCGTGAGTTTGCAAACTGTTTTTTGAGAAGCCTGGATATTTTATTTTTTCTGAGTCTCCATTAAAGCTTTTTTTAAATTGTTTAAAGGAGGGCACGACAGAAAAACATACCACAAAAAATATAAATATAAGGATAAGCCATAAAAAAGAATGCTTAAATAATTTATTTACCATATAGCATGCTCACCTTAAAATTTAAAATAGAGAAAAGGCGTATAAGATGCCGCAAGGATTTTACATAAAGATAATAATCCTAATATTCCAAAGAATATTCCTTCAAAGCTTATACGACTCGTCCATTGAAGATAATGATTGCTAAGGTTTTTGTAGTAATTTGTTGTCGGAAATAAGCTTATAAATATGCCCACTAACAAAATAAAATAAATATCTGTTGTGATATCGATATAGGCTTGTGTAGTTTTTAAAGGATTGAATAAAGCTTTAAAGAAAACCAACATTTGTGTGAAGTCGCTAGCTCTAAAAATTACCCATCCTAGCATAATCAAAAATAAAGTAATCATGACACGAAATATTTTGGGAAGATGCACATGCATTTTGAGCCATACCAATTTGTCTAGTGCCAGGAATAATCCATGATAAGCGCCCCAAATGACAAATGTCCAATTTGCGCCATGCCAAAGGCCGGATAATAAAAAACATATCCATAAATTGACATAAATACGTGATGTTTTTGCGCGGTTTCCTCCTAAAGGAATATAAAGATAATCGCGAATCCAAGTCGAAAGTGAGATATGCCAACGACGCCAAAATTCAGTAAAACTTTCTGAGATGTATGGCATATTGAAGTTTTCACGCAATTTAAAACCCATCATACGTGCAAGACCAAGCGCCATATCGGAATATGCCGAAAAATCAAAGTAAATTTGTAGCGTAAAACAAGCTATTCCTAGCCATGCATAAGCAAAGTTTAATTCATGAGAAGGAAGTGAAAATACTTGATTAGTCACTAAACCGCATGCATCGGCAATAAAAACTTTTTTTGCAAGTCCTCGGATAAAGCGTTTAAAGCCTTCGAAAAACTCATGGCTGGAAGTTTGTCGTTCATTAAGTTGATGAGCAATTTCATGGTATTTAATAATGGGTCCCGCCAGCAATTTTGGGAATAAAAAAACGTAGGTTAAATAATTTGATAAGCTATTTGCAGGTTTGCTTTCGCCACGATACACATCAACAAGATAGGTTATTTTTTCAAAAACAATAAATGAAATCCCTATCGGCAAAAGAATGGTTAATGTATCAAAACCGGAAAATTTATGTAAAGTGAGGGTTGATAGAGCATTTAAGAAAAAATTCGTATATTTAAAATAAACAAGTAATGCGAGATTCGCAACGATTCCTAGGATAAGATATCGTTTTGCTTTTTGCTGCTTTATGCCTGACGCATATATTTTTTTACAAAGCACATAATCAAGGAGAGCAGATGCGATAGCAATAAAACAAAAAATAGGCTCCCCCCAAAGATAAAATCCTAAGCTCCCACTAAGTAAAATCATGTTTTTATATTTTTTAGGACTTAAAAAATAACTTAAGAAAAATAATGGGAAAAAAAGAAACATAAAAAAAGCAGACGAAAATAGCATACCTTACATCCTAGTTTGTAAAATTGTTTGGGATCATAGCATTACTACCATAATTTTAAAATTTTTGTTAGCATCATTGGCATTGAATAAAACAAAAAAGGGGACCAAAAAATGCTCAGTCTGTTTTCTTGCCAAACTTCTTATGACAATGGTAATAATATTCATTCGAATCAACATGAATCATTTAACTATTATCTTAAAAAATCCTTTGCTCATATGGATATGCCAGGCAATCTAGGAGTTGTTGAACCGGAAACAATATTGGCCGAACTTTTAGATAACTATTTACAGTTGAACAAACTGAATAAATTATATTATCAGCGTGTCATTGGGCAGCAATGGTTAGCAACAGCGATGAAAGAGGCGCTCAATAATCCATTACTTGTTACTAGGCTTAATGAGGTTTTTCGTCTACTTAATGATACAGATCACAGCATAGCTTATGAGGATGATATAATTTGGTTGTTTAGTGCCTATTGTTCTCTGTTTCCTGCTTTTTATTCAAAAATAACAAATCCTCATATTAAAGAAGCATTGGTCATTCGACGAGATATTCATGACGCCAATTTTTTGCCAATCATGAGTCGATTTATGCAAATGATTATAAAGGGTAAGGACAGGGTGCGTATGGATAAAAAAATGATTGATGTTGCTCATTTCACCCATCAATATGAACCTTTATTGAAAAAAATAGTTTATCAAGCTACAAAAGAAAAAAAATGCTTCACCTGGTTCGATGCTTTGTTCAAACCTGCAACGGCTGAACAAGTTGAAAATATGATATTGCCTTTGATCATGAGTTATTTTGACCTTGGTAAAAATACAGACGAAACATCCACGGTCTTGAAAGGGGTAAATCCGGTATTAGATAAAATAAGTATACAGACGTTACATACTAAAGTTGTACCAGCATTGCTGAAGATGTATCAACAGCATTACGTACCCATTCATCTTGGTGAGGCATTGCTTAAGTGTGTTGAAAGAATGGATGCTGATGCTTTAAAACAGAATGTAATGCCCGTTCTTAGATCATTTTGTTTAGACGAAGAAAATCACGAAAATTTTTTGCTAAATTTTTATGGTGCAGAGGCTTATAGATTATTATTTTTCATAATGAGCAAATTGAGTAAAGAAGAAAATGACAAACTTGTAGAAGAAATTATTAATAAAATCGATAAATATGAAAACTATTATTCAAACGAAATTTTAACATTTCTTAAAAATTTACGTCAGCAACACTATTATGTTAACGATAGTTTATTTCAAAAAATGAGTGATCTAGTCGTTAAAAACAATGATGCATTCATCCAACATGTAAAACCAACTAACAATTATGACAAATTATATGTATCACATATGACAGCGCAACAAGTCGTAGATTTTTTTGCGCAGATTTCCTTGCGAAAAGAATATAAAAAACACGGAGTTTCTTTTCTAGAAAAATTAGCGGAATTTGCTTCTTTGCCTTCAAATATTTATACAAAGCCATTGATAATGGAATCATTTCAATTTGCTTTAAGCTATTTTAATGACGACGTTCGTAATCCAGCGGTATTGAAAGTATTAACTTCGCATTTAAAGATTTATGATTTTTCTGTTAAAGAGTCTCGAAAAATCTTATTGAGTGTAGCTTGTTGTGTTATAGATAATGTTCAAAATTTAAATGACACGAATGTTTCTTATAAGGAATATATTAACTTATTGGAAACATGTATTTCATTGATGACAGAGCAAGAAATAAAAAATTATGTGTTACCTAGAATAAATCTTAACAAATTTGCAGGCAGAGAGTATTGCAGTGCTATGCAAGGTGCATTATGCGGTATTTTTAGTAAGATTAATGATCAAGATGTACTTACAAAATTTTTCATAAAACTTATGGTAGCAGATTTCAAAGGTGTGTCTTGCGACTATGGTGATGTATTGCGAGTTATCATCGAAAAGTTTGACCCCATTACTCGTGTTTATCTAGGCCATCAAATTGCCAAATGTTATGATCCGAAAAAATATCCCGATAAAATGGCTTATTTATCGGCAATATTTTATAACTCCATGAGGGAAGCTTATGGCAACATTCCTGAGGTGTCTGCTGAGCCATGTAAAGCTTCTTCTTTTGAGGCTAAGCGTTCTTGATTCGAGTCATTAAATTTAAGAAGAAAACAAAGCTAAAAAGTAAGACTTAATAATAGTCATAACGTATGATGTTATGATTTTTTACTGCTTTAACGGCATTTTTTCTCGGTTTTTCTTTATATTTGATACAAGATTAGTCAAGTTTATGCTTATTTGCTGCTATAGCAGTAAATTTTCGTGTTTTTAATGATTGAGTAAGTTATAATTAGTTAAACTGGAGCTAGTTTACTGCTTTAACGGTAAAATTAAAAGCTAAATAAAGGTAATGAGCTATGAAAGTAAGCGAGATTGGCGAGATAGTAAAGTATCATCGCAAACAAAGCAAATTATCACGACAAGAATTGGCTAATTTAGCGGGCGTAGGTAAGACCGTTGTTTACGATATTGAGAAGGGAAAAGAAACGATACAATTAAAATCTTTGCTGAAGATATTAGAGGTTTTAAATATTCAGTTAAAACTAAATACCCCTTTTAATGAAAAGTTGGAGGACGCTCAATGAATAAAGCGCGTGTTCTAGTTAACGGTATATTCGCAGGAATTTTGGAAAAGGTGGATGAGAATAAATATATTTTTATCTATACGGAGGATTACCAAGGCTCTCCCGTCTCTTTAACAATGCCAATTAAAAACAAAAAATATGAATATGAAAAATTCCCCCCTTTTTTTGAAGGATTATTACCAGAAGGAGAAATGCTCGAAGCTTTGTTAAGAAAATACAAGCTCGATAAGAAAGACTATTTTGGGCAGTTGTTGATGGTAGGACAAGATGTTGTGGGCGCCGTAACAATAGAGGAAGTAAAATGAAACGTTGTCCCATCACATATGAAGAGATTAATGATAGTGAGCAATATTCAAGACGTGGACTTCGCCTGCTTGCTCCGAAATTAAAAAATCTTAATCAAATACAATTAACAGCGCAGGAACAACGAACAGAGGCTGTCGCACGCGCGGGAAAAATGTCTATTCAAGGAGTTCAAACTAAGCTTAGTGCATTGTTAAGAGTAAAAGAAGAATTTTTTGAAATTGTAGATAGTAATGGTTCTTATATTTTAAAAACCCAAAGCGCGTTATATCCTGAGGTACCTGAAAATGAAGCAATAACTATGTCATTGGCTTCAACAATAGGATTAGACGTGCCAGTTCATGGTTTGGTATATGCAAAAGATAATAGTATGACTTATTTTATTAAGAGGTTTGATAGATTGCCTAGAAATAAAAAAGTTGCTACTGAGGATTTTGCTCAGTTATTGGGGCTTGATAGAAGTACAAAATATGAAAGCTCTATGGAACAGGTAGCTACAGTTATAAAAAAATATTGTACATACCCTACAGTTGAGTTTGTAAAATTATTAAAACTTACGTTGTTCAATTTCTTAATTGGAAATGAAGATATGCATTTAAAAAACTTTTCACTTATTACGCAAAATAATATAGTTTCCTTGTCGCCAGTTTATGATTTACTCAATTCAACAATAGCAATTGGTAAAGCTACAGAGGAGCTGGCTCTTCCTATAAAAGGTAGAAAAAACAATATTACACGAAGTAATATATTAAATTATTATGGGAAAGAAATATTAGGGTTAAATAAAAAAACAATAGATACCGTTGTAAAAGAAATTCAAGATGAATTATCTGAATGGCATGCATTGATTGAGGTCAGCTTTCTTTCACCTGCAATGAAAAAATCATATTTGACTCTTTTGGACTCAAGAGAGAAACGATTAGAGTTAAGTTAATATGACAATTGAATGAAAGCTATTCTTCTTAGAATCATTACCAAGGTGATGATGGTTCGGCTGTCATTATAAACAACCCAGTTAAATTCCTTTCCCATGCTCGAAGCTGGTATCGAATCGACAGGCGGCAGACGGTTATTAAAAACTATCAGCTCAAAGATTGGTATCAGGGCATTAGACGATTAAATGAATGCTATTCGACTGATCAAGCCGAGATGTGGCAAGACTATTTTTTGTTGATTCTCTTTACAGGGATGCGTCGTACTGAGGCTGCTTCACTGATTTGGGAAGATGTGGATTTGAAGGCTAAAACATTTACCTTGCGTGATACCAAAAATAGAGACTCACACATCCTTCCCATGTCAGATTTTATTTGTGAGTTATTCGCACGGCGGAGGCAGCACGCTGGCGGTGAATATGTCTTTCCGGCAAATAGCGGCACTGGCCATATCACTGAGCCGCGCAAAGCGATGTTAAATGTGATAGAGTTGTCGGGTATTGAATTCACCATTCACGACCTCCGCAGAACGTTTATCACCATTGCAGAAAGCCTCGATATATCGGCCTATGCCCTCAAGCGTTTACTCAATCACAAAATGAATAATGACG
>CAZHMQ010000068.1:0-11223 GCA_964533645.1 uncultured Coxiellaceae bacterium
TTCCGATCTATTTTTTGTAGGGTGGGCAAAGCGCAGCGTGCCCACCATTTTACGGCCTAGGTCTCATCCATAGGCGTCGTGTAATCACAATTCTTATTTGCACACACCAATTCCGTACCGCGTTTTTTGGTAACTTTTATAGTCAAAATAGGCCATGCGCATTTCGGGCATTGTTTGGCCACAGGCTCATTCCAAAGTGCATAAGTACAATCTGGATATCTTGCGCAAGAAAAAAATATTTTCCCCATCCGTGATTTGCGTTTTAATATAGTCGCTTGATGACACTCAGCACATGTTACGCCTGTATCTGCGGGTTTTTGTAAAGGCTCAATAAATTTACAATTAGGATAACTGCTACAACCAATAAATTTTCCATATCTTCCAGTTCTGAGTTGTAAAGCATTGCCACATTGAGGACATGATCTTCCCTCAACAATTTCAGGCGTGACTGCTGAATCTTTCCCTTCATCTACTCCACGCGTGTAACTGCATTCAGGATAGCCTGTACAACCAATAAAACGATTATAACGACCCAAACGTATCGATAAAGGTTTGCCACATAAAGGACATGCTTCATCCAGTGCTTCTTGCGTCACATCGCTGCGTTTTACTGTTTCCAACACTTCATCGACTTGTTGCTTAAATGGCTCCCAGAATTCTCCCAATAATGGCTTCCATTCTTTTTCACCATCCGCTATTAAATCTAATTCATTTTCTAATCGAGCGGTAAAATCATAATCCACATATTGTGTAAAATGCTGGGTAAGAAACTTATTAACAATTCGACCGACATCCGTTGGCTTGAATCGTTTGTTTTCTAGCGAAACATATTCACGATGTTGTAAAGTATAAATAATCGCAGCATAAGTTGAAGGACGACCTATACCATATTCTTCTAATGCTTTAATGAGTGTTGCTTCTGAAAAACGTGGTGGTGGTTCCGTGAAGTGCTGGTTACATTGCACCTCATTTAATTTCACATCTTCACCTTCCATCATGGGCGGCAAAATTCTATCTTCATCGTTATCCGATTTCTTAGCATCATCGACATCTTCTTGATAGACCTGAATAAATCCTGGATCAGTGATAACAGAACCATTCGCGCGGAAAACATTTCCTTCACCTGCGCCCAAATCCACTGCCACTGTATCAATCGTTGCTGAAATCATTTGGCAGGCTACGGTACGTTTCCAAATTAAATCATATAAACGAAATTGCTCTGGATTTAAAAATTCTTTAATGGATTCCGGAGTTCTTATTACCGCTGTTGGACGAATCGCTTCATGCGCTTCTTGAGCATTTTTTGCTTTGGTTTTATAAACGCGCGGCTCTTCCGGTAATTGATCTTTACCATAGCGTTCCGTAATAAAATGCCTAATTTCAGCTAAAGCGTCCTGCGCCAAATTGACAGAGTCCGTACGCATATAAGAAATCAAACCCGTTGCGCCACTACCTGCATCAATACCTTCATAAAGTTGTTGTGCTATTCGCATCGTACGTTGTGCAGTAAAACCTAATTTGCGAGCGGCTTCTTGTTGTAGCGTCGATGTGATAAAAGGTGCTGCGGGATTACGCTTACGTTGTTTTTTCTCAACTTTGAGAACTTTTAATTTACCTTTCGCTGTTTTTAATATTTTTTGTTTAGTGGCTTCTGCATCATCAGCATTAGTAATTGAAAATTGCTCAAGCTTATTACCTTGATATGTCGTCAATTTTGCTGAAAATGGCAGTTCGCATGCCAATACATCGGCATGCAAATCCCAATATTCCTGGCTAACAAATTTTTCAATGTCTTCTTCACGCTCAACTATCATTCGCAAAGCAGGACTTTGCACCCGACCCGCAGATAAACCACGGCGTATTTTGCGCCACAATAAAGGAGATAAATTAAATCCTACTAAATAATCGAGCGCTCTGCGTGCTTGTTGTGCATTCACGAGTTCCATTGAAATGTCGCGCGGATGATCTATAGCAGATTTTACAGCTCCGCGCGTGATTTCATGAAAAATAACTCGATGTGTAGGTTTATCTTTTAATGCTTTTTTTTCTTGAAGTATACAATACACATGCCATGAAATGGCTTCTCCCTCGCGATCAGGGTCAGTTGCCAAGTATAAGGCATCAGCCTTTTTCATCGCGGCAACAATAGCAGTGATATGCTTTTTATTTTTTTCAATAAGCTCATAATGCATTTTAAAGTCATGCTTAGGATCTACTGCACCTTCTTTAGGAAGTAAATCACGCACGTGACCATAGGATGCTAATACTTGAAAATTAGTTCCCAAGTATTTTTTTATTGTTTTCGCTTTAGCTGGTGATTCTACAATCACTAAATTTTTCGACATCAGTAGCATTTTCCTTAATGTAATACATCAAACGCATCAGCAAGAACCATATCCTGCATTAAATTTAAGGCAGTTTTCTTGTCAGGTTGATTAAATAAAATCATCAATACAACCCATTTAATACGTCCTAAATCGACTTCCCTGTGATCAAGCGCCATGACACGATCAATAGCTATTTCACGTGTGATAGGATCTAATACCCCAATTTGTTCTAAATATAACAGCAAACCTCTACCCTCAACACCCAAACGTTCAGCTTCATCAGGCAAAAAATGGCGTATAGCAAGCGCAGTAAGAGGGGGCCCGTCTGATACCGCTTTTTGAAATTGTATCAAGCCATTAAGCCAATGCAACGCACGATTAATTTCGTAACGATCGAAACCGATTTTCTCTAACTCAACCGTTAACGTTTCGTTATCCATTTTTAATGCTGCATTGCCATCCATGTAATTTTCAAATAAAAACATTAATATTTCAAACATATCTATCACTTATATAACATTGAACCTAAAATCGATCACAACTCTTATCATTGCGAAGATGGTCAAAAATGAATCAACCGTATATAGCCGCCATGAACACTTTTTATGCAGCCCAATAACTCCAAGGATAACAGCATGGAGGAAACTTGGCTAGCCGTCAATCCACTGCGTAGAATAATAACATTCAATGAGGTGACTTCATAAGCAATTTGTTGAAGCAAGGCCTTTGATTTTACATCTATTTTTTCTAAATTAGGTGTTTTTATGATTGGATTGTCTGGTGAAACATAGGCGAACATAGCACCCAATTCAGAAAGCATATCTTCGACTTTCTCCACTAATTTTGCACCTTGACGAATTAATTCATGACATCCTCGCGCTAAAGCATTGTGTATAGAACCTGGAATCGCAAAAACATCTCGTCCTTGCTCTAACGCAAAACGTGCCGTAATCAAAGATCCGCTACGCATTGCTGCCTCTACTACCAACACACCCACACTTAATCCACTAATAATTCGATTACGTCGTGGAAAATTTTTAGCTCTAGGTAATTCAAATGGCGAAAATTCTGAAACCCACGCTCCTTTTTCTAACATAGTTTCGGCTAATTGCCGATTTGATGATGGATAAATGGTAGCAAGACCGGTACCTAAGACTGCGATTGTTTTCCCGTCTACCGCCAATGCACCTCTATGACTTTCAGTATCAACTCCCAATGCAAGACCACTTGTCACAATCAAACCGCTTTTCGCTAAACATTTAGCAAATTGCAGAGCTTGCTCCTTACCATAGACAGTTGGATTTCTAGAACCTACCATAGCAATCTGGGGTTGTGAGAGTAAATCGACTTCACCTTTTACGAATAAAACTAAAGGTGGATCAGTCGTTTGCGTTAATAATGGTGGGTAACTATCATCTTCTAGACAAAGCACACGACACGCATTTTTTTCACACCACTTAAGATCCGCTTCAGCTGAACGCCAATTAACTTGTGATAATGATTGGATTTGTCTAGATGTTAAACCCATCGCTTGCCAATCATTTTTTGATGACATAAACAAAGATTTAATATCTTTGACGAATGTTAAACAATGTTTGATTGTGATTGGGCCTATGCCATGCAGACGATTCGCTGCTAGCCAATAAAGTATATTGGAGTGTGTAGTTGGGGTTTTCAAGTTACCGTCCTGAGTTTGGTTGCATAAATGTAGGGTGGGCAAAGCGCAGCCTACAAGATGTGAGAATTTAAACCGATGGCACCAAGCCTCGAGACTTTTCTTCAAGCTCAATACCAGGCATTCTAATCCCTGGAATTTTTAAAAGTTCTTGCTGCAGAGCTTGGATATTATCTAACTTCAAATGATTCTTTAAAATTTTATATAATTCTCCAGTTTTTTCATTACGCACATGAAAAATATGATACTTCCATTTGCTCGCCAATGATTCTCTTGCGGCACTCACGCTTACTACTTTATTAATCCATTGAGTATGATCGGTGGAATTCGTTAATGCCATAATCAACTCATAAACACCGTGCGGAACACGATAATCTAGGTCTTCAAAACGATAATTGACTCCACCACCCCAACGACTATGAGGTTGCCACAACGCAAAATTCATAAAAATTGTTTTAAGTAAAAACTGTCTTAATTCAGTCGCATGCTTTTTGTCTTGCTCAACTTGTTTAGCCTTGACAAGTTTTTCACGCACTACCTCAACATCTATACTTACATCCATATATTTTTTAAAAGCAGCCCTATAGTCAGTCAAGGCCAATGCATATTGATTACTTGCGGTATCAAAAAGTTCTTGTGATTTACTATGCATTTCTTCAGGATATTTATTTTTCGCTTCAAGCAATAGCTTTTGTTTTTCTAGTCGTATTTGATCTGCATGTATCAACGTTTTTTGAGCCGCATGAAGCACTTGCGCTATTTCTTTTAATTTAGCTTTGGCCAATATTTTTAGACTTTGTTTAACTACCCCTGCTGTTGCTAAATTCTCCGCTTCAAGTCTTGCATGCTGAATATCATCAACATTGACTGACAATTGATTGCAAGATTGACTCACAAGCATAGCGTCAGTTTGTATTTTTAAGGTATCCAATACAATCGCGCTATAATCCTTTATAACATCAGGAAACAATTGCATAAATGCAAGGTTTTTCTCTTGAATATCATGTTGCATTTTTGCTTCTGTAAAGCGCATTTTTAAAATATCAAAGCTATCTTGATGCTCTGCACGAATGTCAGCAGGAAAAGCTTCTTCTGCTTTACTTAATTTTAGCATTGCTTTATTTCTATATTCATTTGCTTGCTCAATATTTTCAGCGCTCCATTTCAAAGCATCAGTTGCTTTTTTAAGTTCTACATCCGTTTTTTCTTGATAAGGCTCAAGTTTATATTCTTTATTTGTTTTTATCTCATCGAATAATGCATTGAAAGTATCTTTCAACGTTTGAAGAACACCCGAAATAACTTCTACATGTTGGCATGACTCTTTAATTTTAGATTTTGCATTTGCACAATCAAAATGAAATTCGCCATAGGCTTCAATGGCTTTGGGTAGAAGGATAGCGTGATTATAATCTTTTATCACATGAACATATCGTGCTTTAAGGTCATCTAATCTTACCATTTCTCTTTTATATCCCGTCTGTAAAACACGATAAACGGTACCATTATACAATTCTTTAGCTATCGCCAATTTTTTAACTATAATGGATCGATAATTTTCTAAAGCAAGTATTTGAGAATTTAACTCCAACATCTTTGCTTTAGCAACTGTAAGTGACTCGTCCGCCCATGATGTATGCTTAGCAAATTCTTTTTCATCCATCACTTTTGCATATTTAATAGCGCCTTCATAAGCAAGCTGCACTTTATGCGTCGCCGTATCTGTTGCAATGGCAAGCGTTTTTGCTTCTGAATTTGTTAATTGCATTGTGGAAATAGACGAAGCAATCTCATTATTGCATAGTGTAGAAGATGAATATAAATAATCCGCAGCACTTCTTGCTTCAGTATTGAAAAATATTATAGTTTCATCAGCATGATTCTTATACGTCTCAACACGAGTTTGTAATGGCTTTAAAACTTCTTGTATCTGTTGGGCAATAAAACCATCTTGCTTCATTTCGATTTCATCGTGTTGCGTCTTAACTAACTTTAAAGGCTCGCCTACAATCTTTTCTTCATTTCGCAATTTAACTTCGGACAAATAAGAAAAAATTGCCCCGGTCTCTTTAAACTCAATATAACCTTGATATTCTTTAATTTTTGATATCTTTTCCACATGTTTTTTTATAATTTTTAAAATATCATAAATATAACTATGCTTGAGATCATAATAATATTGACATTCACTAATGATGCCATCAATCATTTGTTGTACGTCATCTAACGTCATTTGTTTAATAACATTCAAGGAAAGTGTCTTAGACAACTTTCCATCCATACGAAGTTTATGTCCAAATGCCAAACCATAAGCAGCACTTTTATCTAAATGCACATTACTTCCAAAAACACGAACCACACATCCAAAAATATCAATAAATTCCTCTAACTTATTGTTAGTCCATGTTTTACCTTTGGGTGTGAGCAATTCAAAACATTCCTCTGCGGCATTTTGTAAAGCTTGAATCACATCCGCTTTGAATGCTTCCACATGCATTTTTAATGGTGGTTTTTTCTGTTCCAATAGAGCGGCATGATGCTTAGCTACTCTGATGTTGGTTTTAATATTTTCCCTAATGATTTGATATGTATTATCAATATCACTTAAGACGGCATCGTATTCACGTTTCAGTTCATCTTCAATATGACTTAGTGGATATTCAAGATTAGGATTGTGTAATGCTAAACGACAATTTTCTACTAGTTTTTTTCTAAGTACTTTTGTTGAATAATATTCTGAGGTAGTTTCTATGTATCCTGCCGCTGTCGAGGTACTTATCAAAGCATCACGTTTTTCTTCAAGCTGAGTTTTGAGCAAACGAAACGCTGAGGCACAAATACTTTCGAGTTTGAGCTCTATTTCTTCTGTAGTAACCGTTATATTTTTTAGATCATCAGGTCCTATCGTTCCATGATTTTGTGATTGCATACTCTATCCTCCGTCTTGATTTATTTTTCATTTTATTGAAGATACGCACAGGTTGACAATCTATAGTCTAATTCTACTTACATTATTTTATCAATCACATCAAACAATGTTGTAGCAATATTTAAACCACATTGTTCATTTAATTGGCGAATACCTGTTGGACTTGTAATATTTATTTCTGTTAAATAATCTCCAATCACATCTAGTCCAACAAAATATAATCCTTTTTCACGCAAAATAGGACCAATTTTTCCACATATCCAGCGATCTCTTTCGGTTAATGCTTGAGCCACGCCGGTCGCACCCGCAGCCAAGTTTCCGCGTAATTCACCAGGCGCTGGAATCCTTGCAAGCGCAAAAGGGAGAGGCTCTCCATCAATCATCAGAATCCGCTTATCGCCCATTTCAATCTCTGGAATATAACGTTGCGCCATCAGAAATTTACTTCCATGATGAGAAAGCACCTCCATGACAACACTTGCATTCACATCAGGATATTGCAAACGAAATACGGATGCTCCGCCCATGCCTTCTAAGGGTTTACATACTATATCTTTTTGTTCGACTAAAAAAGCTTTGCAGTCGGATATATCTCGAGTAATCAAGGTGGGAGGACAGCATTCAGGAAACCAGGAAGTCACAACTTTTTCATTAAAATCACGCAAACTTTGAGGTTTATTAATCACTTTCACACCACAAGATTCTGCTAATTCTAAGATATACGTGGTATAAATATACTCAAGATCAAACGGTGGATCTTTGCGCATAAGCATGAGATCTAAGTCAGAAAGCATGATAGTTTTTTGTTCTGAGAGCGCATACCAGTGCTTAGGATCATTAAAAACTTGCAACAATCGACTATGACCTAATGCTTTGCCATCGCGGACGAGCAAATCTTTTTGCTCGAAATAATAGAGCTGATAACCCCGATTCGTCGCTTCTAAAAGCATAGCGATCGAACTATCTTTTTCAAAGTGAATGGATTGAATAGGATCCATCACTATGCCAAGTTTTTTTTGATTAGCCACTCAACGTATCCTTATTGACTTGTTCCAATATTTCTCTTGCTGCAGCTAACATACTTAAACGAGCTATCACACTATAGGCATAAAAACGGTTTTGACATTCGTCTGGAGATGCATTGGTTAATGGTTTATGACAAGTTTTTACGAAGGCCAGCGGCTCAAAGTGCATGCCTGGAGCATTCAAGTTTTCATCAATACCGCGTTCTTTATGCACCCGGTAAAATCCACCCACAACACGCTCACCCCACATATAAACCACAGGTTCTGCCGCTGCATCTCCATCGCCCCACGTTTCAAACGTATAGACACCTTCTTGTACGATGACGCGTTGTACGGGTTGACCACCTTTTGATTTAGCCATATGAGTGCGCTGCTTTCGATTTAACGACCGAATCTCTTTTGCATCACGCACTGTCATCACTGCCATACCATAAGTACCAGCATCTGCCTTAACAATAACAAATGGTTTTGAATCAATGTTATATTCATCATATTTTTTTTGAATAGCTTCTAATAATTGTTCTACATTTTTTGACAAACAATTTTCACCTTCGCGATGCATAAAATCAATTTCACCACAGTGCTTAAATAATGGCTCAATAAACCATGGATCGATATCGATCAGTTTTGCAAATTCATGCACCACATCTTTATAATATTGAAAATGCCCTGACTTTAATCGTTGACTCCAACCTAATTCAGCGGGTGGTATAATTTGCTGCGCTAAATCCTGCAAAATTTCAGGTATACCGTCCGACAAATCATTATTCAATAAAATAATTTCTGGATTAAAATCATGAAGACCTATTCTATTATCCTTGCGCATAAGAGGCTGCACATGAATTTTTTCACCACTTTTCAAAAAAACATCGGATGCATCTGGAAGCAATGAACCTATACGAACTTGAAATCCTGCTTTTGACAAAATTTCTAGTAAGCTTTTTATATTTTCCCAATAAAAAAGATTTCGCGTATGGCTTTCAGGAATTAACAACAGTTTTTTTGCACCCGGATAAAACTGATTAATAGCATAATAAGAAGCCTCGATTGAAATAGGTAAAAATTCCACATTCAAATTATTAAATCCGGCAGGAAATAAATTCATATCAACAGGCGCTAATTTAAAGCCTGAGTTTCGTAAATCAACAGAACCATAGACAGGCGCACGATATATTTTCCATTGCCCTTCAAACCAATCTTCTATTTTCGTTGCTTGATTCAACAATCGTCGTTCGAGAATATTCAAGGGTTCTGTGGTTGCTGTTGTTAAGTGTGGAGTTTGATATACCTTAGTTTGCACGATCTCCCCCTTTTGTTTCTATATTGGATAAATGCGAAAGCAATGTTGTTGCATCCACTTCACCGATTAATTGTTGTGCGACCAACTCATTGCCTGCCGCATCAAAAAGTATAAAAGTTGGCGGTGCAATCACATGAAAACGCCTCATGATCATTTGATCAAAAGCATTATTAACAGTGACATCAGCTCGCAACACCATAAAATTCGTTAACATTTGTTGCACATCGGGTCGGTTCAAAACATAACGTTCCATCCTAATACAGGATTCACACCAATCTGCATAAAAATCAATGAGGACAGGTTTTTTTTGTTTTTTAGCAACTAACAATAACTCATCGAGTTGTTGCTCGCTTGTCAACGTTACCATCGTTGTTTTAAGTTGAGTTTCTGCATTAAAACGTTTCAATATTCCACTTTCCCATGGATTGAGAGGGTCTGAATTACCGAGCACCGCTCCTATCATTAGGATAAGGGCATAAATAAATATTACAATCCCTATGCTTTTTCTTAATTCCCTAAGCCCCGTCATTGCGAGCCCAGCGCCCTTTGCTGGGCGCGGCAATCCAGTAACTTCCTGGATCGCCACGGCAGAACGCTTCGCAGCCTCGCGATGACGAGTTACTTTATTTCTAGAAAAAGCTCCCGCAAAAATAGAAAAACCTATCAACCATAAAGACCAAAGAAATAAAGTCAAAGGACCTGGGATCACTCGCGATATCATCCAAATCGCAAATGCCAACATCATCCAACCCATCACTCGCTCTAGCGTAACCATCCAGGGACCCGCTTTAGGTAACAACTTACCGGCGGAAACTCCTATTAATAACAATGGAATTCCCATGCCTATTCCCAATGCTAATAATGCCAATGCACCCAATAAACTATCACCTGTCTGAGCAATATAAGCCAATACACCGACAAGAGGCGGCGTGATGCAAGGTGATGCGATCAAACTGGATATACTTCCCATGAAGAAAACGCCCACATACGTTCCACCTTTTTGACGATTACTCCATGCTGTGAGGCCTTGTTGTAAACGTGAAGGAAGTCGGAGTTGATAAACATCAAACAAAGACATAGCCAATAATACAAAAATCCCGCTAAAAATCATGATAACCCATGGTCTTTGAAATTCTGTCTGTATATGACTACCTATCATAGCAACGATGACACCAGCGACTGCATAAGTTATCGCCATACCTAACACATACACAAGAGACAAAGAAAATGTTTTACTGGTGGTGAGCTTTTTTTTACGATGCCCCATGATAATGCCTGACAGAATGGGAATCATGGGCAATACGCAAGGTGTAAATGCCAATAACAAACCCAGGCCCAAAAAGCTCGCTATGACGATAAAAATATTTTTGCCAACAAGAATATTTTTTATATTTTCTTGTTCAGATGAAATATGTGATTGTACAGCTGGCATTCCAGAAATATAAGGAGTGATATCATAAGGCGGTTGAATGCCAGACAAATTCACCACCAAGGATTTGGTGACAGGACTGTAACAAAATCCTTTAGAAGAACAGCCTTGGTAACGAATGATCAAATCCAAGATACCTTGTTTTCGCAGCGTAAAGTTTTGTACGATTTGAATTGAATTTTTATAAATTTGATAGCTCCCTCGAATGCTGTCTTTCTTATCTATACCTTTGGGTAATATGGCATGCTTAAGTCTTACTTGATTTTGAGCACCTGGCTTTATGCTAATTTTATCACGATAAAGATAATACTCAGGCGCTATTTTCCATCGCAAAGTCAGTTGATGCGTTTTATCTATACTTGCTGAAAAAACAAAGGCCTGCTCTGCTGGCAATGGTTGCAGTGACTCATCTGCAAAACTGGATGAAAAAAATAGCATCAACAAAATAGTTATAATAATACGCAAAATATCACCTCGCCATTTTTACGGGCTGTTTACAATTCTACTATGCTGGCCCAAAATCCCCGATTTTCTGCGG
>CAZHMQ010000069.1:0-11221 GCA_964533645.1 uncultured Coxiellaceae bacterium
CCTTGTGGATGTTTCCTATGGCGATTGCTTGTGGAAATACTTTTGTTTTAAAACCGTCTGAAAAAGATCCCTCATGTGCTATACGAATTGTTGAGCTTGCAAAAGAAGCAGGTATTCCTGACGGTGTTATTAATGTAGTGCAAGGCGATAAAGTTGCAGTCGATGCATTAATCACGCATCCAGATGTCAAAGCAATCAGCTTTGTAGGTTCCACACCCATCGCAGAATATGTATATAAAACAGGAACAGCACATGGTAAGCGAGTGCAAGCATTTGCGGGAGCCAAAAATCATTGTATTGTGATGCCAGATGCAGATATAGATCCAGCAGTGGATGCTATTGTAGGCGCTGCTTATGGATCAGCAGGCGAACGTTGTATGGCAATTTCGGTTGTTATTGTGGTAGGTGATCAATTAGCTGATGCTTTGATTGCTAAAATAAAAAATCGCGTTCAGACATTAAAAGTAGGACCGGGTGATCAACCAGGTATTGAAATGGGTCCACTCATTACAAAAGCCCATTGGGACAAAGTAAAATCTTATGTGGATTTAGGTATTGAAGAAGGCGCGGATTTAGTGATAGACGGGCGTGATTTCAAGATGCAGCAAGGATTTTTTATGGGCGCTTGTTTATTTGATCATGTGCTGACTAAGATGCGTATTTATCAAGAAGAAATATTTGGTCCTGTTTTATCTATCGTGCGTGCACCAGATTTTGATACGGCATTAAAAATGGTTAATGAACATGAATTTGGTAATGGCACAGCTATTTATACGCGTGATGGTAATACGGCGAGAACATTTGCAACACGTGTTCAAGTGGGCATGGTGGGTATCAATATTCCTATACCTGTACCGGTTGCTTACCATAGTTTTGGTGGTTGGAAACGTTCTATGTTTGGCGACATTACGATGCACGGACCTGAAAGCATACAGTTTTTTACAAAATTAAAAACAGTCACTCAACGATGGCTTAAAAGCACAAAAGGTTCAGAGTTTGTGATGCCTACACATTCATAACCGCGCTTCCCTTCTCTCGGAGCGCTTTTTGCGAGGGGAGAAGGGTAAGGGATGAGGGTTTAGAGTTTTACTCGGAGATTATAAATGGAAAAAATTTGTTTTATAGGTCTTGGCCATATGGGTAATCCTATGGCGCATCAGCTATTAAAAGCCGGATATCAATTAAAAGTGTACGATATTGTTTCTCATGTGATGCAGGCTATAGTCGATCAGGGTGCAATGGCTCTGACTTCAGACATGGGAGGTGTAGAAGATGCTGATGTGATTATAACGATGCTGCAAACAGGACAACAAGTAAGTGATGTTTGTTTGGGGACGAACGGATTATTTGCAAAAACAAAGAAAAATACATTATATATTGATTGTTCTTCGATTGATATTTCTGTAACACGTCAATTGCATTATGCGGCAGAGACTACTGGTATCCTCATGGTTGATGCACCTGTGTCAGGTGGTGTGGCAGGTGCAGAGTCTGCGACATTAACTTTTATGGTGGGTGGAGACGCAGAGGCTTTTTTACGAGCTAAGCTTATATTAGGGAAGATGGGTACAAAAATTGTACATGCCGGCCCAGCTGGCTTAGGGCAGGCTGCTAAGATATGCAATAACCTTATTCTTGGTATATCTATGATCGCGGTTTCTGAAGGTTTTTCCTTGGCAGATAAATTGGGTCTCGATGCGAAGAAGTTTTTTGAAATTGCGTCAAATGCTTCTTCTCAATGTTGGTCTATGTCAAAATATTGCCCATTCCCTGGTGTCATTGATAAGGCACCCTCAAATAATGGCTATGAACCAGGGTTTATGGCAAAAATGATGTTAAAAGATCTATTGTTAGGATTGCATGCTGCCGA
Organism: uncultured Coxiellaceae bacterium; assembly: GCA_964533645.1. Taxonomy (GTDB): domain Bacteria; phylum Pseudomonadota; class Gammaproteobacteria; order DSM-16500; family DSM-16500; genus JABDBK01. Next base: position 1,871 of record CAZHMQ010000069.1, read on the forward strand.
AGTTGTAAATGCTTCTATCCCTCTGGGTAGTGCTGCAACCGAACTTTATTCCATGTTTGTGAATCAAGGTAATGGAGAAATGGATTTTTCCGGTATTATCAAAATGATAGGAAATTATCCTTAATTACCTAAATTCTGATATGCACTTAAGAGACTTTGAGGTATGATTCTCCGAGTATAAAGATTAATGATTATCAAAATAGGAAATTGAATTTTAATGAGAAAATGGCATCATTCCATATTCCGCTGGTTTTCAAATAATAGTGAGAGCAATACTAACATTGACACAGTCGAGAACAAAATTGATTGGGTTAGAGCTATTCCTTTTATTTTAATAAATTTATCCTGCCTGTGTGCTTTTGTCGTAGGGTTTAGTTGGGTTGCTCTGATTACAGCATTAGTTGTCTGTTATATAAGAGTTTTTTCTCTAACCGCATTTTATCATCGATATTTTTCCCATCGAGCGTTTAAAACAAATCGTTTTTGGCAATTTATTTTTGCTATTTTTGGTGCGAGTGCGGTGCAAAGAGGACCTTTGTGGTGGGCAGCACATCATCGTAGACATCATGCGACAGCAGATGAAGTCGAGGATGCACATTCCCCGCTTCATCATGGATTTTGGTGGAGTCATATGGGTTGGTTTTTGTCAAAGCAAAACTATTTCTATGATTCAAAAAATATAAGCGACTTGGTTAAATATCCAGAGTTGGTTTTTTTAGATCGTTTTGATGTGTTTATTCCTATATTACTTGGCGTGAGTATGTATGGATTCGGTGAAGCATTACATTACCTTGCTCCTTCATTAGGTACAAACGGATGGCAAATGCTCATTTGGGGATTTAGCATTTCAACTATTATGTTATTTCATATTACCGTTTGTATTAATTCCATAGCACATAAATTTGGTAAGAAAAGTTATAAAACTAAAGATAATAGTCGCAATAATTGGTTCTTGGCTTTGCTTACTTTTGGGGAAGGTTGGCATAATAATCATCATTATTATCCAGCTTCTGCAAGACAAGGGTTTCATTTTTGGCAAATTGATATAACTTATTATATTCTTGTGCTTTTTAAAAAGATGGGAATGATATGGGATGTTAAAGTAGTTCCTGAACAAGTATTACATTCTAATCGAATAAATTAACGTGAATTCGATCCCGGACAAACAAAAAACGTTTTCCGGGATCTGTTCAACACCTCAGTCAGTATAGTAGAATTATAAACAGCCCACAGTCCCTGATCTTCTAAATGAGAAGGATGCTCATCATGTTAGAACTGGAGATGGAAAAAAAAGCGTTACCTACATTATTTCAAAAATGTATTTTTAAAATATTACGCACACTGCAATACGGAAATATTACGATCTTAGACGGCATGAATACATATGATTTTCATGCCGATCAATCATTGAATGACTGTCATGTTATCGTTACTGTTCACGATAAAAAATTCTATAAAGCGATTTTCCTAAATGGTAGTAATGGAGCAGCAGATAGTTATATAAATGGTTATTGGGATGTAAATGATTTAGAAAAATTACTTGAAATAATTATTAAAAATAAAAAAGCTTTTGGTGATTTTGATAAAGGTATTGCAAGACTGACAAATATTACGACAAATATGGCTAATTATTTTAGTAAAAATAATAAATACAGGGCGAAACAAAATATTTTAGCACATTATGATTTAGGTAATGATTTCTTTGAAAGTTTTCTTGATGAAACTATGCTTTATTCTTCGGCCGTTTACGTTGAAAATTCAGATGATTTATATCAAGCTTCACTCAATAAATTAAAAATAATTTGTGAACATTTACAACTTAATAACAAAGATCACTTGCTTGAGATAGGAAGTGGTTGGGGTGGGCTAGCGATTTATGCGGCTAAACATCATGGCTGTAAAGTGACTACAACGACTATTTCTGATAAACAATACCTGTACGTTAAAAATAAAATAGCACAATTGGGTCTGGAAAATAACATTACCTTATTGAATAAAGATTATCGTGATTTGACAGGTAGCTATGACAAAATTGTTTCGGTAGAAATGATTGAAGCAGTGGGTTATAAAGACTTTGATGCTTATTTTAAAAAATGCGGTCAATTGCTGAAAAGTGGCGGATTGATTTTGTTACAAGCTATTGTCATTAATGATCACTCCTATCATCAGGCAAAAAACAGCATAGATTTTATTAAAAAATATATTTTTCCAGGTGGATGCTTGCCATCTATACAAGTCATCTATCATTCGGTATCACATAATACACAATTTCAATTAATGCATCTTAATGATATAGGTAAACATTATGTTAAAACGTTGCGTGATTGGTTAGCTCGTTTTAATAAAAATATAGATCTTATAAAATCATTAGGCTATTCAGAGCCATTCATCCGCATGTGGCGTTACTATTTATGCTATTGTGCGGCAGGTTTTAATCAAGCTTATATCAGTGATGTGCATTGTGTGTGGAAAAATAATCCTCGTAACCGCTGAAGAATTACCAATCCTCTTTATGTCATTCAGGGCGATCGGGCTAAAAATCGAACAATTTTTAGCCCGATCGCCCTGTTATGGCATCACATTTTTAAGTCATTAGTTGCTTTATATAAGATCATTATGCTACAGTTAGTGTAAATTTCGATCAAGTAACAGTTTGCATTACGAGGATTACAATAGTGGCATTAAATCGCTTATCAACAATATTGATCAAAACTAAATTTTCTGAAGATCAAAAAAAAACTCCGCCATTAGATGAGATTCAATATAGTGAAATCACGATCGACAAAATATTAGGTGGTGGAGCGGTATCAACAGTGTATTTAGGTCATTATAAAAAGGAACAAGTGGTAATTAAATGTTATAGTTATGATAAAATAGATCCTTCATTATATCCCATCATGGATGAACATTTTTTTCAAGAATTGAATACACTTAAAGCAATTTTTCCTTCAAAGTATGTAGTGAATCCTGTGGGATATTGTCAAAAGACTCTGATGACTCCAGCTATATTACTAATGGAATATGCAGAACATGGCTCTTTAGAGGATTATTTATGCGAGAATACTTCAACTTTCATCCAGGCGATGGATATTGTAAATGATGTTGCTTTAGGTCTTTTAAGATTATTAGAAGTCAATATGGTTCATAGAGATATTAAAACGGCAAATATACTTCTTACTAAAGATTTTCGAGCAAAAATATGTGATTTTGACTTAGCTAGAAGTAAAGATATAAGAGTAGATGAAGAAATTAAACTTGCAGGAAGCTCATTTAATTTAGCTCCCGAATATTATCTTTCTGCAGAATTCAAATTAAAGAAAGACGGATTGTCAGCCGCAGACGTTTTTAGTTTTGGCGTAGTTTTAATGGATATATTTTTCAATAAAAATAATATCCTTTTTTATCGATATCAAGGTTTATATGCCGAAGGTTATCGTTTAGATCGTAAAAGCGAACCAAAAGATAAAGTATCTTTACTGCATCAAATGATCGGTAGTGCGGATTTTCCTATAGTTCCTGAATGTTATCGGGAAGAAATTAAGCATATTATTGAATCATGTATTGGTGAAAATCCTGCTAACAGAGCATCTATGGAATCAGTTCAGCATCGATTACAAGACATTGTTAATAGGCTTCATCCACAACCTTCAGCCCCCGTAGTAGACCAGCAAACAGCACTATCTGTGTACAGTAGAATTAATGCTGGAACTGCATACTCTTTAGCGACAACATTTTTTATGGCAACAAGAGGTACACGATTAGTATTTGCTAATAATCGTCCAAGACAAGCCGTATTAAGGGCTCAGGGACATACGTGTGTACTTTTGTAAGATTATCCTAGATTCAGCATCTTAAGCAGTCTCGCTACGGCTTCTACTGCCGAATCTAGGATTATTTGCTTGATCCGTTGTGTAATGATTGAAATCAATTGTGAATGCAGGCTTATGTTTGGTAAAATTATTTTTTAATTTTACGGAGTTGACATATGACGAAGGCAGAATTAGTAGCAATGATCGCTGAAAAAGCAGGTCTCACCAAAATGCAAGCAGAAAGTGCTTTTAGCGCGACATTTGAAACTATTGCGGAACTTATGAAACAGCAACAAAAAGTGATGATTGCAGGATTTGGTGGATTTTCAACAAAAGTACGTGCAGAACGAAAAGGTCGTAATCCATCTTCTGGACAAGAAATCATTATTCCAAAAGCTATTGTTGCCAATTTTAAACCAGCAACACAATTGAAAGAAACGATTAATGATCAGGCACAATAAATCGTAATTTATTAAGGAAATCAAAAACATGGTAAGGACGAAGAAAAAATCTTCAAAAGTAAAAAAAGTTGCAGTTAAAAAAACCGTAAAAAGAAAAACTAAAAAAGTGTCTCCTATTCCAAAAGGATATCACACCGTTACCCCTTATTTAATTGTCAATGGCGGCATGCGTGCTATTGAGTTTTATAAGAAAGCATTCGGTGCGAAAGCGACACTTTGTATGGAGCATGATGGAAAGCTGGCTCACGCTGAATTAACCATGGGTGATTCCAAAATTATGTTAAGCGATGGTTGTCCAGAAATGAAAACACACACTCCTAAAGAACTTGGCGGTTCGCCTGTGAGTATTTGTCTCTATGTTAAAAATGTGGATGCTGTGGTCAAACAAGCAGTTAAAGCGGGAGCTAAACTTATTCGAGCTGTTGAAAATCAATTTTATGGTGATCGTAGTGGCGGAGTCGAAGACCCTTTTGGTCATCAATGGTATATTGCTACCCATATTGAAGATTTAACGAAGGCTCAACTTAAGAAGCGTGCAGCAGAGTTCTCCCATAAAAAATCATCTTGATGGAAAATAATTCAACATCGTTTCACCCTTCCTACAAATACTTTTTTTGGAGGAAGGGTTTACATTTCTTTTTGCTAGTATACAATTCGAAGCGACGTATTAATACTTAATAATCTTATAATAAAGAGTGGAATATGGCGCTTCGTCAATTGATAAATAATAACAATTCAACTTCAATCATTCAAAAACAACTCACGCAAAAAAAAATAGGAGAAATCCCACCGCAAAGTGTGACGATAAAATATAAATTAAGCAGTGGTTCTTCATCTACAATCTTTTTGGGCAGCTATCAAAATGAACAAGTTGTCATTAAACAATTTAAGCCATTTTTGATGCATGGAACAACAAAAGATGTCATGCGGAAAGAGTGGGAAATGCTTTGCGCGAGCTTCCCTTCGCGTTATATCGTTAGACCCGTAGGATATAGCATAAAGCCACCACAAATAGTGATGGAGTATGTGAAAAATGGTGCTTTAGATGAATATATGCGCACACATGCTTTGACTGCACAGCAAAAACTTTCCATTGCTCATGATGTGGCTTTAGGTATATTAAGATTGTTAAAAGTAGGTATAGTGCATAGAGATATTAAAACAGCTAATGTACTTCTTACTGAAGATTTGCGCGCAAAAATATGTGATTTTGATTTAGCAAGAAGATTAGATTCAAAAGAAAAAATACCTGCGTCCGGAACTGTTGGATATCTCGCAATAGAATATTATAATAATTTAAATGCAATTTCGTTGCCGGCAGCTGATGTATTTAGTTTTGGTATCGTATTGCTTGAGTTATTCGTGAGCCAAGAGGATTTTGATGAATATACGGATATCTGTGCACAACTAAAACTTCCTATTCCAACGCTAGTTTCTAATATCACAAAAAAAATTGATTCACTTATTTGTCATTATTCTCATGATTGGCCAGAAAGTTTTAAAAGTATTGTTGTCGATTGTTTAAATGTAAATCCAGAACAAAGACCTAGCATGCATGATATTCAAAAGAGATTAAGCCAATTGCTTGGGCTTGATAGGTATGACGAAGAAGAAAAACCAGATACCTCACTTGATTCATTGTCATTATTTTCATGTGCTAGCAAAAATCCTGAGATTTCACCACTTCAAACAACTCAAATGGACACACCAGCTAAAGTAAAAAATAAAGGGATAGGTTGTGTAGTGCTGTGAGGTTTATATTAAGAAAATCATCTTTTGTTTATTTATAATAGTCATATTAGGATGTGATGCATTGCTTTTTGCATCAACTATGCTTCCGTCGATTCTTGTAAAAAAACAAAAAAAGCCAGTTGTTACACATACCAAGAAAAATATTATTAGTAAAGAAGATATCACTGCAGTAGGCGCCACCTCGGTTCAACAAGTCTTGCAAACATTAGGCGGTGTTCAATTGCAGGATACCTCAGGAAATGGAAGCCAAGTTTTATTGAGCATGCGTGGTTTTGGTGGAAATGCGAGTAGTAATACTTTATTCATGGTAAATGGTATACCACTCACTAATCCTGATTTAGCTCCACCTGATTTGAATGCAATCCCTATTCAGCAAATTGAGTATGTTGAAATTTTTGCAGGCAGTGAAAGCGTACTTTATGGCGATCAAGCGGTTGGCGGCACAATCAATATCATGACCAAACAATCGAGTAAAGATCACGCTGTTATTGGATGTTCTATAGGTAGTTTCGATCAAATAAAATGTAATGCTGGTTTAAGCAAACTGCTTAATACAATTAATTTTTCTATGAGTGTATTAAGAAATCAAACGAATAATTATAGAAATCATAATGACTATGCACAGAATCTTCTATCAGGATCTTTACATTATCCTTATCAGACAGGCTCAATTATATTTGATTATAAAATTGCAAATGAAAGTATGCAGTTTCCTGGAGCGCTAACTTCAGAACAAGTGCGAGAAAATAGAAGACAAGCGAATAATGATACTGACTATTTTAAAAATTTTAGTGGATTTTATCATATACATTATAAACAAGAATTAAGCGCTAATTGGAATTTTGATATGGATGTGGTGAGACGCTCTATGGATGGTAACGGTGTGTTATCTTCTGGATTTAATCAAGATCGTTTTATAAATTATTTAAAACCACAAATCAAAGGAACTATAGGTGAATCTTTGGTGACGACAGGATTAGACGTAGAAAACGACAGCTATAGTTTAACAACAGATTTTGGTTTAACGGATGATAAACTCATAAAATATGGAATTTTTACGTTAGTTAATATGCCAATTTCTAAAAAACTTACCTTAGCATTCGGTGCACGTGGTGCTAGACAAAATAGTCAACTTGTTTCTTTGGATGGCTCTACTACCATCAATAGTGCTATTGTTAGCACGATAGAATTAAAATCCATGTTTTCTGAATATTTCAGTGTGTATTTACGGCGTGCTGGAAGTTTTCGATTTCCCAAAGCTGATGAAAATGCCTCAGCATCGCCCGTTGTCAATGGCTTAAAAACACAACAAGGTGTTTCATATGAGACGGGTTTGGAATATCATTGGTATAATACCAGTACTCAATTTTCAATCTATCAATTAAACTTAAAAGATGAGATTACTTTCGATCCTAATCAAACACCCGAAGATCCTTTTGGAACGAATAGAAATTTTGATCCTACGGTGCGAAAAGGATTTTCAATTGCTGAAAAAATATCTATCACAGAAAAAATAAGTTTAGGTGGTCAGTATAATTTAATTAATGCACGTTTTCAGAGTGGGCCTAATGCGGGCAATCGAATTCCATTAGTGGCTGAAAGTAATTTCCAGGCAAATCTTAATTATCAGTTGTCGGATCGTTGGGCTATATTTACGGAAGCCATTTATACTGGAAATCAGTTTGCCGCAAACGATGATGCAAATATTGTAGGGGCGCTTGGAGGTTATACATTTTATAATTTGAATATAAAATATGAATATAATGCATTGGTTGCATCGTTTCGTGTGAATAATATTACGAATAAATATTATTATTTTTACTCAGTATTTAATATTTATAATGAAACAGAGTCGTTTTATCCTGCGCCGGGGATCAATGCTTTGTTGACTGTTTCCTATATTTTTAATTAATTAAGTTCAGCGGTTACCACAGGTCGTGCGCCAGGGAGGAATCCGCACGTACTCTGAGAAGGGGCTCACCGAGGTGACTCGGTGTAACCTTATTTTATTTGTACTTGCTGATTTAAAATATTTGCCATCCCTTTGTTGTAGAGTGATTGGTGCGTGGGGTCAAGTTGTTGATATTCATCCTGAGTTAAAAGTAAAGGTAAGATAGGTGCTAGTGAAGCGGTATTAATATAATATTCACAAAGATCCGCAATATTTTGTCTATAATAGGCGCCACCATAGCCAATAAATCGTGTGACGAGATGGTATACTTCATAATCGTTCAAGCCATCACCTATATAACCTAGTCTCGTGTATTGGCTGCTTAATGTATCAACAAATACCTGCTTTCCATTGCGCGTGACAAGAGGAGATGCTTGATCAAATCCAAGATAACGGCCCGTATTATCAAATGACATATGAACCGCATAAACATTGTTTTCTTCGATGCCCAGCCATTTTGCAAAAATAGAGACGGCTTGAAAAATGCCCGCTGAAATGATATAGATTGGCTTATTTAATGTTTTTAAGGCTGCAATAACTTCGCGTATATCAGGTGAATGATGTTTTATATAAGCTTCACCCAAAGCCAAAATTCTTTCCTGGGTAGGATTGACTAACTCAAGCCGTTTGTTATAAATTCCAACATTCATGCCCGTCTTGCCCATTGCTTCTTGTGTAAGCTCCTGTACAATATGGCTAGTATTATTACTTGTTGCTAGTTCGTCGATTCCTTCTATTTTGCTAAGTGTGCCATCGCAATCAAAAATAATTGCATTAATTGGGTCAGTTAATTGCCAGGACTGTGTGAGCATGTTTTATTCCAACGAATAAGGGTGAACAAAATGTTTAAAATTTTAACGTTAAATAATATATCGACTCAAGGTTTGAATCAACTTCCGCGAGATCTTTATGAGGTTGCATCGGAAATACAGAATCCCGATGGTATTTTGGTGCGCTCACAAAATATGCATACTATGGAAATACCACCCACAGCCAAAGTCATAGGCAGAGCGGGTGCAGGTGTTAATAATATACCCATCAAAACATTTACTGACCGTGGCATTCCGGTCTTGAATACTCCTGGCGCGAATGCGAATGCGGTGAGAGAGCTTGTTATCGCTGGCATGTTATTAGCGAGTCGCAATATTTGCCAATCATGGCATTATGTGCGTCAGTTAAAAGGCACTTCCGCTGAAATGAATGTGCAAGTCGAACAACACAAAAAGCAATTTGTAGGTTTTGAATTGTTGGGCAAAACGTTAGGTATTGTGGGTCTTGGGAATATAGGTGTCAAAGTAGCTAATGCAGCGCTTAAGTTAGGCATGCATGTCATTGGCTTTGATCCTACGATTACCGTGAGTCGTGCATGGGAGTTATC
>CAZHMQ010000070.1:0-11209 GCA_964533645.1 uncultured Coxiellaceae bacterium
AAATCCTGTACGATTTCATGCTCAGCATGGGGAAGGTTATCAATTTTTGTCTGATGTTGTATTACAATTAGATGCTCTAAATCCACAAATCGCTGCGCGTATGGTAAAACCCTTCAGTGATTGGAAAAAATATGATCAAAACAGACAGGTCTTAATGCGTAAACAGTTAGAAATGATCATGCATCAAAAAAATATATCGAAAGATGTAAATGAATTAGTAACTAAAAGTTTAATGTAAAGAGGAGGTAATACATGACACAACACACACGTATTGAATCGGACAGCATGGGCGATATAAACGTTCCTGCAGATGTTTATTGGGGTGCGCAGACCCAACGTTCGCTGCATCATTTTGCAATCGGCGATGATACTATGCCAAAAGAGCTTATTCATGCTTTTGGTGTGTTGAAGAAAGCTGCCGCGATGACCAATTATGAGCTCGGTTTATTGTCCGAGGATAAAATGAAACTCATTGTGGCAGCTGCAGATGAGGTGATCTCAGGTAAGCTTGATAATCAGTTTCCTTTAAGTGTATGGCAAACAGGAAGCGGTACACAAACGAATATGAACGTGAATGAAGTGATCTCTAATCGTGCCATCGAAATGGCGGGTGGTAAACGTGGAAGCAAAAATCCTATTCATCCCAATGATGATGTAAACCGATCGCAATCATCGAATGATACTTTTCCCACAGCTATGCATATTGCTGCAGTTGAAGCCATTGTGCGAAAACTAATACCATCTATCAAAAATTTGCGCGATGCGCTAGCTGAAAAACAAAAAGCATTTTCTAAAATTGTTAAAATTGGTCGAACCCATTTACAAGATGCAGTTCCTTTAACATTAGGACAAGAATTTTCAGCGTATGTTGCACAACTCGATGCAGCCATGAAGAATATTGACTCTGCATTACCAGGGCTGCATGAACTTGCTTTAGGTGGTACAGCTGTAGGCACGGGAATTAATACACATCCTAAATTTGCTGTTCATGCCGCTGCATTGATTGCAAAACTGACGGGCTTACATTTTGTGTCAGCACCTAATAAATTTGCGGCACTTGCATCGCATGATGCTATCGTATTCATGAGTGGAGCGCTCAAAACATTGGCTGTGGCACTCATGAAAATAGCAAATGATATTCGTTGGTTAGGATCCGGACCGCGTTGTGGTTTAGGCGAGCTGATATTGCCAGCCAATGAACCGGGTTCATCCATTATGCCAGGTAAAGTCAATCCTACGCAGTGTGAAGCGATGACTATGGCTTGTGTCCAGGTGATGGGCAATGATGCCACGATTGGTATGGCAGGTTCACAAGGTAATTTTGAATTAAATGTATTTAAACCTGTTATGATTCATAATTTAATGCATTCTATCACGCTACTTTCTGAATCTTCTGAGATGTTTACTCAATTCTGCATTAAGGATTTAAAAGCAGATGAAAAACGTATAGCTGAATGTGTAGATAATTCATTGATGTTAGTCACTGCGCTTGCACCTAAGATAGGTTATGACAAATCAGCTGAAATCGCACATAAAGCATGGCATGATGGCACAAGTTTGTTGACAGCATGTCTTGATTTAGGTTATTTATCTCAAGATGAATTTAAACAATGGGTCCGACCCGAAACGATGACAGAGCCTCACGAAATATAAGGCCTAATTTAGGGCTTGTTTACAATTCGCTAGGCTGAGCTAAAAATCCCTGGTATTCGAGCGTAGCAAGCGCAGTTTACGTTGTAGGTAAATGACAGTGGAGCACAGAATATCGGGGGTTTTCAGCCAGCGTAGTAGAATTGTAAACAGCCCGTATAATAAAAGGAGTTTAATATGCCAATCCCAGCTATACGTTTTACTAAGAAAATGACGCCTGAAGAACGTTTGCAATCACTTAATAAAATGTGGGACTGGTGCCAATCTCCAGAAACCAGTGAATCAAAGGCGAAAGTTGCTATCTTACAACATATCATGGAATATGCGAGTAAAAAATTGGCAGTAACCAGCCGTCTTTCTTTTATGTCGACTGATCAAGCAAGTGAAGAAGATTGCCAATTATGTGATACTATATTTCGTCAAGCGGATTTACCCGAATTGCTTTTTTTGCAACATGTCATCGATCAACTAAGTTTGATTAAATTAGATTCACATCCATTGAAAGAGGGAATTTTACCTATAGTACAACAACACAAAGAAACGTTGATGATTCCTGGTGCTTATGAAATTCGTAATATAGGACTTGCCGCATTTTCTTTTGCATTCATCATGCAATTCGAAATCGGTTTATTGTTAAGCGCCATGATTATTTTATTTAGCAATCAATTTGAAAACATGCGTATTTCAAGAGAATTGAACTGTACACTTGTGTTAAAGGAAAAGGGTGGTAAAACACCGCCTGTTGAAGATGGTTATGACAACGCTATTAGACGTCTTTCAGATCTTTCAAGTAAAGGTTATTCTGCCGCTTCTACACTGTTTAGTAAAATCGCATTACCAGCTATTCAAGCTATAAAAAAGGACACACCTAGGCCTTCTATATAAAATAAAATTACCAAAACCACTATAATAATTATTTATGCGAGATGTGTCATGGAAGCAAGAGTATCAAATGATCTGCAAGCGATTGATCGTAATATAAAAGAATCAGATGAGAAGTCCTCAAGTATTTTATTATTAGAAGAAAAGTTGATTCATGATGTATATGAATTCGATTTAGAAGCCATAAGATTACAGCAACAATTAAAATTGTGTGAAGAAAAAATTACAGATGCAAAAAAGCGTCAATTAGCATATAAAGATTTCCCTTTGCTGGATGCTGAACAAGAAGATTTGATTAAAGCGTTAGACGACATGGATATGTCTAAATCTGTCATTACGTTTGATGAAAACCTTGCCAGTGCGTGTCAATTATCACCTGAAGAAAAAAATGCATGGGCTGTTCGTAGTAATGCTTTATATGGTAGTTATTTGAACCCTGTGTCATATATGCGTTCTTTTTTAGCTTGGAGTGGTAAAGATTCGTATATTAGGCGAACTCCTTTGATTGGTGAATATATAGCTGGGCCTTCTTCGGTAAGTCCAGTGTCTGTCATGTTAAGGTTGACGAAAATACTTGCTGATAGCATTAAGAAAAGAATCGCTAATCAAGATTTTTCAAATGCTAAAAAAGAAATAGAACGACTCGAAGAAGCATTACAAGATTCAAAATCTTTTCGTCAAGTGACTCAAATAGAAGTGCAACGTATTCAAGCACTCAATACTAGAATTGCTGATTATGATAGAGTTATGAGTTTAACGACAGAGTTTATTCAGGATCCTTTTTTATATTTAGAAGCACTATTAAAAGCAAAAAATAAAATTACTGATATCAGATGTACTAAGCATCAAGGTTTTGAATTACTTGTCAAAGAGAGAGAAGATAAAGTACAAGCTGAAATTAATGCTGCAACCAAGACTATAATGAATCAATATGATCATATTGCAGATTCTGAAATTCGTTATCATAATTTATTAGAATCACGGAAAGAAATGCGTCGATTGGGTGCGCGTATTCCTAATGAATTATACTTCAAAATACAAAAATTACGCGTACAAAAAGCGTGGGATACTACCTATGAAGTACACAAATTTGGTGAGGAAAAAAGAGAATTTAAACATTATTTTTTAGGATTTCCACAGTACTTAGGACTTAAAAAAAGTTTTGTTTTTTCATGGTTTCTTTATACGATAGGCTGCGGTTTTTTATTTACTCCGATAAAAAATACTTTAAAATTATTCACAGAAGCTTTTCCCAAAATAATGGACGCTCATTGTGAGAATAATTTAGAAAAAACAAAATATTCTAAATTTGCTTCTGTGGGTCATTATATTTTTAAAGGCTGGTGGTTGGTCTTGCGCCCAATGACATCTCCCGTCGTCAGTCTAAAAGCCGCTTGGAATAGTTATCATAACTATGATAATAAATATGCTGCATGGGGATCTAGGTTGATACTTTCGGGTTTGAGTTTAACATTAAGTCTTGCCGCAATATTTACTGCTATTGTTGTGGTTCCTAAGGTTGCGCTTGGTTTGTTGGGTGAGGCTGGCGGAGTAGTGACAGCCGCTGCGACTGCAGCAGACTCAGCCATTTTATCGGCGGTGCCAGTCACTTATGCCAATGTTGCAGCAACGCTAAGAGGCGCAGTCGGCATTGGTTTGGATAGATCTTCGTCTGCCGAAGTGGCAAAACGCATGGCTTTGCATAAAAACCATAAGCCGAATACTATGCCTATAGAAAATATTTCTTCAATGGTATCTAAAGGTGTTGATGAACATATTTCATCTCATTATGATCAGTTACCAGAATCAAAATCCACTAACGGATCTTTAAGAACCTGTTCAAAGTCTTTTAACTAAATAAAACGTAACAGCTCAGCCCCACCTATGAAATTCAGATAACGCATTGTGCAGGAACCCCCGAGAATAAATGACTGGGGTCCTGTCACAGTCCATTGATCTCCGTGCTCGCACCTGACCGTAACCCATCTCATTTACCTTGCAATAATAATCTTTCAGCTTCTTCTAAATTCACAGGGGTTCCATAAATAATAACGATATTATGGGCTTCAATTTTAGTTTTGTTATGTGGTTTTAGAAATTGTGTTTCACCGCGACGAATAGCAATAAGTTCCACACCTGTGGATGGTAGATCTAAGTCCTTAAGTTTTTTATTCACTGCATAGGCGCCTTCTGTAATTAAGATAGGTCTTAATTGCCCTAGCAGAGCATTTTCATCTTCCATGGTCTCTTCGTAGGTTCCGGTAAAGACTTTTAATAATAAATCATAATCTTTACTACGCATTTCATGGATGAGTTGCGAGGCTTTTTCTTTTGGAATATCAATAATAGTCAATAAATGCTGTGCTAACGTGAGGCTTGTTTCAAAAATTTCCGCTACAATATGAGAAGCGCCGTAAGATTTTAATTGTTTTAATTCAAATTCATCTTTGCATCGTACCAGAATATTTAAATCAGGCCGGCTTTGTTTTACTATGCTTAAGATTTGAAGAGATGCACGTAAATCGTTAAAACTAATAATGAGAAGCTTTGCATGTTTTAAGCCAGCTGCTTTTAATATACCGGGATGAGTAGGGTCACCATAAAATACGTTATCGCCAGCAAGTGTTGCAAATCGAATGAGTTCAGGATCCAGATCAAGCCCTATAAATGGAGATTTAATTTTATTTAATAAGCGTGCAATTTGTTGTCCCACTCTTCCATATCCGCAAATAATAATATGCTGTTTTAATTTTTTTCCAGCTGAGCTTATTTGCTGTTTCATTTGAATTTCATCGGTTCTCACTTTTCTTTTCAAACAAAATGTAGTAATTTGTTTATTATAACGTATTAAAATTGGCGAGATAGCCATACTGATGATTAAAGCAGCTAAAACAACTTGACCATAATCCGCTGTTAAAATTGATTTGCTGAGTGCAAGCGTTAACAAGGCAAATCCAAATTCACCACCTTGTGCGAGTGCTATGCCTGTTCGAGTCGCAGTAGGAAGATCATTGCCTGATAAACGAGTGATAAAAATAATTAAAAGCATTTTGCCAATCACAAGTGCAGTGAAAAGTAGCAAAATCCATATCCAGGTATCATACCAACTTCGTACATCAGCTAACATGCCAATAGTTATAAAAAATAAACCTAATAAAATGTCCCTAAAGGGGCGAATTTCGACTTCAATTTGGTGTCTGAATTCCGTTTCCGCCAACATAAGTCCCGCAAGAAATGCACCTAAAGCATAGGAAAGACCGCACAAGTTAGTGAACCATGCCCCTGTAAGCGTAACCAGCAGGACAGTTAAGGTAAACAATTCAATGTCACGGGTTTTCGAAATTTGATGAAATAAAGGTTTAAGTAACCAGCGCCCTACTAAAAAGATTAATAATATGGCTAAACAACCTTTAACTAATGCCCAAATCAGTAAAGCTGTTAAACTGCTTTGTTCGCCTTTTGCGAGACCTGCGATTAAGATGATGAGAGGGATGACTGCAAGATCTTGGAATAATAAAATACTTACTGCATTTAAGCCGTGTTTTGATTGAAGTTCTAGTTGATCGCTTAATTGTTTTACGACTATGGCAGTTGATGACATAGCAACAATACTGCCTACCGTTAAAGCAGCAAGTTTAGTCATTCCTAAAAAGATACCACAGAAAGTAGTGATTAAAATGGTAAGTAGAACTTGTAAGCCACCTATGACAAAAACGGGATATCGTAAAGAAAATAGTTTGGGTAAGGAGAACTCTAACCCTACCGTAAACATTAAGAACACGATGCCAAATTCAGCCAAATTCTTTGCATATTCGGAATTATTCATCAGTCCGACTGCATGCGGTCCTATGAGCGCGCCTACAAGTAGATAACCTAAGATAATAGAGAGTCTTAACTTACGAAAAATGAGAGTCACTGTAAGGGATATAAAGAAAACACAGAGGATAATTTCAAGGAAATTCAATTCCATGTGGTTCTTCCTATCTATGCTATGAATGAAGCGCCGGTAACAATCCTATCAAACCTTCAGCTAACATACCGACAGCAATGGCCATGATGATCATACCCATAATTCGGGTTACTACTTTAATAATAGATGTTCCTACAAATTCAGCGATAGTTGAAGAAAAATATAAAATAGTGCCCATACCGAGAGCAAGCACTACACATAATCCAGACATCCATGCTTTGCTCACAAGTTGTGGGTAGTCACCTGCCGCAATGATTAAAGTACTTATAGATCCAGGACCGATAATGACAGGGATAGCCATAGGTACAATGGCAACTGACTGACGTTCTTTTGCGGCTTCATCGTCTTCAGATGTGTAACTGACAGGGCTTTCACGTGATTGCAACATAGATAAACCCATTAATAATAAAATAATGCCTCCGGCAAAACGAAAAGAGGGGATAGTAATACCTAATAAATTAAGTAAGCTTTCTCCGGTCCAGAGAGTCAGTACCATGATAAGAATAATGGTAAAGCCAGTTTGTAGCGCAAGTTGACGCCGTAATGCTTTTGAGGCACGTTTTGTTAAATCCAGAAAAATCGATAATGAACCTAGAGGGTTCATCATAATAATCATGGCGACGATAAATTTAATGGACTCAGTGTTTGTCATAATTATTTTTGGCTTTTTTATACATGTTTTACTATGATATCGGATCTTAACCAATATTGGTATATTTCACGAGGAAGTTATGCGCAAAGTGTTCAATTTTAGCGCTGGTCCGGGCATGTTAGCGGAAGAAGTGTTGGATCAGGCACAAAAAGAAATGTTAGATTGGCATGGTACTGGCATGTCTATTATGGAACTGGGCCATAGAGGGACTGAATTTAAAGAGGTTACAGACCAAGCGGAGTCTGATTTGCGCGAGCTTATGTCTATTCCTGACAATTACCATGTATTATTTTTGCCAGGCGGAGCCACAGCACAATTCGCTATGGTGCCGATTAATTTGATGGCGGCGAATAAACATGCTGACTATATAGATACAGGGATCTGGTCAAAAAAAGCCATCGATGAAGCGAAGCGTTATGGTCATGTGAATATTGCTGCCAGTTTAATAGTAGAAGATGAGCTGATTAAGATTCCATCACAGGATAGATGGTCTTTGAATCCACAAGCTTCTTACGTACATTTTACTCCTAATGAAACCATCGATGGAGTTGAGTTTCATCAACTACCTGAAACGAATGGTGTCCCTTTAGTTGCTGATATGTCTTCTAATATTTTATCAAAACCGATAAATGTTTCTGATTATGGTATTATTTACGCAGGGGCACAAAAGAACATAGGTCAGGCTGGTATAACTATTATTATCATTAGAGATGATTTAGTACATGATCCGTTGCCAGGAATGCCTACTCTATATTCTTACCCATTACATATCGCACAAAAGTCTTTTTATAACACACCACCTGTATATTCATGGTATATCGCGGGCTTAACATTTGCATGGATGAGACGTCAAGGTGGCGTTAAACATTTTGCGGAAATCAATCAGCGTAAATCTGAAAAATTATATCGTTTTATTGATGAGCATAAGGAATTTTACGTTAATTCAATACATCCTACTTGCCGTTCGCATATGAATGTACCCTTTAATATAGTTAATAAAGGTTTGGTTGATAGTTTTTTAAATGAAGCGGCAGAGTCTGGCTTGACAAATCTTAAAGGACATCGTTTGTCAGGTGGTATACGCGCAAGTATTTACAATGCCATGCCAGAAATAGGTGTTGATGCGTTAATTGATTTTATGAAAACGTTTGCAATAAAAAACGGCTAGTTTAATGTTATCGTCTCACACATATGCGTGAGACGATAACCATATATTACATTCGGGTTGAAATGTAAAAAAGTTCATGCCTAAGGATAATATTTTTTTTAACATATTTATTTTTTCCTATGTACGCTTGAAAATGTAGAATGGTTATAATATATTTAATTTCTTTTAATAGATCTCTCTGAATTCCGCATTATTTTATAACATACTCTTCTTCCAGGTAAAGGAGTAATTTTGTACATCCACAAACCTATAGGCTTCACTTTAATTGAAATACTCATAAGTCTTTTTATTCTTTCGTTTGTTTTGTTGGGTTTTAATGGAGTGTTATTGCAAGCGAAACGTCAAACTTATGCTGAGTTTTATTTTTCAGTCGCAAGTCAACAAATGATAACAATCATTGAACGTCTATACGCCTTAGGAGATGCAAAAGGTATAGACAAGCAGATAACTATTTGGAATAGTCAAAACAAATTGCTCTTACCTCAAGGCGAAGGTGTTATCGAAGGTTCTTATCCATCTTATACCGTCATATTACATTGGGGAAAAAAACCATCGGATTGTAATGTTAATCATGTTGAATATCGTAATTGTATAAAAGAAAATGTTACAGTATGAAAAAATAGCTGGGATTACTCTGGTAGAAATACTGTGGTCCTTGACGATTAGCGTTCTTATCATGAGTGGTTTGATATCGTTATATTTGGTTACGGAAAAACATTTTCGACTACAAACAGCATTAATAAGCCTGAATGAAAATAGCCGAATAACCGAGCAATTATGGATGACAGTCATACGTTCTGCGTTATATAAGGGTTGCTTAAAAACAAAAAAAACAAATATCACGACGTATCATGCTAATGATGTAAAACCAGGAACCAATGCAATCACAATAAATTATGTTGATACCATGGGTGATGATTTACTATTTGATATGAAAGATTACAGCGTAATTTATGTGACTTCCAATCATAGATTGTATGCTAATGATGAAATTATCATTTCCGACTGTAAATCATCGGAGGTTTTTAAAGTAAAAAAAATCATGAGTTACTCTAAAAATCAAAAAATTATAAGTGATAAGCCATTAAAAAAATTATACAAAAAATATTCCCAAGTAAATATCTATCATCATGAATCCTACTATATCGGAAGCACAAATCGATATGATAAATATCATCACGTGATAAATGCGTTATATCGTAAAAATAAGGATGGTCATAAAACAGAAATAATAGAAGGAATTAATGATATGAAAATTTATTGTAGCGTAATAAAAGAAGACACCATGCAAGATGTAGCTTTAGTAGATTTTAATGAGAATAATTATATAACAGGCATAGCTATTCTGTTAGAGCATGCTTCTTTAATCGAATCTGGATTACACAGCACACAAAATATTTATGTTGCGATACGTTAAGCGAAAGTCAAAGGGAATCGTATTATTTACAGTTTTGATATTTTTTCAACTTATCACCCTGTTAGGATTATATTTACTACAAACAAGTTTTTTATCAAAAAAATTAAATATAACTTATTGGCAATATTATAGTTTGTTTAACCTCGCAAATGAACGTTTACAATGCATTGAATCAAGTAATTTAGATGAGCTTGATGCTTGTCGTATTCCAGTCATGACACAGGTTGATTTATTATCAAAAACCTTTGATTGGTGGCAGAATCATGCATGTGCCGAACAGATTAACAACATATCCTATTATTATGTGATTGAGTCATTGCATAATACAGGGTGTATAAAGTTACCTAATAATTTATGGGAACCTATAAAACATTTACGTATTACCTTGATGGTCCATAGTAAAAATAAAGTTTTTAGAGAAATCTTGCAAAGTGTGGTCATAAAACTAGATAATGCAATGCATGATTGTGCAGATGATTATTATTCTGACGTTTATTTGGGAAGACAATCTTTGCGAAGAATTTAAGGTTAAGTAGACCCACCGAGGTGACTCGGTGGGTCTACTTAACCCGAATTTAATATATTTATAGGAGGAAGAGATGACAAGAATGACGCTAAAGGATAAGGTGATTTTTATTACAGGCGCTAGTCGTGGCATTGGTCGAGAAATCGCGTTACGTTGTGCACAAGATGGTGCAAAAATCGTTATTGCAGCAAAAACTGATAAACCACATCCACTATTAAAGGGAACTATTCATAGTGTAGCAAAAGAAATTGAAGATGCAGGCGGCACAGCTATGCCTATACAACTCGATGTACGCGATGAGGCGGGTGTTTATGCTGCTGTGGCCAAAACGGTTCAAGATTGGGGTGGGATTGATATTTTAATAAATAATGCCAGTGCTATTCTTCTTGCGCCTACTTTAGATACTCCTATGAAGCGTTTTGATTTAATGTTTTCAGTGAATGTACGTGGGACTTACTTATGTTCTCAGGCTTGTATCCCACATTTGAAACAAGCGGCTAATCCCCATATTTTAAATTTATCACCTCCTTTAAATATGGAAGCCAAATGGTTCAAAGATCATTTAGCTTACACTATGTCTAAGTATGGTATGAGTATGTGTACTTTAGGTATGGCAGAAGAATTAAAAACGTTTGGTATAGCAGTGAATTCTCTATGGCCACGAACAACCATTGCAACCGCGGCGGTGGAGGTTCATTTTCCTAAAGAAATTCTACATGCGAGTCGTAAGCCTCAGATTATGTCCGATGCGGCTTATGAAATATTAACTACTGATAGTCATTTGCTTACAGGAAATTTTTTCATTGATGAAGATTTTTTGAAAACGCGAGGGGTTATTGATTTTAGTGGTTATGCTATTAATCCTGGAGTGCCGCTATGTACGGATTTATTTTTGAATTAGTATGATGTATCGTGGTTTATGAGTACAATACATTTTTTGTTTT
>CAZHMQ010000071.1:0-11154 GCA_964533645.1 uncultured Coxiellaceae bacterium
TCATGGGGGCTATTGAGAAAAGTCGATTGATTAACATTTGGGTACTATAACATATTCCACTCGTTATTTGTACCCAAAAGAACCGTGTATACTCAGGACTTGAGGCCAGGAATACAAACAGAGGATTGATCTACGATAGCCTGTTGAATAATTGCGTAAAACTGTGTCTCTGTTAAAGTACGTTTTAATGAATCCAGCACCTTGTTGGAATTTGATAAAACTATTTCAGAAAATTGCAAAAATATACCTGGATTTCTATCCATCATATGAGCCATATACATTTCAGCTTGCTTTTGATAATCTTCTCCAATCATTCCTTCATGTAGTTTAATCAAAACATCTGCAATTAAGTTTGCATGATCTACATGTCGTAAAATGAAATTTATATTTTCTTGAGAATCAAGCTTTGCCTTATAGTATAGGTTTTTGCTTCTATCATGGAATACACTCGAAGTAGCTCTATTCGTATGAGCAACGTATATTCCTCTCCAAGTATCCCATACTTTTTGATCTTTTACTTGATTCGTTTTTTCTTCT
Organism: uncultured Coxiellaceae bacterium; assembly: GCA_964533645.1. GTDB lineage: Bacteria > Pseudomonadota > Gammaproteobacteria > DSM-16500 > DSM-16500 > JABDBK01. Next base: position 538 of record CAZHMQ010000071.1, read on the forward strand.
TTAAGATTATTGTAAATAATTTTATTTTCAAGTTGAAGACGTCTAATGGCATTCATAACAGAAGGGAAGTATTGATAATCTTTAATATTCTCTAAATAATTAAGATTTAACATATCACTAGTTAGTGATTGACAGTTCGCTAAATATTCCAAAGCATCTGGTTTATTTATGATAATAGGCACTATGCTTATACCAGGTATTCTTCTTTCGATAGTTTGAATATATCCAACTAGTTTAGGACAACTTACAATCTGATTAAAAACTTGGGGATATGCATCTGCATAATCGACTAATACTCCCATTTTAGTATAGAGCATTTCACAAGCATGGTATGTTTTATCAGAGGATTCTTTTTTGAATCGTAAATTTTTTAATTGCTTTGCAACCCATTGTAATTGTTCATTAGCAAGAGGACCTCCTGATTTTAATGCATCAAAAAATTGTTGAAATTGTTTAATGAATTCAGAAGTCGGATGTAACCGGGAGGGTTTTTTGGTCTTAGCATATTCATCTAAGCACTGTTTAATGTCGTATGGATAGATCGTGATTGGAGTGGATGTTGGTGAAGAAAAAAATTGATGGCTTTTCATTTTATTAAATCCTTTTTATTATTTACATTTCAAAACTTTGACAAAATATTTCGATATGGGGTAAAAAATCTTGTGGGATTCTAGTATCTTTGAAAGCCTAAAGCAACCGACAACAGCATAGAATATACCAAATATTATGGATTGCATTGGGCTTCATTTTGTTGTGGAGATGCTTCTGAAACTTCCTTAACTACTAAATGAGACTGGATTGATTGCTAATACTCGCCATTTTGTTCTCTAACGAAAGATGTGGATCTGGAGTTCTGAGATAGGTATCGATATATTGATGCGTTTGAGCCGCAACCTGCTCACACATAGCAAGATAGCTATCCTTGGTAATGCTTTTAGGTCCTAATATTGGCATTTCTTCGCAATTTATATACATGGTACGTAATGCATTTGCACCATTTTGATGCTCTTTTATTTGTGCTTGCCAAATTTTTGCATCCCAAGCTGTGCTTGTCATCATCCAATAGAGCAGTTGATTAGCTTTCGATGGTCGTTTTTTATTAGGACAATTATCCCGCCATTCAGCAATCGTCGCTTCTGAATCGACAAAACAAACGGCTAGAACTCGCATATTCATTTCAGTGAACTGATCTTCTGGCTCAAAAAAATGAGGCTTATCAAATACATTCCGAGGCAAATTATTGATAACTCCCCCGTCATATAAATTCCTCTTTTTTCCAACTTTTCTAAAAATTAAGGGAATAGCCATCGATGCACAAGCTGCTGGTATGATTGGCTCATGAGGTGTATCTAGATAGGAGAAACATTTTTCCTTTAGACCATCTGGCGTAGTTTCAGTCACTATCACAAATAAATCGACAAACGGATAATCAGGAAATTTTGTTTTACCTATTTTCCGATATTCATGAAGCTCAGCAAAGGTAAGATTCTTTTTTTTCAATGCTTTTGGAAGCACTGGAGATTCTTGTATGAGTTTCCATAATACATCAGCTAATCCTTGCGTATGAAATATACCCCCAGAACGAATAGCATCATAGATATTTCTAAAAGGTAATGAATCATAAATAAACAGATTTGCTAATGCTTTACATCCACGCTTTAAAAAAAAGTCTTGATTCGTAACCTTATAATATGGGCTTTTTGAATGTGCATATTTAGGAATAAAAGTAAGTGGTATTTGAAATTTTCCATCCAACACATATTTTTCAAGAAATTGCAACGATTCATGAGAGTTGTAGCCAAGTGCTAATAAAAATCCTGTCATGCAACCGCCGGATGATACTGAAACTGCTTCCACATCCTGCAAAATTTTTTCTTTGGCAAGTGCATCCATCACGCCTTTTGAATACATGGTTCTCCAACCACCGCCACCAAAAGCGAGATATTTAATTTTTCGAGTTGGATGCTGCCGTACGGCACTCATTTTTCACCTTTTTTGGAGAAGTGATTTAAGCCTCAAGACTATAAACAGGTTTAATGGTACTCCATTGCTTACAGCCCGGGCAGTGCCAATCTAATGAACTTGCTGAAAAACCGCAAGAAGTACATTGATAATCGGGTTTATCTGCGATGAGTTTTTTTGTTAAATTTTGCAAAATCATTAAATCATTGCGAATTCTACCCTCAGTATTTGTCATGTATAAACTAATAAATAAATGCAAGCCACGAATCGAAGGGAATTGTCTAACATAATCTGCGACAAAATCGACTGCTATTTTATCGCCCTTCCAACGACGCATATGTTCTGAAAGAATCAAAACTACAGGTACTTTGGGATATTCACTCAACATATCCATTAAATAGTTAATAAGTTGTTCTTCTTCGTTGAGCACTGAATAACAAGAAGCAAGCGATTCTATAGCCTCTGATAAATAATCCGGATTTTGTTCTTTGACACGTTTTAAACTGCACAATGCCAGCTTGTGCTCGTTTTTCGCCATATGAGCTTTGGCTTGCAGCAAACTTGCGCGCACACAACGCTCATCTGAAATCAATGCTTGTTTTATGTGTTGATTACCTTGTTCGTATTGACCTTTCGCATAAGCAATTTCTGCTAATTCACAATGATAATGTGCTATGACGGGTTGCATAGTTATTTTTGTAAAAGATTCTAGCTTATGAGCTATTTGTATTGCATTTTCCCACGCTTTTTCTTGTTGATATATATCTAATAAAGCACGCATAGCGGGCACAGAGTATTCTTTTATATCAACCAGTTCCAAAAAAATTCGCTCAGCGCGATCTAATACACCAGCGCTAAGATAATCTTGTCCCAATTCAAATAAGGATTGATCACGATAACTTTTATCAAGTTGTGGTCTTGCTATTAAATTTTGATGAATGCGTATGGCTCTATCCACTTCACCACGTCGTCGAAATAATTTTCCGACTGCAAGATGCGTTTCGACTGTATCGCTATCAACCTCTAACATTTTTATGAATACATCTACCGCTTTATCAGGTTCTTCATTAAGTAAAAAATTCAAACCTACTAAATAATCACGCGGTAAATTTAATTTTTGTGATCCGTTTTTTTGTTTTGCCTGATATCCGCAATACCAAGCACCTGCAAGCGCAACTAACGCCAACAAAATGCATAAGATTTCCATTAATGTCTATCCTGTAGTGGTATTGCACGTAAATTTTCTATTTCTTTTTCAGCAACTTTTAAATGTTGTTGTAAACGATAATTTTTAATTTTGGTTTTAAATAATAACCAAAACCCAACAAATAAACCTAACAAACTACCTACTGCAAATGATATGACTAACAAAAAGGAAAGGGGTAATGCACTTTGACCTACATAATAATTAATAGATACTTCATTGTGATTTAATGCAGCAAAAGTTACGCCTATCAAAATAACGATGAGTAATAGAATATAACTAAAAATCCGCATTATTGACTCCTGTCTTCACTAAAATTTAAATGTAGGGTGGGCAAAGCGCAGCGTGCCCACCGCTTGTTGGTCTTAACAAGCAAGAATGGTGGGCACGCTGCGCTTTGCCCACCCTACATTTAACAATAATGCCTTTTACTTATTTAACCCTCATCCTCAGAAGCCATTTTCGCTTTTAACAAATCACCTAGCGTTGTCTTAAGCGGTGCATCTGCAGCTTTATCTTTTTTCTTAGTCGCAGTTGCGCGTGGTTTCTTTGGTGTTGAATCTTTAGACTTAATAGACAATGTAATAGTATGTGTTTTGCGATCCGTGCCAATAATTTTAGCTTCAATTTCATCGCCCACATTCAATTTGGTACGTGCATCTTCTACTTTTTCTGAAGAAATCTCAGAGGCACGCAATACACCGAATACATTTTCAGCCAATTCAACAGTTGCAGCTTTAGCATCAACTTCAGTGACTTTACCAGGTACAACACTGCCTTTTTCGTGTTCATTGAGATAGTTTGCTACAGGATCATCAGCGAGTTGTTTGAGCCCGAGTGAAATACGCTCGCGTTCAGCATCAATAGCTAATATCACTGTTTCTAATTCATCATTTTTCTGGTACTTACGAATAGCTTCGGAAGCATCTGTTTCATTCCAGGAAATATCAGATAAATGAATTAAACCATCTATGCCGCCTTCAAGACCAATAAAGATACCGAAGTCAGTGATAGATTTAATTTTACCGCTGATTTTGTCACCTTTTTGATGGGTTGAAGCAAATACTTCCCATGGATTTTGTGTGCATTGCTTAAGTCCAAGTGAAATACGACGACGTTCACCATCAATATCTAACACAACGACTTCTACTTCTTGACCCAAGTGCACTACTTTATTTGGGTTAACATTTTTATTTGTCCAATCCATTTCTGAAACGTGTACTAAACCTTCAATACCTTCTTCGATTTCAACAAAGCAACCGTAATCAGTAATATTGGTAACACGACCATGTAAACGTTTTCCAATTGGATAACGATTGGTGATGTCAGACCATGGATCATCGCCCAATTGCTTAAGACCTAAGGATACACGAGCATTGTCACGATCAAATTTAAGTATTTTAACTTTGATTTCGTCGCCAATGGATAAAATTTCGCTTGGATGTTTAATACGTTTCCATGACATATCTGTAATATGCAGCAAGCCATCCACACCACCTAAATCGATAAATGCGCCGTAATCTGTTAAATTCTTAACAATACCCTTCACTTCATCGCCTTCATGCAGATTTTCTAATAACGCTTCTCTTTCTACGCTATTTTCTGCTTCCATCGCCGAACGACGTGATACAACAATGTTATTACGCTTCGCGTCTATCTTGATAACTTTGAAATCAAACTCTTTACCTTCTAGCGCTTCTGGATCACGCACAGGCTTAACATCAACTAATGAACCGGGTAAGAATGCACGAATTTTATTAATTTCGACTGTGAAACCACCTTTAACGCGTCCTTGAATGACGCCACGTACGGTGACTTTATCAGTATACGCTTGCTCTAATGCTGCCCATGACTCTAAACGTTTTGCACGTTCACGAGATAAGCGAGTAATACCAAAACCATCTTCTACGGCATCTAATGCAACTTTCACTTCATCGCCTACGACAACTTCAAGATTTCCTCTTTCATCTTTAAATTGTTCGATAGGAATAATAGATTCGGATTTTAATCCTGCACTTACCACAACATATTCAGATGCTATACGTGTGACTTTACCAGTAATAATTGCTCCTGGGACCATAGGGGTTTCATGAAGGCTTTCTTCAAATAATTGCGCAAAACTTTCGTTCATACTACTCATACTTTTACTTCTTCCTGGATCATTACGATCATCAAAACGGTTAGTTAATAATACGGGCTGTTTACAATTCTACTATGCTGGCCTAGCGAATTGTAAACAAGCCCTTGTGATCCTCCTATATACTCTATATAAAGATCACGCCAATACTTTTTTTACCTCTGTCATAATACACTCAACCACTTGCTCAACAGTAAGATGATCAGTATCTATACAGAATGCATCCTTTGCAGGTTTGAGAGGGGCTACAGCGCGCTCCTGATCACGTTTATCACGCTCCCGTAAGCCCACCACAAGGTCGCTCAGGTTAGCATGAATACCCATGTCCTTCAACTGATTATAGCGTCTTAAAGCACGTTCTTCTGGACTTGCGGTTAAGAAAATTTTAAGAATGGCATCTGGAAATACAACAGTACCCATATCGCGACCATCAGTTACCAGCCCCGGAACTTCTCGAAAAGCTCTCTGCCTAGCCAATAATGCAGTTCTAACATCGGGTAAAGCACCCACTTTTGAGGCGGCATTGCCTGTAGCTTCATCTCGTATCAACTGGGTAACATCTTGCCCTTCTAGTTGAACTCGCGGAAATTGTCCGATTTCTGCGCTAACAAACACGACATCCAACTTAAGAGCTAATTCTGTTAACTTTAATGCATTGTCTAATGATACGGTATGCTTTTGTGCCGCCAATGCCAACACTCGATATAAAGCACCACTGTCTAGCAACTTCCATCCTAGCTGTTGCGCTATTCTTTGAGTAACAACTCCTTTGCCAGTTCCACTTGCTCCATCAATGGTTATTACTGGAATCTTGTGCACTTTCGTTCATTTCTCCATTCAATGTTGCAACTTTTTCAAAACCGACTAATATTTCGTCATTAGATAAATTAATTAAGCGTACGCCTTGAGTATTTCTACCAATCAAGGATATTTCACTCACAGGCACTCTAACTAAAGTACCTTTATTGCTTATCAACATGACTTCATTTTCTGATTTAACTTGGCAAGCACCTATCACTTTTCCATTGCGTTCATTGACTTGAATGGAGATAACACCTTGCCCACCACGGCCTGTTAAACGATATTCGTCACAAGCGGTGCGTTTACCATAGCCATTTTCTGTTGCTATTAACATATCACCTACGGGCGCTACGACAACGAGGGAGATAACGCGCTCATCTTTAGGTAACTTAACACCACGCACACCACGCGCTGTTCTTCCCATACAACGAACTTCTTCTTCAGTAAAGCGAATGGCTTTTCCTGCGCTCGTAAATAACATGACATCTTGCGCACCATGAGTAATAGCAACGCCTATTAACTTATCATTCTCATTTAATTCAAGCGCAATAATTCCAGATGAGCGCGGACGTGAAAATTCTTTTAATTCAACTTTTTTAACGGTGCCAAACGATGTCGCCATGAAGACAAACTTATCATCTGAATATTCGCGTATAGGTAGAATAGCACTAATTTTTTCACCTGCGACCAAAGGTAATAAATTAACAATAGGCCTGCCTCGTGAATTTCGGCTAGCTTGAGGCAATTGATAAACCCTGAGCCAATATACTTTGCCACGGTTTGAAAAACATAAAATAGTATCATGCATGTTTGCAACAAGGACTTGCTCTATGAAGTCTTCTTCTTTTACATTGGTAGCTGATTTACCTTTACCACCTCTATGTTGTGCTTGATAAAGAGCCGTTGGTTGCGATTTAGCATAACCCTCATGGGACAATGTCACGACCACATTTTCATCGGGAACTAAATCTTCTAAACAAAAATCACCTTCGCTTTCGATAATTTCAGTTCGTCGTGCGTCACCAAATTGTTCTTTTATTTCTTGCAGCTCATCATGGATGACTTCCATTAAACGTATAGGATTTGTCAAAATTTCGTTTAACTCCGCGATGATTTTTTGAAGTTCTTTATGTTCACCAATGATTTTATCTTGTTCGAGACCAGTTAATCGATGCAAACGCATATCAAGTATGGATTGTGCTTGTTCCGGTGATAGATGATATCCATCATTTGCAAGACCATAATGCACTAAACCTTCAACTCGACTCAACATAGTAATCATATCAGCTGCGTGCCAAGCTCGTCCCATCAACTGAGTTTTTGCTTCAGCCGGATCTTTAGCACGTTTGATAAGTACTATCATTTCATCAATATTAGCGAGCGCAACGGCAAGTCCTTCTAAAATATGTGCACGTTCTCTCGCTTTGCGTAAATCATAAATGCTACGACGTGTGACAACTTCACGTCGATGACGCAAGAATGCCTCTAACAATTGCTTAATATTAAGTGTACGTGGCTGGCCATCGACTAAAGCCACCATATTAATACCAAAAACTGTTTGCAATTGCGTATGAACGTATAAATTATTGAGCACCACATCCACGTTTTCACCGCGACGCAATTCAATCACAATGCGCATACCTTGTTTATCGGATTCATCACGCAAACCCATAATGCCTTCAAGTTTTTTTTCTTTAACTAATTCAGCAATACGTTCAATAAGTCGTGCTTTATTAACTTGATACGGTAGTTCAGTAACAATAATCTTGTCTTTATTTGATTTTTCATCGGATTCGATATGGGTTTTTGCACGTACTGAAATGCGCCCACGACCTGTTCTATAGGCCTCTACAATACCACCACGACCATGAATAATGGCAGCTGTTGGAAAATCAGGACCAGGAATATATTGCATAATTTCATCAACGCTTAACGCAGGATTAGCAATCATCGCAATGCAAGCATTAATGACTTCCGTCAAGTTATGCGTGGGAATATTTGTTGCCATACCGACAGCAATACCTGATGAACCATTGACTAACAAATTTGGCACACGCGTCGGCATGACGGTGGGAACCATTTCTGTTTCATCATAATTGGGAATAAAGTCAACCGTTTCTTTTTCAAGGTCTGCAAGCAATGCATGACCAAATCGGGACATCCTAACTTCGGTATAACGCATCGCCGCAGCAGAGTCACCGTCAACCGAACCAAAATTTCCTTGCCCATCGATTAACATGCCGCGCATGGTAAAAGGTTGAGCCATACGTACAATGGTATCGTAAACAGCTGTCTCTCCATGAGGATGGTATTTACCTATTACATCACCGACCACACGAGCAGATTTTTTATAAGGTTTATTCCAGTCGTTACCCAATTCATGCATGGCAAATAACACGCGCCTATGGACGGGTTTTAAACCGTCACGAACATCAGGAAGGGCACGGCCAACAATAACGCTCATAGCATAAGCAAGGTAAGACTGCCTTAATTCTTCCTCAAGACTAACTTTCTGTACTTCTTTAGCAAATGGGGTTTCCATATGATTTTTCCAGGTCTTTTATTGTCTAAGGTTTATTGGATTTTGGTATTATAAATCTGCAAAATTATACCATGTTTTTGATGGAGAAGCGCTGGTTTTTATAAATTTATAGCGATCTTATGTAAATCGTGTCCGTGTTTTTTTAGAACAATAGAAAGCCGCGCACGGGCACAGGCACGCACGCGGACACGATTATCCTAGATTATATCTGCGCAGCTATCTTATTGTTTTTTAAGGCACGACGCAGTATTTTACCTACATTCGTTTTAGGTAGTTCCTTACAAAAAACGATATGCTTAGGAATTTTGTACCCTGTCAAATTTTCTTTACAAAAACGCAAAACATCATGAGCTGCGAGAGATTCATCGTTTTTAACAATAAAAGCCTTAACGGCTTCCCCAGAGTTATCATCAGCCACTCCGACCACCGCTGCTTCTTGTACACCTTTTAAATGCATTAACACATCTTCGATTTCATTAGGATAAACATTAAATCCCGAAACCAAAATCATGTCTTTTTTTCGCTCTAAAATACGTACGAATCCTTGCTCATTAATAGATGCAATATCCCCCGTCAGTAGCCACCCATCTGACGTAAAGATTTTTTGTGTTTCCTGAGGATTACGCCAATAACCTAACATGACCTGTGGGCCTTTAACGGCCAGTTCACCAGGTTGATCGACAGGCAATTCTTGCCTCATATCATTCAAAATACAAACATTCGTTGATGAAACAGGCAAACCCACCGTCCCATTATACGCCTTGAGATTAGGAGGATTAATAGTCACACAAGGAGATGTTTCTGTGAGTCCATAAGCTTCCAATAAAGGCTTGCCTGTCGTGGCTTGCCATTTCTCCGCTACAGGCCTCTGCACAGACATGCCGCCACCCAAACTTATTTTCATGCTACTAAAATCTAGCTTCGCAAATGCTTCATTATTCAATAAAGCTAAAAACAAAGTATTAACACCCGTGATAACAGTAAACTTAAATTTCGACATATCCGCAACAAGTCGTGATATATCACGCGGATCAGTAATTAATACATTTAAGCCGCCTAATTTAGACATAAATAAACAGTTCGCTGTTAAAGAAAAAATATGATAAAGCGGCAATGCAGTAATCATAATCTCTCTTTCTGATCTTAAGATTGGACTGAACCAAGCTTCGGCCTGTAAGATGTTAGAAACTAAATTTCGGTGAGTTAACATTGCGCCTTTAGAGACACCCGTCGTTCCGCCTGTATATTGTAAAAATGCTATATCTTCGTGTGTCAATGAAACTTTTTCATAAGCTAACACACCGCCCTGTAAAATAGCTTTTCTGAAGTTAATTGCTTTGGGTATGGTGATGGCGGGAATTTTTTTCTTTATATATTTTAGATAAAACTTCAACAACCAAGCTTTAGGACGAGGAAAAAGATCTCCAATATCTGTAATAATGACATTTTTTATAGAGGTAGAGGGCAGAGCTTTTTCCACTGTGCCAGCAAAATTTGCCATCACAACAATAGTCGTTGTTTCTGAATCAGTAAGTTGATGCACCAATTCAGGTACAGTATATAAAGGATTCACATTAACGATAATAAGACCTGCACGTAAAGCTCCAAACATCGCAACTGGATACTGCAAGATATTTGGCATCATGATCGCAATACGATCGCCTTTTTTTAACTTAAGAACTTGCTGTAAATAAGCAGCAAAAGCTAATGAATAATCACTATACTCTTGATAGGTCATTGTTACGCCTAAATTATAAAATGCAGGATCCCGTGCATATAAAACACAACTTTTATCAAGCACATCAACGACAGATTCATATAAATTAGGATCAATTTCGAAAGGAACACCTTTTGGATAGCTATTTAACCAAATCTTTTCCACACTTCTCTTCCTTGTAAACATAGCATGTAATGAAGATCAAATGGTCGGGACGGCCGGATTTGAACCGGCGACCACTTGCACCCCATGCA
>CAZHMQ010000072.1:0-11093 GCA_964533645.1 uncultured Coxiellaceae bacterium
CATTAGAAACAATCACTAAGAATCTAAATGTTAATGTAATGCATGTTAATTTAAGGTTTATTCCAAAAAATACAGAAAGCTATCTTTCTTATACTCCAACTGACCGAGTGGGTGTTGTTGTATTCTTTAATCAAAAATTGACCAGTAAGGATAATGATAAAACGAAAGAATGGACACAATATCTGATTAAAAAAGCAGTACAATTAAATGGCGTATACTATTTACCAATTCAGCTTCATGCAACAAAAAAACAAGCATTATCTGCTTATCCTCAATTAAATAATTTCTTCGATCTCAAAAAACAATATGACCCATCTGAATTGTTTATGAATCATTTTTATTTAAAATATGCTTATTAAAAACAGCATTTGATGAAATTTGTACTTGCAACCTGCAGATAAGTGATGGATAGCACCTTGGAAACCCTAGGCCTCTCTTACGATTTTAGTTTAGATTTAAATATTGTTTAAAGCGATAAATATCACGATATAAAACAAAAAAAATAGGATGGAATTTCTCCAGCCCTATTTATTTAAATTATTTATTTTTAATTTTATTAGCTATATATGACATCAGAAATGATTAAGGTTGAACCATCACGACTAATAGTACCATTTGTATGGCCTAAAATAATATTTTTAAATTTTTGTTTTTCTTCTGCTGTTAAACAAGATCTTGCTAATAAATATTTTAAATATAGGCCACAAAATAAACCAAGACTAGGACGTTCTTCTCCCTCCCAATATTTTCTGTGTATTTTAACTTTTATTTCATCATCTTCATTATTCCCTGAAGATTTTCCTTCTATCCTAAGTAAAAACTCAGAAGGATAATCAGCCGTTAACCAATCTTCAAGACAAAATCTATCCACCCTTAATACACATTTTTTTTCTGAAAAAAGAAGATCCCAACATAAACGTAAATATTCAATTTTTAATTCCTGTCTAGATTCCCGTAATTGTTTTTCATTCTCTTGCTTTTTTTTATCATCCTGTTCTTGAAAAACCTGTTTTCTGTTTTCTTTAGTAATCGTATAATCTTTACATGTTGCATTGCTTACTACAAATATCAAATATCCTGCTATCAATAATTTTTTCATGAATTTCCTCATTTTATAGATATTAAAAATTTACCAAATTAATGTTCTTGTCCCAACTGAACACCTGCTGCTATTAATCCGCTATCAAACATATGTGAAAATAAATCACAACCATGTTGCTCCGTCTTTAAAACATGTATACCTGGCTCACTTTGAACAAGATTATAAGTAAACCACTTAGCCACAACCCTAACATCATACCTTTGACCTAACTTGGAATCCTGATGACCTTTATCCAAATTAAATTCTTTCAAGCATAAATCTACATTTTCAGGGAACGCTCCTTGTTGAACAAGCTGCTTTTTGACAAAGCTGAGCAAAGCCTTTTCATTTTCCAGAGACAGAGTTACAGGAATAGATTCAGCAGAACGCGAATCTGATTGTTTATCATCCATTGGGAAAAAAATATTTGGAATTAAGCAAAAAATTGTTATTAAAAAAATTTGATTCTTCATAAAAATTCTACCGATATATTTTAATATTTTTAATTACGTCCGTTTTCGTATCTCACTTTGTTTGATACTTCTTGAGATAGCCTTCTATTCAAAATTTTGATGTCAACTTATTACTTAAAGATCACACAAAAAGACATTTAAAAAAATTTAATGGAGTTTCTCAAAAGCATTAATTAGCTGTTTCATTTCTTTACTTCGAAACGGCAAATAATCATAATCTATTATTTTAATTCCTGGAATCTGTAAAAGTCTTCTTGCTATATCCATTCGATCATAATTAACAGCATAAAAAAGAGCTGTACAAAATGGATCGTTGTCCGATTCATTGACATTAGCTCCTGCTTTTATAAGCTCTTCTATTATATCGACATAACCATACTTTACAGCATACATAAGAGCTGTAGTTCCCGAAGGGTTAGTTCCGCAACGTTCTTTGGCATTAACATCAGCTCCTGCGTGAATAAGCATTTTTAGCACATGTATATGACCTTTCACAGCGACCGCTATAAGTGCTTGATCACGCCAATAATTAAAATTAGGCTCAAGTTCAGTAATGTAATGTGATCGATACTCCCACACAACCTCTCTTACCATATTATATAATTTATCTTGTGATATATTTGAGTAATCTGTTGCAGCTAATAAACTTGAAACTGATTCCATCTGTGCACCATCAAATTGAACAAAACCAAGCACCAATAACAAAGAGTAAAAATATTTATACATTTTTTTCATAATTGTTAAACCCCTCATAATTTTATATTTTATTTGCCTGAAAACGGTATATAAATAGTATATATCCACAAAAAAAATTGAACAGCCTGACCTAGTAGATGAGACTAAAAACGTTATTTTCTCTCCTCGACTATTTAAATATCCTAAAGGGATTAAATAATTCAAACTGCTGATGGGGTCTTTTTCATTATAGAAAGCAATAAAATTTGGCAATTTTAGTCTTCAAATGTTTATCATAAAGTGTACAAAATTCATAACGTGCCGTAAAATTGGCTCCTAATTAGACCTAAAAAATCCTCCTGATTACTCAAGTGGATTTTTAAATTTAGTGGGGTAGGACTTAGAACTTTTATAAATATTTTTCAAACAACTAAAAACTGTGCGACCCCATAATCATTGGCGCAAAAAAATGTGTATTCGAATTAGATAAATGCATTAGGAAAAGCACCTTCTTAGTCATCTCTTAATTTTTATAAATTTTAACAAGATTCTATTATTTTGTTTGATAAAATTTTCGCTCACAATCCAAAATTACGCCAGAATTGCGATCATATCCCTGCCTTAAAAGAATATCTGTATAATCATCAAATTCTTTAGGCCCCCAATAACCTAGTAATCTACATTCTTCAGATCTATGCTCTTTAATTTTTTGAACGCAATCTGGGCATGTAATCATTTTAATAGCAATTTCATCAGCGCCATTCTCTTTTAACCTTGAATCACTGCCATGATAACTGCCCGGATATTTATACTTTTGACGATGATGCTCAAGTTCATGAGCAAGTGCAAAAATAGTAAAAATATCATTTTCTGCGTCTTCTTCAAGATACACTCTATTGCTCCACAAAATTTTCTTGTCCCCTTTAAAAAAGCTTATATAAATGCTTCTATAACATGCTTTGCCCCCAATAAAATCTCTTTTTGCTAGAGAAAAAGGTATCTTCTCTTTAATGCCCATATGCTCTTTTAGCTGAGTAAATACATATTTTTGCTCTGCAGAAGGTTCTGTCTTAGATTTGTTATAACGATATGCGCCATACATTAAAGCAGTTGTCGCTACAGCGGCTTTAGATTTAAAGCTATTAAAAACAGCAGCCGAGTGAATTGGCTGATATAAGCCCAAAATTGATAAAATTAATAATAGTTTTTTCATAAAAACATCCCATTTAAGGGGCTTTCAAGAGCTCCATTTGCCCCATTTTTAACCCTATAAATAGTATGGCAGCAAAGCCTTTTTAGCACAAAAGGGTGCTCTAATTTTATAAAAACCAGGGCCTATATTGTCACAATGTATACATAAAAAAATCCACTTGAGTAATCAGGTGGATTTTTAAATTTAGTGGCGTCCCGTAGAGGACCATTTTAAAACTATTTATTAAACCTCACAGAAGACAAACGATCTTTCATGTAACCTATTTGAAAGTCTAATTCTGCTCTTTGAATAGATTTTTTATCCGCCTGCATCCATGCCAAAGCTTTCTGAAAAATATTTAATGACTCTGAAGATACTTGCAACAATGCTTTTAATCGTTGATTATCAACGGTATCTGCCTTGTGCGCACTGCAAATATCTTGCGCCTGCTTATTTGATTTATAAGCTGCAATATCAGCTTTCGTTAAATAGCCCAATCTTGCCCGGTCTTTATCATCAGAAAAATCATCCTCAACTATTTGCATACATATCGGACATGATATTGCTTGAGCAGCCTGAATGTCTGCTTGCCGTTCATGCACAGCATTCTTCTTACCATCACTCATTGCTATCAATCCTTCCCGCATATGCTGCTGGCAATGCGTTAACTCGTGAATTAATTTAAATAATTTTTTGGTTGGACCATCGCCAAAGAACCGAGGTGAAAGATAAACCTTACGATCAAAAACATTATACAAAGCATCCTCAGCGTCATCCTTTAAAAACAAAATCTCTACTTCATCTGGTATTGCCATGCGCTGCTTTAATGCATTAAAGGTATCTTGTATATCCTGTACCTGCTCTGCCATAGCGCTATTGTTTGGATTTTGCAAAACACATGCACGTAAATCCTGCAATGTCATAATATGATCTTTTTTGGTTGTACCGGTAGAAAATAATGACAAATATTTTCTAATCTCTTGTTCTGTTTTTTCAGGCATACATTTTGATTGAAAATCTACTGCTTGCTTAAATTCTTGTTGAACAGATGTGTTAAAATTGAGGTTAGATACTGCAGATGTCTTAATTTCAGTAGTATTCAAACAACTTAAGCCAAGACCAGCAAAAAAGATTTTTTTAAACAAGTTCATAAATTTCCCCAAAAATTAATTGCTCTAATATTTAATAATTTGACACGCGTTTTAATCATAGACCTAAGCGGTTTCATATTCAACAGTTTGAAATGTTTTAAGTCGTAACGGGGCATAAATTATTAAATTTTACTCATAAAAAAATCCACCTGATTACGCAAGTGGATTTTAATTTTTATTGGCGTCGAATCCCCTTGGCATTCAGAACAGGAGACATTGAATACGGCTTTTCTGCTGAGACAATTCAGATATTGTTTAAAAATTTAAACTTGGTTATTTAATAGAAATAGGGCTGATATTGTGTCAGCCCCATTATCAAATTTAAATTATACAAAACTTGGTGGTCTATTTTAGAACTTTTCAACCATCAAACAAATTAAATTGTGAAGCCAACTTTGCATAACCAATCTCATGATACTCATTAATCAAACATTCGTTTTCTGCAACACTGAAAAATGGCTTATAGCGAAACTCTTGATTTTATCATTGCTTAATCACCATGCTTACGAAATAGCAAATCGTTGCTATAAAAAATGTCTCTAAAAAAAGGAAATACTATGAAGTTCTCGCGCATTTTAAGTATTACATTGTTCACATCTTTTATTGCATTAAGTTTGCAATCAAAAAATGATGATTCTGATTTTTTTGTCGCAAATGAAACTGGAAAGAGATTTGATGCTCTTCCAGCAGAAGTTCGCCATTCTGGCAAAAAAGTCACTTTAACCTTGCCAGACTGTAAAGAAACAATGATTGTTCAAATTAAAAATATGTGGCCAAAGGGAGCTGGTAAAGATCAATTTTATGTTACCCAAGTCATCAAATTTACGCCTGAACGAAAATCTCAACAAGTACATTTCTTAGCAATGGACAGATCAAACAATAATTCAGTTCAAACTGTTGACGTGTCTATTATGCCTGAAGCAACCTGGCACCTAAAAATAGAAGAAGCAAAGGCTGATACAACCAAGCAACCTGGTCCCAATCTTCGATGGAAAGAGCTCAACGAACAGTTAAAAAAATCACCACAAAATATTTTTGAATTTAAATATGACGACATTAAAAACAATCAAGTTATAAAACTACCCTGTCCGTCTGCAGGCACTGCAAATATTAATCAAGTAGCCGATCGTTGGAAAGATTTATTCTCTGGAGCTGCGTTTGATAAATTACCTGAATCTGTTAAAAAATCTGGCAAAACTTTAAAATTATCCCTACAGACATCAAGCTCAATTGATATTCTTGTACGTATTTCTCAAAGTGTTGTCACGCCATCAGGAATTGAAGTTGTGGTGCAAAAAGTAATAATTGCAGCATCAACAGAAAGCGTTACTGTTGATATTCCACAAGTTCCAAAGGGTTCAGTAAACAACAACGAAAATCTTTCATTTAATATATGCCCTTTAAAACTAAGTGAATATTTAGAACAACCAGCATCAACTCGCAAACATTATAATTTTAACGATGAATTAGATCGTCCAGGACAACCAGCTAACGGTGAAACACGATTAATGCAAGCACTTGCTACAACAGTATCATACTCATATGACAAATTGCCAAAACACATTGTACTTCCAAATCCAACAGAAATTTTACATGACCTGCTAGGTTGCTGTTGTTAACATTAAAAATGCATTAAGCCAACGCTTAGTTTAAAACCTTGAACCTAAAATCCACTCGCCATTTACTACTACGCACTGCCTTGCAGTAAGCTACGTAGGACTACGTCGGGTGGATTTTGTTTTGGCCAAGCTTTTCCGATATTGACTCATTTCAAATTTTTAAAAAAGATAAGTTTGCTCGTTGGATTAAAGAAAGCAAAGATCGCATTATTGCTTCAAAAACAAAACCAACATTTGCTTTTCAAAGAATAATCATTAGAATGCTTTTCGTTGTATAATCCTCAAGAATTAAGGAAGTTTATGAAAAATTCTGAAATTTTTGCGGTATTGCAAAGTTCTCCGTCTACGTTACTAGCGTAATTCTGCCGGAAACGGCAAACCGCATTCAAAAAAATCGCCCACTGCATTTCTAATTATTAATTGTATTTTTATATATCAAACAAATTGATATATGCCCCTAAAGGAAAACAATGGTACGTTGTAACAAACTATCAGGACGTGTTTCAGTAAAAGTAAAATCGAATGTTGTATACGCGAACAAGGCATCATGCGTTGTGCTTTCACATGAAGCTCGTATGAATTTCGCTCGATTCTGTATGCTTCTTATGACTGTTGACAAAGAAATGAGAAACAAAGCAAAAGACAGTCCACAAAAAGAACAAATAAAAGAATTGAACTTAAGAACAAAAGGCTCGCTGATTAGCGGGCCTTTATTATTTAACGATTACTCACTCTTTCTTTATTTCTTAAAACCGTTATACATATACCAATATTTATCCTTAACCTTTCAAACTATTGACTCTACCCCCCCCCTCCATTGCGCTAAACTGAATAATAAGGCCAATAGGTTTTGGCTTACATAGTTACAAATCAAAAAAGGAGATTTTTAATGAAACAGATTATAAAACGCATTATCTTAGGCTCAGTATTTGGATTACTAACGGTTCCAATGCTACAGGCAATAGAACAACAAAGAGAATTAAACTACGACTATGTGACAGACCCTACTGTTTTAACAAAAGAAATAAATCGTTTAAAAAAAGTAATTAAAAACACGCAGGCTTTTAATATTAAAACGGTAACAGGAGGCTCTCAACTTCCTAAGAATAAACTTGGAAATATGTCACTAAAACAACAACAAATTAAACAACAACAACTTTTAATTAAAGGCCTTAATGAATTGTTGAGGGCTGAAGAAAAAGTAGAAGAACAATTTGAAACTGGCGAATGGGCTTATTAAGATCTTAAATTTAAATACCAAAAAATCCCTGAACTTTATTGGTTGGGGATTTTTTATTTCATAGATTATTAATTAAAGAGATATTACTTCTTGTAAATATGAGCTAAAGTATATCGGAAATTATGCAGCTTGCATCAATATTTATCCTTAACCATTACTAGATGTATCTCACCCATGATAGACACCATAGTTCTTTTAATACCACCCCGACATTTCAAAGTTCTCAAGTCATCAAGCTTCACGCCAAATACTGATCTAGTATATCAAAATCAAGCACTTAGGGCTGTTCAAAATCCTCACAAAAAAGACATTAAAGAAGGTAATTATTTACCGAGATTAACACTATCTCGCCGCATGAATCTGCTGGGTATATCTGAAATCATGCTTACCATTGAAGCATCACTACCTAAGTTACTTTTTGGAAATAATGTAGAAGAATTACGAGCTCAAGATTTGAATCAAATTATACGTGTACTGCATGAAAAATTACTGAGCATGAATGTATTGATTGAACCTGCTAACTTAGCGCAGGCAGCAATTACTACCGTTCACTTCTCAAAAAATATAACACTCCACGATGGTTCTACCCCTTTTCACTATATTCAAAAAATTAAAGAGAGTTGTGCATCCTCTCGTCTTGATCACAATCAAACAAATTACAGAAATTCTGGACATAGTTTTAAATGGCATTGTAACAGCTATGAAGTTGTGTTTTATGACAAGATATTTGATCTTATAACATCAAAACAAACCAGCTCAAAACGAGCAATTGATACCTATAATCATTTCGATTTAAAAAGACTTACAAAATTGAGATCCAAAAAGAAAAAGTTTGAACTGCTGCGCATGGAAGTACGGCTTAACAAACGAGCTGTTATTAAAAAATTATTTGAAACATTAAAGATAAAAAATAATCTCACTTTTCAGAAAATTTTTAAACCAACTATTTCTAAAAAAGTTTTACTGCATTATGTAGATTTTATTGAACAAAAAAGATCACAAATTTCTAATTTTAAGCCAAGCAGTGATCAAGCTCTACTATCTACTTTAATCGTGTATAATCCATCAGCTAAACCAAAGGATATTTTAAGCTGCATAGGATATAAAAAACTACTTGAAACTATGACTGCCGATGAAATAAAAAAACTTTTTAAAAAACAACATGAACGCAGCTGGAACAGAATGATAAGTACGTTTGATAATTTGATAGTACCAACTGGTCATAATTCTTTTGAGATTATAAAAAAGCAAATATCAAGGTATAAAGCTTTTAGACTCAAAAATAATAAGATATAGATTTGTACTTGAAGCGTGATACAATACTTTCATATTTTGAATATAAAAGTAAAAAATCATAAAAGAAAAGTAGATAATGAAATTAGATAAAAAATATATTGCTTATGAGGGTCAAGTTTTCACTATAGAGTGGTACTTTAATGATTTAGATAGGAGCGAAGCTTTAGACTATTATAAAGCATTAAGCAGTGATCGTAGATTGCAATTAACGAAACTACTTATTTGGATGGGAGACTTAGGTTCAATTAAAAGTAAAAAAAAATTTCGTTATGAAGAAGATGGAATTTACGTTTTTAAGCCAAAACCTGATAGATTTTTCTGCTTCTTTTTTAAAGGTGGAAAAATTATTATTACGAATGCTTATGAAAAAAAGACTGATAAAATGTCTAAAAAAGATTTTGATAAAGCTGTAAAATTACAACAAGATTATGAAAATAGATGTAAAAAAGGAAAATATTATGAAAATAAATAAAAAAATTAAAAATGAAAAATCAATTCAAGAATTATCAACCGTTGAGCAAACACTTGCAAAATTAACACCAAAGCAACGAAAAAAATTTGATCTTGAAATGCAAGATTTTGCACTTGAAGAAATGCTTTTAGCTATCATGGAACAAGATAAAACTTCCGTACGACAACTTGCAAAAATATCTGGTGTATCTCCTACTATTATTCAATCAATGCGTTCAGGAACTAAAAAAGATTATAGTTTGACAGTATTTTTAAAGGTCTTAAAAGGTTTAGGCTGTAAACATTTTAAAATAGAACGTAATGGCAGATACCTGAATGTTCCAATTCAAGTTGAACTTCCAAAGATATCCAAAAAATAAACAAATAATTTTTTACTACATCAAAGGAATTACATGAAAGCCATTTTGATTGCACGCGTCAGCACAGAAGAACAAAAAGAAGCTGGGAATTCTTTACCAGCACAAATTGCACGACTTGAAAAATATTGTGTTAACAAAGGTTTTATAGTTGATGTTGTTTACAGTTTTGATGAAAGTGCTTACAAACAAACTCGCACTGAATTTGAAAAAATACTTGATGTTATCTTATCAAGCAAACAAAAGATCGCCGTATGCTGTGATAAGGTAGATCGCTTAACACGTAATATGTTTGATAAACGTATTTCACTGCTCTATGAAAAAGCTCTTCAAGATGAAATTGAGTTGCATTTTGTATCTGACGGTCAAATTCTTAATAGTAAATTGTCCGCTACCGAAAAATTTCAATTTAGTATTAGTCTTGGTCTTGCCAAGTATTATTCAGATGCTGTAAGTGATAACGTAAAGCGTGCAATTGAACAAAAATTGCGCCAGGGTGAATGGATAGCAAAGGCACCTTATGGTTACAAATCTGTAACTGATGCTGCTGGTAAAAAGAATTTAGTGCCACATGAATATGCATCACTCATTGTGCAAAAAATGTTTGAACTTTATAGTTCAGGGCTTTATTCACTCAAAACACTTGCCATGAAAATTAACAATGATTATGGACACAAGTGGGATTGCACAGCAGTAGCAAATATACTTGATCGTCCCTTTTATTATGGTGAAATGAAAGTTAACGGACAACTGTATCCCCATAAATATCAACCCATCATAACTAAAGATTTATTTTTAACCGTATCTAACCACAAAAATAAATTCAATAAAAAAAGTTTACCCAAATTAGATGGCAAACCATTTTTATATCGAGGCATGCTGCGATGTGGCCAGTGCGGACTGACCATTACACCTGAGCGCCAAAAAGGATTTGCTTATTACCATTGCACTGAATACAACGGTAAACATGGTGCAGTATGGTTACGGGAAGAAAAGATAACTGAAGCTTTTGAGACTATATTTAAAAAACTTCAAATACCACAAGACATTGCAGATCAAACGACAGATCTACTCAATGAACTAAATTCTCATCAAGCAGCACTGTACAAACAGCAACTCAGCAAACTACAAAGTGATAAGAAAACTTTAACGACAATGCTTGATAATTTATACCTTGATAAACTCAAGGGGAGAATTACTGAAAGCGACTATGACAAATTTTACCAAGACTTTAGTTCACAACAAACAGATCTGCACGCCCGTCTAACCAAATTAGAAAATGCTAACGGTGATTACTATACAACGTCTAAATACATTGTTTCATTACTTGCAAATGCTTACGATTTATTTAAAAGTTCGGAAGTGGATCAAAAACGACATCTTATTAAATTTGTACTTCAGAACTTACAGATAAGTGATGGAAAGGTGCTCTACGAGCTGCAAATGCCATTCGATTACATACTCCAATGTTCGGAAGATGTAGAATGGCGTCCCCAATGGGATTTGAACCCATGTTTCCGCCGTGAAAGGGCGATGTCC